>DATAVA010000042.1:0-50092 GCA_036267975.1 Steroidobacteraceae bacterium | reverse complement strand
AGTGTCCAACCTCACGGAGAACAAATACAGCAATCTCCTGCCGTCGTTCGAGGCCGCCTACAACATCACCGATCAGTGGGTGTTCCGCGGTGCCGTATCGCGGACCATGACCCGTCCCAATCCCAACGCAATGCTGCCCGGACTCAGCTTCAGCGACCCGTCAGCCGCGGTCGGCACCGTCGGCAATCCTGCGCTGCAGCCGTACCTATCGAACAACATTGACCTGGGCCTCGATTTCTACACCGGCCAGGAGGGCTATTTGAGCTTGACCTGGTTCCGCAAGCACATCACCGGCTTCACCTCCAACGGTAACACCACGGTGCCGTTCTCGTACCTCGCGCCGTACGGCATCACCTACGACACGTTGACGCCGACGCAGCAGGCGGCCATCACCTCGCGCGGTGGCCCGAGTACGGCCACGGTGGTGCTGACCGAGCAGGTGAACGCCTCCGGAGTTCTGACCGACAACGGACTGGAGTTCGGATGGGTCCAGCCACTCGATTTCCTCATCGGCCGCTTTGGCCTCGAGGGCTTCGGCTTCCAGTTCAACTACACGCTGGTTGATCAGATCGGTACAGGTGCCGCTCCTGCGATCGCACTTGGCGTGCCGCCACACACCTACAACCTGCTGTTCTACTACGAGCACAGGGGAGTGAGCTTGCGGGTGTCCACCGTATATAATGCGGCCAACCAGATCAGCACTGCCAACCAGAATGGCATCGCCGCGGCGGCGCTCTTTCAGGACACCTATCAGCAGTGGGACTTCTCGTCCATTTTTGATCTGGGCAAGATATTCAACATCTCAGGAGCGGCAAAGAACGTTCAGGTGACGCTGGACTGCACCAACTTCACCGCCGCCAGCCAGCGTCAGTATTTTGAATTCCCGAATGCGACGTACACTGACTACAATCCCGGCAGAACCTACATGATCGGTGTCCGCGCTAGCTTCTGACGCTGACGCAGGTGTAAGCACAAACAGCTGGCCCGCCTCTTACGGAGGCGGGCCATTTTTTTCGCCTGCCACCATGACAGCGGCGGCCATTGGCTCAACTACAGCAAGCCGCGTTCCGCAAACGACAGGCAGCGCTCACCACCCACAATCAGATGGTCGAGGACCCGGACGTCCACCAGCGCCAGGGCATCGCGCAGGCGCTGGGTGATGAGTTCGTCGGCCTGGCTGGGCTCGGGAACGCCGGAAGGGTGGTTATGCGCCAGAATCACCGCCGCCGAATTCCGGGCCAGCGCCTGCCGCACGACCTCCCGCGGATGCACGCTTGCGCCATCGATCGTGCCGCGAAACAGTTCCTCGAAGGCGATCAGGCGGTGGCGGGTGTCCAGGTGCAGGCAGCAGAAGACCTCGTAGGGGCGATCGCGCAGTTGCGCGATGAGGAAGCCGCGCGTGGCATCGGGGGAATCGAGGGCCGGACCGGCCTTGAGGCTGTCACGGTAGTGGCGGCGTGCGAGTTCGAGGGCGGCCTGCAGCATGCAGTAGCGGGCCGGACCCAAGCCATGGCCGGCCAGCGCCTGCTCGCGGTTGGCGCACAGCAGTTCGCGCAGCGACCCGAAGCGCGCGAGCAGCTGCTGCGCCAGATCCACGGCATTGCCGCCGCGACTGCCGGTGCCAAAGAATACGGCGAGCAGTTCGGCATTGGAGAGGGTCTGGGGACCGTGCTCCATGAGCTTTTCGCGCGGTCGTTCGCAGGCCGGCCAGTTCAGGATCGACATGCGGGCAGTGTCGAGGTGGTACCCCGCCGCATGCCAGCGGCTAATCGGGCCTGACTGTCCTCTAATAAGGTCAGGCGATTTCGTCATTTGCGCACGGTCAGGGTGGACCTGATAATGGCCGCCACGAGGTTCCATGCACGGCAAACACATCCTGCTCGGCGTTACTGGCGGCATTGCGGCCTATAAGAGTGCGGATCTCGTGCGTCGGCTGCGCGAGCGCGGTGCCGAAGTCCAGGTGGTCATGACGGATGGTGCGCGGGAGTTCGTGACGCCGATGACCTTCCAGGCGCTTTCGGGTCGGCCGGTGCGCACGGACCTGTGGGACCCGGGCGCGGAGGCCTCGATGGGCCATATCGAACTGGCGCGCTGGGCCGACCTGGTGCTGATCGCGCCCGCGACCGCTGATTTCCTGGCGCGGCTGGCCGGCGGACGCGCCGATGACCTGCTGGCCACGACCTGTCTCGCCACCGCCGCGCCGATCGCGCTGGCGCCGGCCATGAACCAGCAGATGTGGGCGAATCCGGCGACTCAGGCCAATGTCGCGCTGCTGAAGGAGCGCGGGGTCCATGTGTTCGGTCCGGGAACCGGGGATCAGGCCTGCGGGGAAGTGGGTGCGGGCCGCATGCTCGAACCCACCGAACTTGCCGCGCTCGCCGATTCGACGCTGGTGCCCAGCGGCGTGTTGAGCGGCCGGCGGGTGCTGATCACGGCCGGACCGACCCGCGAGCCGATCGATCCGGTCCGTTTCATCAGCAATCGCAGTTCCGGCAAGATGGGGTTCGCGGTCGCACAGGCCGCACGCGAGGCCGGCGCCGAGGTCGTGATGATCTGCGGCCCGGTGGCCTTGGGAACTCCGGCCGGAGTGCGGCGCGTCGATGTCGAGAGCGCGGCGGACATGCTCGCAGCAGTGCAGGCCGAGGTGCGCTCCGAGGACATCTTCATCTCCACTGCCGCGGTCGCCGACTATCGCCCGGCGCAGGCTGCGACCCATAAGATCAAGAAGACCGAGGAGAGCCTGGCGCTGCAGATGGCACGCACCACGGACATCATCGGCACCCTCGCGGCCGGCGCGCAGCGGCCGGCGTTCGTCGTGGGCTTCGCGGCGGAGACCGATACGGTGGAGCAGAACGCGCGCACTAAAATGCTGCGCAAGAACCTCGACATGATCGCCGCGAATGAAGTCGGTCACGACAAGGCCTTCGACTGCGCTGACAACGAACTGATTGTCCTGTGGCGCAATGGTCGCAAGCTCCTGCCGCGCAACGCCAAGACGCAGCTGGCGCGCGACCTCATCGAACTCATTGCCAGCGTCTTTGCCGAGCGCCGCGCCGAAGCCGGCCGCACCACGCCCGTTTCGGCGAACGCCATCAAGGGTTGACCGCATGGATACGCCGACCCGCCGGCACCCGTTGAAGGTGCGGATTCTCGATGCCCGTGTCGGCACCCTGCTGCCGCTGCCGGCGTATGCCACCGACGGTTCGGCGGGCATGGACCTGCGTGCCTGCATCGATGCGCCGGTGACGCTCGCGCCGGGACAGACTCAGTTGCTGGCGACCGGGCTTGCCATCCACATCAATGACCCGGGACTGGCGGCGGTGATCCTGCCGCGCTCGGGGCTCGGCCATAAGCACGGCATCGTGCTGGGCAATCTCGTCGGTCTGATCGACTCGGATTACCAGGGGCAGCTGATGGTCTCGATGTGGAACCGCGGCCAGAGTGCCTTCGTCATCGAGCCGGGGGAGCGCATTGCGCAGTTGGTGGTGGTCCCCGTGGTGCAGGTGGAACTCGAGGTGGTCAACGATTTCGCGACCAGCGCCCGCGGTTCGGGCGGCTTCGGGCATTCGGGACGCGGCTGATCCGGCGGCGCGCGATCAGCGCACCACCGCCTGGGCGGCACGCAAATCCTTGTAGCGGTCGATGTCCGACTGGAACTGCGTCTGGGTCTTGGCTTCTTCTTCCTGGCTGGTGCTGAGCGCCGCCTTCTGTGCGCGCATGTCATTGAGCGTATGCACCATCTGTTCGGCCAGATCGTCCGGCATGCGATGGGCGTCGGGGCGCGTGCTGTAGGGCTTGAAGTTCTGCGCGCGAGTCTGCAGCGCCGCCAGGCGCTCTCCCAATGAGGCGACGTACTGCTCGGCCGCGACGCGCTGGCCCTTGATCTGCAGCAATCGCTCATCGCGCAGCTGTTCGATATCCTTGACGGAGGTGTAGGTGGCCAGCAGGAAGCTGTCGTGCTGCTTCTGCCGGGCCAGCTGCTGCTCCGCATCGGCCGAGGCCGCCAGTTCGGCCGGACTCCGGGTCGCTGCATTGTGGCCGATCGGCACGCCCTGCTTGTTGAGCAGGGTGCTTTCCTTCTGCGCGTACTGCGGCGGGATGCTGTCCCCGTAGTGCACGACGCCCTGATCGTCCACCCATTTGTAGGCAGCCGGGGTTTCGGCCCAGCAGCTCGCGCCCCAGGCGCATACACACGTCAGGGCCAAGGCGAATTTGGTGGTATGGGCGATTGTGGGCATGGTCCTAGGCTGTTTTGCGCATCGTCTTGCCGCGCATCATGTCCCTGTCGCAAGCGGCGCTGCAAGTGTCACGGGACCCCAAATTGTGCGCGATAGGCCTTCAACGCCGTGAGCTGTTGCGCAGAAACGCGAGCACGACCATCCGGGGGGTTCTCCAAAGCGGACAGAAGCTGGCCAAGTGTGAGGATGCTCACACAGCGCACACCGTGCGCCGCGTAGATTTCCTGCACTGCGGAACGGTCTGCCTGGCCCCGTTCCTGCCGGTCCAGGGCCAGTAATATGGCTGCGGGCGTGGCGCCGGCCTTGCTGATCAGGTCAATGGCCTCGCGCTTGGCGGCCCCATCGGAAATCACATCATCAACGATCACGACCCGGCCCCTGAGCGCGCTGCCGACGATGTTGCCGCCCTCACCATGATCCTTCGCCTCCTTGCGGTTGAAGGCGTACGGCACATTGCGCCCATGATGATCCGCCAGGGCGATCACGGTGGCGGTGGCCAGCGGGATGCCCTTGTAGGCGGGCCCGAACAGCATGTCGTACTCCAGGCCGGAGCCGGCCAATGCGGCGGCGTAGCAGCGGCCCAGGGCAGCGGCGGAGGCGCCGTCGCTGAACAACCCGGCATTGAAGAAGTACGGGCTCTCGCGCCCCGACTTCAGGGTGAAGCGGCCGAAGCGCAACGCCTCGCGCGCTATCGCGAGATCAATGAATTCAAGTTGATAGTTGTGCATGATCGACAGTTCGCGCGGGGCGCGGTTTGATGGCCTGATAAATGGAGCGGCAGATTATTACATCGAATCCCACCCCCCGATGGTCGCAGGCGGCGCGGGTCTACCTGCAGCCCCGAATCGTCTCCATGCTGTTCCTGGGATTCGCCAGCGGTCTGCCTTTTTACCTGGTGTATAACACCCTCTCAGCCTGGCTGCGGCAGGATGGCATCCAGGTGAGCACCATCGGCATGCTGGCGTGGGCGGGCCTGATTTTTACCCTGGAATTTCTCTGGGCGCCGTTCGTGGATCGGATGCCGCTGCCGGGATTGAAACGGCTGCTGGGACGCCGCCGCAGCTGGATGCTCCTTTCCCAGGTCGGCATCGTCGCAGCGCTGCTGAATCTGTCGCTGGCGCATCCCGCCACCAATCTCACGCAGGTCGTCGTGGGTGCAGTGTTCCTGGCGTTCTGTGCTGCCACCCAGGACATCGCCATGAGCGCCTGGCGCATCGAGTCCGCGCCGGATGAGGAACAAGGCGCCATGGCGGCGGCCTACCAGATTGGCTACCGGGGCGCGCTCATCTGCGCCTCCGCCGGCGCGCTGGGCCTCGCCCAGGTCGCGGGCTGGCATGCCAGTTACGCGACCATGGCGGCGTTGGGGCTGGTCGGGGTGATGACGACCTTGCTGGTACGTGAGCCGCGTGCGCGAGTTGCCCCCGTTGGTGAACAGCAGGAACGGCGCGTGCGCGACTGGCTGGGAAGCACGGCGCACTGGCCGCGGTTCGCCCAGACTGCGGGAGCTGCCTTCGTGGGCGCCGTGGTGTGTCCGCTGACCGATTTTCTCGGGCGCTTCTCCGTTCGCATCGCCGCCTTGCTGCTGTTACTGATCGGCAGCTACCGCCTCACCGATTTCACCATGGGCGTCATGGCGAATCCCTTCTACATCGATCATGGCTACAGCCTGGAGCAGATCGCCACCGTGGTGAAGGTTGTCGGCCTGGCGCTTTCGATGCTCGGCGTCTTGATTTCGGGTGTGGTGATCGCGCGCTTCGGCATCGTCCGCGCCCTGGTTCTGGGCAGCTTCATGGTGATGCTGTCGAATCTCGGTTTCTCGTGGCTGGCCACCACCAACGGACCGACGCTCCTGGGTTTGGGTGCCGCCAATGGACTGGACAACCTGGCGCTGGCCTTGCACGGCACGGCGCTGATCGCCTTTTTGTCTGCGCTCACCAGTTCCCGTTATACGGCTACGCAGTACGCTCTCTTCTCATCGCTTTACGCATTGCCGGGCAAGCTGCTGGAGGGAACTTCGGGGTTCGTGGTCCACCGGATCGGCTACCCGCATTTCTTCATGTACACGGCGAGTCTGAGTATTCCCGCGCTGCTGCTGATCTTTCTGCTGTCACGGCCGGCGCATCGGCATGCGCTGCCTTAAGAGGATCAGCCGGCGTCGAACAGATCAATGTCGTCGAGGGACCCGGCTCTCAAGTCGCCCTGATCGCCGGCGCGATCGAAGCGCGAATGGCCTTCATCGGCCTCGACATCGGCCGAATCGCTCCAGTCTTCCCCGGGATCGGCGGCCGCGAGCAGGTTTTCATCGCACCACGACTGCCAGTCCTCGCGGTCCAGCTCTTCGAGGGTGCCATCGGCGTATTGCACCTCAATGGTGCCGTCATCATCGTCGAGGGCCACGACTTCGAATGGCTCGCCGCCATTCATTCGATACCAGGCCCCCACGCCGGGGTTGGGACTCGCCATCGTAAACCTCCGCAGGGGCAGATTCAATACAACAGCTGCACGCCTTCGCGGCGCGGTTGCTATGCTCGCACGTCAATGCACAGATTCATGTTGCGCCTGATTTACAGGGCTTTCAAGAATAAAGCGCCGCATCGGACAAGCTCGCGCTGCAGGATGACCGACCGTTATATCCGCACCCATGATTGACCAGGTCATCAAGTTCTTCATCGTGTTCTTCGTGGTGGTCGAGCCGCTGTCGATCGCGCCCGTGTTCGTCACGCTCACGACCGGCTACACGCCCGAATTTCAGCGCCGGATGGCGTTCAAGTCGGTGTCGATCTCGGCGCTGATCCTGTTGACGTTTTCACTGATCGGCACGCCGTTCCTGGCGGCGATGGGCATCAGCATCCAGGCCTTTCGCATCTTCGGTGGCCTGCTGCTGTTCCTGATCGCCCTGGAGATGGTGTTCGCGCGCGAGTCCGGTACGCGCACCTCAAGTGACGAGGAGGCCGAGAGTCGGCGTCGCCTGGACATCTCGGTGTTTCCGCTGGCATTCCCACTGATCTCGGGCCCGGGTGCGCTGGTCACGATCCTGCTGTGGTTCGGGCCGCTGTCGATCACGGCGCATCCGCTGCAGTTTGCGGCAATGGCCGCGTGCGTGGCGGTGGTCCTGCTGCTCACGCTGGCGGTGATGTTGATGGCGGTGCCGCTGATGCGCACGATGGGTGTCACCGGCACGAATGTCGCCAATCGCCTGTTCGGTGTGATCCTCGGGGCGCTGGCCGTGCAGTTCGTGCTCGATGGGATTCGCGCGAGCTTTCAATGAGACGGCGCGCCGCTGCGACGCCGGAACGCCAGATCCCACACCCTATGCCCGAGGCGCGCGCCGCGGCGCTCGAAGCGCGTCGGCTGTCGTGATTCGGGCCGCGGCACGTAGCCGCCCGCGCATGCGGTATTCTCGAGCAGCGCGCAGCCAGCCAACACTTCGAGCATGGCGCTGGCGTAGGGCTCCCAGTCGGTCGCGGCGCGCAACAGTCCGCCCGGTTTCAGGCGCGATGCCAGTAGCGCGACGAACGGTGCATTGAGCAACCGGCGCTTGTGGTGGCGTTTCTTGTGCCACGGATCGGGAAACAGCACGAGCACTTCGTCAACACTCGCGGCGGACAGCTGCTGACCGACGACCTCAACCGCATCGTGGTTGCTGACGCGCACATTGCGCAGCCCGAGGCGCTCGATATCGAGCAGTACCCGCCCGACACCCGGGCGATGCACTTCAATGCCGAGGAAGTCCACCTCGGGCCGCGCCTGCGCCATGTGGACGAGATTGTCGCCATTGCCGAAGCCGATCTCGACCACGCACGGTGCCACGCGGCCGAACACGGCGGCAAGAGCGCAAGGTGCTGCGGTGTATTCGAGCCCGAATTGCGGCCACAGCCGCCCGAGCGCGCGTTGCTGGCCATCGGTCATGCGACCGGCGCGCAGCACGAAGGAGCGCACGCCGCGCGGATGGGTCTGGGGGGTCATCGCGGCGCGAAGACGGCGCTCTGCACGCGCAGTTGCGCGTCCGGTCCGCAGCGCAGTTCGGCGCGGGTATGCAGGAACATGGGCCGCTGGCCCTGACCATGACCCGCTTCGATGCCGGCCAGCACCGGAACGGACAGTGTCTGCGCGAAACGCTCGAGCACCGCCGGTCCCAAGTTGCTGCCGTCGGCTTCGGCGCCGCCGAGGAAGGTGCCGAGCACGATGGCTTTGAGATTGCGTAGCACGCCGGCCTGGCGCAGGTGTTCGAGTATGCGGTCGATGCGATAGCCGCGTTCGCCGACGTCCTCAAGGAACAGGATGCCGGAAGGACGGCGCTGCAGCGGGGTGCCGAGGGTACTTTGCAGGACGGTGAGGTTGCCGCCGGTCAGCTTGCCGCGGATCACTTGGCGGCGTCGTGCTGCCGCATTGAGCGGCGCGAGGTTTGCGAAAACACTGTGGGTTGCGCCACCGAACAGGACCGCCTCGACTTCGCGACGGTCTTCAGCGCGGACGTTGGTGCCGCCGAGCCGGTCCAGAAAGGGACCGTGCAGCGAGGGCCATCCCCAGAACAGGTTCAGCAGCTGATGCAGGGTCGTGAAATCGCTGTAGCCGATCACGAGCTTCGGATGGGCGGGCGGCTTCAGCCCCTGCAGACGCTGAATGATGCGGATCGCGCCATAGCCGCCGCGCACGCCCCACACGGCCCGCGAATCACGCGCATACAGCGCTTTGCGCAGCTGTGCGAAGCGTTGCGCATCGGTGTTGGCGCACAGCAGGTCGCTGCCGAACAGATCCGGCGATACGCGCGGGATGAGCCCCTGGCGTTTGAGGAACGCTATGCCGCCTTCGAGCTGTTCGGGGCTGCATCGGAACCCCGGAGCGACCACATCGACGATATTCCCGGGGGCGAGTAACGGCTGCGGCATACCTTCGACTTCAATTTATAAACCTGAGGAGTACACAGTCTACCCGGCCCATTCTTCTATGGCAGAATCGACGCTGTTTTCGCAGGGCCGTTCATGCGAACGGCATGGCAACAGAGTGGTGGCTCAAAGCCTGGTCATCGGATTGCTCCTCGTCATGGCGGCCATCGCCGGTGCCGTATGCATTTGGCTGTTCATTCGGGGACTGTCCCGCGCCAAGGCGACCCCGCCGGCCGTGGCGCCAGTGTCGATCCCGACCCTGGAGCACGTTGCGCCCGCGCCGCAACCGGTGCGCCCGCCGGTGCCCATCGCACCGGTCCCGGCAGGGCCGCTCGAAACCCAGGTGCTCAGCGCCGACCAGACCTTCCACAACATGTACGAGCTGGCCTTCGGCGCGCTCGCCCATCACAAGCCGCCGCAGCAGGAGTTGCGCGTGGTCGCTGAAAATGCGGACGAGCTGTTCGAAAGGCTGGCCACCGATCCGAAATACGCGATGCGCCGCCCGATGATGCTGCCGCAGCTGCTGCGGGCGGTGCATGACAAGAAGAGCACCCAGCACCAGCTGGCCAATATTTTCGCGCGTGATCCGGCGCTGGCCGGCAACCTGCTGAAAGTGGCCAACAGTCCGGTGTACCGCGTGAGTGAGGATCCGGTGGAGAGCCTGGATCGGGCCGTCGCGATGCTGGGCACGGATGGTCTGCATTCACTGATCGCGACGGTGCTGGTGCAGCCGGTCTTCAAACTGGCGGCCACCGACTACCCACGCTTTCCGGAAATCGTGTGGGAGCACACGTTCCGCTCGGCCAGTGCCGCCGAGAGCCATGCCTCGCAGGTCGAAAACGGTGATCCGTTCGCGGCCCAGCTGCTGGCGCTGACGATGGGATTGGGCACCATCGTGGTCTACCGGCTGGTCGTTGACCGCTGCCATCTGCAGCTGGAGGGGCGCTCGCCGCATCCGGCCGTGATCATTTCCTTGATCGATGCCCAGTGCGCGAGCGTCGCGAAGCGCGTGGCGGCAAGCTGGGAGTTGTCGGAGCGGGTCCTGACGGCGCTGGAGGAGCAACGGCCCCGACGCAAGGGCCACCCGCCGGTATCGTTATCGCCGCTGGGACGCTCGCTGGCGTTCGGTCGCAAACTGGCGGCGCTGGCGGTCCTGCACGAACATGGCCTGATTTCCGAGGACACGGTGCGGGCCTCGATGGGCGTGGAAGGCCCCCTCCCAGAGCAGTTCGACAGCATCTGGATCAAGCTGATCGGCCACGACGAGCGCGCCAAGCTGTAGAGTGCAGCGCAGCAGCCGCGGCATCGGGCGGCGTTGCAAGCGTGAGCTTGGCGGGGGTCGGTTAAGGTTGGTTAACCATAATCGAAGTCCTTGATTCCACAAGGATCTCCACGGGGCCTACAATGTCATCGCCAACTGCGCCATTGCGTTGAATAGCTCAAGGGGCGATACCATTAAGCCTTAAGTCGGAATCGATGCTGCGGTTTACATTCAATCCGCGACGGAGCAAATCATGAACGCCAAGGTAAGTGCCAATGCTCGAACCAAGGCCGGTACAGTTTTGAAGGTGGTCGGCGTCGCAGCCGCCCTGGCATTGGGCGCGTCATCCGCCTTCGCCGAGTCCCATGGTGGAGGCGGGGGCGGCCATTTCAGTGGCGGCGGCCACTTCAGCGGTGGCGGCCATGTCAGTGGCGGCGCCCATTTCAGCGGCGGGAGCCGCGGCTTTGCAGGCGGGCAGCATTACGCTCCCCGCTATGGCGCGGGTGGACATGCGCAGGTGCGCGCCGGCGGGGCTTACAGCTATGGCCGTGCCTACGGCTATCGTGGTGGCGTGGGCATCGGCTACCGCGGCGGCTGGGGTGGCGGCTACTGGCGTGGCGGCTATTGGCCGGCGGCCTTCTACGGCTGGTCGTACCCGCTGTACCTCGGCTTCCTGCCGGCGCTCTACGCGACCTACTGGTGGGACAGCGTGCCGTACTACTACGTGAATAATGTGTACTACAACTACGATGCCGCGGATAACGGCTACGTGGCGGTAGATCCGCCGCCGGTGTCGGCGGGGGACTATTCGGATGATGTGAATGCGGCGGCCGCCGCTGGACCGGACGTGGCGAACTCCGCGGATAACACGCCGCCGGATGTAGCGGCTGGCGGACCGGCTGCAGGTCCCGGAGCCGCGGCCGGTTTGATCATCTATCCGCGCAACGGCCAGAGCGATCAGCAGCAGGCAACGGACAAGTTCCAGTGCCACAACTGGGCGAAGGGGCAGACCGGGTTTGATCCGACGAGCCAGGCTTCCTCGGGCGCCACGGTCAGCAAGCGCTCGGCTTATGCGCGGGCCATGTCGGCCTGCCTGGACGCACGCGGGTACACGGTCCGCTAGGCGGTATCGCTAAGCAGCATCCGCCGCACTTCGTGTGGCCTGCTGAAGAGGGTGATCACCGATCACCCTCTTTTGTTTGAATCCCCTTTGATTGATTAACCGGCCAACCCGGCTTTCGTTACAATTCTCGACAATGACCCGGCTCGCGGGAGCACGGGCACGGCGCAGCGTGGGTTGCGACGGAAAACAAAATGTCTTCGGGGAGGCTCTATGCGTAATCAGCGATTCATCGTTGGCACTCTTGCATCGCTCCTGATTTGCGGCGCGGGTCTGGTGGCAGTCGCGCCGGCGGCCGATGCGCCGTCACCGCAGATTCCGACCTGTGAAAAGAAGATCGGCACACTGGCGGTTACCGAACCGGAGAACAACTGGTGGACGCAATACCAGCTCGACTCACCGGAGTCACTCATCAAGGTGTTCGTGTCCCAGTCCAACTGCTTCACGCTGCTGGATCGTGGCAAGGGTCTGGCCGCAGCCCAGCGCGAGCGCGCGCTGTCGGCCAGCGGTGAGACGCGCGGCGGTTCGAACATCGGTAAGGGCCAGATGAAGGCCGCCGACTACGTACTCGTTCCGGACCTCGTCACGAAGAACGGCAATTCGGGCGGTACGAACATCGGCGGGGCGCTGGGCGGTTTTCTGCATGGCATGGCTGGTGCGGTCGTCGGCGGGATAAGCCTCAAGAGCAAGACGGCCGATGTGGTGCTGACACTCACTGACGTGCGTTCGACTGAGCAGGTTGCCCTGGAGCAGGGGCATTCGAAAAAGACCGAC
Organism: Steroidobacteraceae bacterium; assembly: GCA_036267975.1. Lineage (GTDB taxonomy): Bacteria > Pseudomonadota > Gammaproteobacteria > Steroidobacterales > Steroidobacteraceae > DAIDKA01. The sequence goes on along the minus strand of DATAVA010000042.1, from coordinate 37,813 downwards.
ATGGGCTGGGGCGCGGGCGGCGGCTCATTCTTTGGCGCATTCGCGGCTGCGGGGGCGAGCAGCTACGCAAATACGGAAATCGGCCAGGTCATTACGATGGCCTACCTGGATGCCTTCACGAAGCTCGTCACGCAGGTGAAGGGCATGGAGCTGAATGCGAAGGCCGACAATGTGTCGCAGTCCGTGACGATGTCGAAGCCGGGCAGGATGTACGAGGCCTCGAACCTGAAGGCCAAGGTGGTGCGCGACCTGGAACCGGGCATGACCCTCTATCCGAGTGGCGACAAGGACGGCATCTGGTGGAAGGTGACCGACGAGCTGGGCAATGAGGGCTGGGTGCCCTCGACTTTGTTCCAGCTGGCCAAGTAGCGGTCGCGGCTAGCTGACTTCGTAGAACCACAGCATCACGGCGTCCGGATACCGGGCGCCGCTGCAGATAAACATGCGGCGGTTGAGCCAGTCGTAGTGTCCGGACGGGGCCGACAGGCGCGGCGCGGCACGAAAGTAATACTCGGCCGGATCAACGGACTCGCCGGCCCCGAGCCGACGCATCACCGCCTCGGGGCCATGACGCATGCCGTGATTGTTCACCTGGATGATGATGCCGTCATCCGTGCGCAGGAGGTATTGCGCCTCGACGATCATCACCCCGTCCCGGCGCAGGTACTGCCAGTCGGCGCCGCCGGCTACCAGCGTGCCGCGTAGCCGCGGACCTGCGAAGGTTCCGCCGCTGATCGGTACCACGCGCCGCGCGCCCTCCGGAACATCGCCCACCACGATCGGGGCCGCGAGGGTCGCGCGCACTTCGAGCAGCAGACTCAGCTCAGGTTTCATATTCAAGCATTATAGGCGCGCCAGCATTGCGGGCGGGAGCACCGCACCAGTAGAATCACTCTCCCCGCGCGGGTGTAGTTCAATGGTAGAACTGCAGCTTCCCAAGCTGCTAACGTGGGTTCGATTCCCATCACCCGCTCCAAATCGGGCTAATTCCGGCGTCGGTTTCTTTCGGACTGCAGTTCTTCTGAGCGGGAATTCACGTGTGGCCCGCAGCCGGAGTTCCCAGACGCTGCGAAGCTGTTCCAGAATCTCAAGGCATCATGCTTCGAGGCAGCACTCTGTCGACAAACATTGACATGTGATCCACATGCAACTAGCATTACTCACATGTCCAAGATGATCCAACTGCGTAACGTCCCGGAAGGGCTGCATCGCCAACTGAAGGCACGGGCAGCGCTGGCCGGTCTAGCGCTTTCCGACTACCTAATCCGGGAGGCTCGTAAACTCGCCGAGCACCCCACGCCGGAAGAGATGCGTGAACGACTGAAAAATCGCGCCGCCTACAGGGGAAAGATTGCGGCGTCGGATCTGGTGCGGGCAGAGCGCGACAGCCGTTGATCGTCATAGATGCTTCGGCGGCTATTGAACTCATGCTCCGGACGGAACTCGGCGAGAAGGTCGAGTTTCGCGCGCTTGCCCCTGAGGAGCGGCTATATGCACCCCACTTACTGGACCTGGAAGTGGCCCAGGTCTTACGTCGGCTGACCCAACTCAAGGAAATCACGCTAGCCCGGGCGCAGGAGGCACTTGATGACTACTCTGGTTTGTTCGTAGAACGGGTGGCGCATCGCGAGCTGTTGCGGAGAGTTTGGCAATTGCGTGATTCAATGACTGCTTATGACGGAGCGTACGTCGCATTGGCAGAGGCATTGGACGCACCGTTGCTGACGTGCGACGGGAAGCTCGCTCGGGCTCACGGGCACCGTGCGACGATTGAACTTCTACAGTAGTCGTAATTCCAAGGCATTCCTGCTCGCAGCCGAAGGCGCCGGGGCGATCGGACCGAGCGGTCGGCCAGCGCCGCGGCCGCAATTTGCGCCTGTCACCAGAGACCTCGGCGCGTTGGAAAGCGAGGGGCCCGGCGTGGCAGAGGCGCATGGCTGAAACAATGTCGCAAGCCGTGTAGATCTGTGGTTTGGCCGGCCATTGCATTGTTGCCTTACATTGCCCCAGCTAGCCCTACGAGCGGGCTAAAATCGCACGGCAATCGCACTTGAGTTGCAGATTGACGCAAGTGCTTGAACTGAATGGCGTGTCGTATGGGTTCGATTCCCATCACCCGCTCCACTCCGAGGCTTCGCCAGGCAAGCTGCGGCAACTTTTATCGAAGCAAGACGCCGATCGCTTGCGAATCTTGGGTACATTGCTGATCGCGTTCCTCGTCTCGCGTAGTCTCACATTGTCACGCGTTGACTCGGGGTAATCGCTCGTCCATCGCACTTGGGATCAGGCCGCAGAGAAACCGGACGGTTGGCCGACCGGGGTCGTTACGAGCTTTCGTCGTGCAAATCGGCCGTGAAACCGATGCCGCGGCGCGGTGATTCTGGTGGCTTCATGAGCTCACGGATTGCCGAGAGGATGGTGGCGATAGCTTCGTCATGCTCGGTAAGCCCGCCATTCAGATGTGATTCAAGCTGGTGGAAGCGGCGGGCCAGCGCTCGGTTGGTGTTGAGTGCATCGCGTGGCTTGATGAATGCACGGACCACGTAGACGCTCATTTCGACCGCGCGCGGGCTGTTGAGGATAGTCGCAGCCTGGATTGCACCGTGTTCGGTGAAGGCGAACGGGAGTTTACGGCGACGACCCCAAACTCCTCTGTCGTGAGCTCGAACAGGAAGTCGTCTGGGAAGCGCTTCAGGTTGCGGCGCACCTGCTCATTGAGCCGCCGTGTCGTGACCCCATAGAGCACGGCCAGCCCGGTGTCGAGAAGCACCCGTCGCCCACGCAGCACCAGGATCGCCTGTGTGATGTCCTTTACCGTGGCTAAAGTAGTCGCGAGAACAGGCGCGCCGGCGAGATCGGGAGCCACATCTATCTGGCAGACTTCTGGCTTCCCGAAATGCGTCCGTTCCGCCGGGATCCGCGCTTCCAGGCACTGGTGATGAAGCTGAAAATGATTGACTACTGGAAGCAATACGGTCCGGCGGATGGCTGCGATCTGAAGGACCGGCAGCTGATCTGCCGTTGAGTCCGGCAAGGTCCCTTCCACCCTGCGGTGACTAATAATGCGTGCAGCGTGGGATGCTCGCCGGTCTACCGCCGGATCGCAGCCACCGTCTACCAAAAGTCGGCCGATCACACAGCAGATGCATCCTGGAATGAATGTGCTCGTGCCCAGTCAATCGTGCGGTGCGGCGAGATCCAGTTTGTTTGCCAACGTCCGCAAGCGCCGATCCTTCGTCCACAGGCGCACGCCATCGATCGCTGCGGATGCGAGTAGATGAACATCAATGTAACAAACGCCGCAGCCGTGCAGCCTTTGCCGTTCAATGAATGCCATGACTTCCACGTGATCAGCCACCGTGATCGCGCGCAGCTGTTCCAGGAGTTCGATGGTGGCATCGCGGGCCGACAGATTGCCGCATGCTAACTCGCCGACGATAAACGGATGCATCAGGACTTCGCCGCGATCCAGCAGCGAAGCGAGATCCGAGCGCCCGTCACGAAGGTGATCAATCCACACCGATGTGTCGACTAGAATCACGCGCTTGCCGCGGGCCGCCTCCGTGGCACAGGCGCGAGCCGCGGCTGCGTGCCGCCCAGCTTCGCAAGACGCCGGGCACTCTCTCTTTCGATCAGGGCCTTGAGGCCTTCGCGCAGCACTGTCGAGCGGTCCGTGGTTCCGGTCAGCTTGACTGCTTTCGCCAGCAATTCATCATCCAGCGTGACTGTCGTGCGCATCGATTCTCTCCAGTTGAATCAATAATAGCATCAAATGATGCGATTCTCCATGCGAGAAACTGGCCAGATTACTCAAAAATAGAGGGCACCTCGAGCCACCTGGCGATTCGCACGCCCATCACACGCAGCCATTCCGCCAGGAACCGCGTTTCCAGGCGTTCGTGACACGGGTGCAGCTGCCCGACTACTGGAAGCAGTACGGCCCGCCGGATGACTGCGACTTCAACGACGGCAAGCTGTCCTGTCGTTGACCGTGGCTCCAAATCGCCTGTCGTTGCCGCGCAGCGCCCCACGTAGCACCGCAGTCTGTGCACGCAAGTTCACACTCAATCACACGCAGGGCCTCGTTCATCAACCGATATATGTGGCGCGGACCCCGTATGCGTCGTAAAGCGACGCCGCACGACGGTCGCAGGTGATGAGCGTTGCTCCATGCGCTGCTGCCGTTGCAGCCACGAGCGCGTCGTAGGCGCCGCCACCAGTTACTGCTCGCTCGGGTAGCTCGAGAATAAAAGCCTTGTAGGCTCGGGCGTCCAGACGGAGGCAAGATTCGATGAAACGCAAACGGAGAAAGTCGCGGACCACCATACCTGGACAGCGGTGCGGCGGCGGTAATCGAGTCAGCACGGAATAGGTTTCGAGCGCGCAGTGATCGATCAGGTGCAGGCCGAGATCGAGTGCTTTACGGGCTCGATCGTGGTGTTCATGCCACGATGCAAACGCGGCAACGACTACGCTGGTGTCGGCGGCCTTCACCGGCGAATCTGCTCAAGCGTTTCACGCACCGCGTCGGCGGTGAGCGCGGGCAGTTCGATGTCTGGGATTGCGACAACAGCCTTACCCCTCTTCTGCAGAGTCATCGCCGTCGTGGCGACCTCAATTTCGAGCCGCCCATCCGCGGCGCGTATTTCCAGGACCTGGCCGGGCTTTAGGTTGAGCGCCTGGCGCAAAGATTTGGGGACGACAATGCGCCCGGCAGAATCTATGGTGGTTTTCATGCCATAAATTATGGCATCCAAATGCCATTACGCCAACCAGCGCGGCAGAGATCGGGCGTACAGCGCCACTCCCACAACCTGCTGATCGGGAAGGACATTTCCAGGGTCGTCGCTTGGGTTCGATTTCCATCACCCGCTCCAATCCATGCGGGCGCAATGATCTGATCGTGCGACTGGACGCCGCTGCACCAAGCGGGCTACTCCAACCAATGCGCCATTGCCGCTGCATTGATCCAAAAAGGAGCGGATCTGGATGCTGAGGCGCACGGTTCGGGCGGAACCCCGCTAATCTTCGCCTTATTCTGGGGACATCGGGAGGTAAGCGATTTGCTTGGTCGCCATTCCGTAGCGCCAGGAAACCTCAGGGCTTGCGCGGGAGTGGGCAGCATAGACTTGATGGAGCGTTGCTTCAGCGCAGCGACGACGCTGACAATCGAGGCTTGTGCGGCACGGGGATTTTATCGACCGCATAGTGGGTTCCCGGATTGGCAACCCTCCACCGATCCGCAAGAGGTCCTGGACGAGGCGCTGGTTTGGGCCTGCAAGAGCGGTCGCGCGGAGGTTCTTCTCCGGCTTTTCAGAGCCGGGGCGCGCCTGGATGCCGATCCCTATCGAGGAATTCCGCTCATCTGGGCCGCCTGGTGTAACCGCATGGAAACGGCGATGTGGCTGATTGATCACGGCGCAAGCGTCGATTACAAAGCCACATTCGGCGGACCCGATCATGGCCAGGGCGTCACCGCGCTGCACATGGCGTCGCAGAACGGGCACGTTTCAATGGTGCAGCTGCTCATCGAACGAGGCGCGGATCCGTCGATCACGGACGATCTGCATCATGGGAACGCCCAAGGACATGCGCATTTCTTTGGACAAATCGCTGTCCGGGATTATCTGTGCTCCCTTGGTGAGATGCCATCTTCAGGCTCTAGCTGACATTTCGCAGGTAAAGCACACGCGGCGCGCCACCTCGCTTCCATGCTTCCACGCTGCTATGCGTCGTCATCGAATCGATAATCCTTGAAGGTTTCCCGAAGCATCATCTTTTGCAGCTTGCCGGTTGCGGTGCGCGGAAGTTGCGAAACGAAGACGATGCCATTGGGCAGCCACCATTTGGCGACCTTTCCTGACAGATATGCCAGTAACTCGTCCTTCGTTACTTCATGGCCGGCTTTCCTGACCACCACTAGCAGCGGGCGCTCCTGCCATTTCGGATGGGGAAGGCCGATCACCGCGGCTTCCGCAACGCCGGCGTGACCCACAGCGGCGTTTTCCAGGTCGATCGAAGATATCCACTCGCCGCCGGATTTGATGACATCCTCCGCCCGGTCGGTGATCCTCATATAGCCGTCGGGGTCTATGGTCGCGATGTCTCCGGTATCAAACCAGCCGTCGGCATCGAGAATAGACTCGCCTTCGACGCCGAAATACGCGGCCGCAACCCAATGACCGCGCACCAGCAGGCGGCCGGCCGCGATGCCGTCATGAGGTAAAGCCGCGTTGGCCTCGTCGGTGATCTTCAAGCTCACTCCGTAGGGAACACGGCCCTGTTTGCTCTGCAATTCGATTCGCTGTGCCTCAGTTGCCAGTTGATGTTTTTGGAGTGGATTGCACAGCGTACCGATAGGCGATGTCTCAGTCATTCCCCAGGCATGCAGCACGCGGACGCCGAACCGCTTCTCGAAGGTTTCCACGACTGCAGGCGGTACCGCCGCGCCTCCGATCAGAACCCGCTTCAATCTCAGCTCGGTGACCGGGTCAAGCGACTGGGCTTGCACGTATTGCTGGAACTGCAGCCAGATTGTCGGGACCCCGATCGCAGCTGTGGCACCTTCATCGCGCATAAAGCGGTATAGGCTCGCAGCGTCGAGCGCGGGTCCAGGTAGCAACAACCGTGCTCCGACCATCGCGGCCGAATATGGCAGCCCCCACGCGTTCACGTGAAACATGGGTGTGGCCACGCATACCGAATCTACAGCCGACACAGCGAAGCCGTCGGTCATGCAAGTCAGCATTGAGTGCAGCAGCGTCGACCGGTGGGTGTACATCACGCCTTTCGGGTTGCCCGTCGTGCCTGACGTGTAACACAGCGACGAGGCTGAATTTTCGTCCAGGTCCGGCCATCGGTACGAGCCACAGTGCGCCGCAATGAGTTCTTCGTAACAAAGCAGCTGCGGGAGGGAACTGGACGGAACGTCCTGTTTGTCCGCCAAGACGATATATGCCCTCACCGAATTCAATCTCGGTGCCAGTTTCTCGATCAGAGGCAGAAAGCAGGCATCGAAAAATAGATACTGATCCTCAGCGTGGTTGATGATGTATTCGAGCTGCTCCGGGAACAAACGCGGATTCGCGGTATGTAGTACCGCCCCGAAACCGGAGACTCCGAAATACAGCTCCAGGTGTCGAAATCCGTTCCATGCCAGGGTGCCGATGCGCTCACCCTGCGCTACGCCCAAGGCGGTCAGCGCCCTGGCTACCTGCTTGGCCCGACGTTCAATGTCGGCATAGCTGCAACGATGCGTCGATTCCTCGAGCGTACGCGAAACGATTTCAGTGTTTGGATGCGCATTGGCGACGTGCTCAACCAGCGAGGAAATGAGCAGCTGATGGTTCTGCATTAGGCCCCGCATGCTGTTCTTCTCCTTCTTGGGGTCCCGCCAATCTAGCCTACACGGCGAAGGAAGATTGTCCAGCATTTGGAGTCAGGCGGCACGCACGAAAGTCGCCGTGCGCGCACTGGCCGATGCTATGCGCAATGCATCTCATGCCGTGTCGCGAGAGGCCGAGCTCATCGAAGCAAGAATCGGCAAATCCGCGGGTGTTGCCGGGGCTTGAAGCGCGGTAGCTCGTTCGCTCTTAAGCTTCGCAGAGAAACCAAACGGGGTCATAAGGATTGTCGCGAGCCTACTTCAACAGAATCTGACGTTCAAAGCGTTGGGCCGCTGCGGCAGCTCCGTACTGCCAGCGCGCTCGCGCAAACTCGTCGCGCACGATCTTTATTAACTGCTCGGCTGTAATCGGCTTTTCGCCGCTGCCCGAAGCGGTCGTCAGGCTTCCATCAAGGCGTCGTGTCGGCTTCGCTTATCTTCATATCGTCGCAGGCCGGAATGCGCGTTAAGTTTCGTGAGCCATGCACGTTAGACTGCCGGAGGGCAAGTGAAATCCGCACGCGAGCCTGCATGAATATTCTGCCTTTTGGTCGCACCTTCCGCCGTTGTAATGAATGGCGTCATCCAGGGCGGCATGCTGAGCTGTCTGCTGAGCACGCAAGGCGTTGGCAGCGGTGTGCAATCCCATCTAATCGGCTCGCTGGCGTTGCCGCTCAGCTCACACTCGAAGTCGCAACGCTGCCCACACGCTGGCGAGGACCACCCCGGCAGTCGCGATCTGCAGACCGCTGATGGATTCACCGAGTAGCAGGTGGCTCCATCCGAGAGTCATCACCGGTTGCACCAGCTGGAGTTGTCCGATCCTGGCGATACCGCCCTTTGCAAGGCCGCGGTACCACGCAAAGAACCCCAGGAACATGCTGACGAACGACACATAGGCGAAACCGGCGAGGGACGCGGCGCTGGGCATCCATCCGACGATGAGTATTCGACCGACCACTATCGGTGCCACAACGGGTGCGCTGAAAACAAGTGCCCAGCAGATCACCTGCCACGCGCCGATTTCGCGTGCCAGCAATGCCCCTTCGGCATAGCCAAGTGCAGCGAGCAGTACCGCCAGGAGCAGAAGGGCGTCCGCCATCCGAAATCCGTCAATCTCACCCGCCGTGCAGAACAGCAGGATCGCCGTGAGGCCCACCGCGGCGGCAACCCAAAATCCGAACGAAGGTCGCTCATGACCCCGAATCACGCCCATGAGCGCCGTTGCCGCAGGCAGCAGACCGACGACAATGGCGCCGTGCGTTGCCGGTACTGCGCGCAGGGCCAAAGCGGAGCAGAGCGGGAATCCGACCACGACCCCCAGCACCACCACAGCCAGACGCGGCCACAGCGCGCGCCGCGGAACGGGCGCGCGCCGCCAGTGAAGCAGCAATAGTGCGCAGGCGGCGGCGGCGAGCGCGCGTCCCAGGCCGACGACGAGTCCGTCGATGGTTGCCACGGCCATCTTGGTCGCCGGCAGCGTCACGGAGAAGGCCGTAACTCCCAGCAGCCCCCACTGCAACGCGGAGGCTGTGGGAAATCGTCCCTTCGGTGTTATCGGATTGGCGGAAGTAGCGTTATCATCTTGCTTCATGAAAGAAGATAACAGCACTGATCGCGTTACTCAATCGCTTCGCGCGCTCGTGCAGGCGGCCGCGCCGGGCGCGCGGCTGCCGTCGGTGCGCGAACTGCAGACTCTTCACCGCGTCAGTCCGCTGACCGTTCGGCATGCCACGGCACCGCTGGTGGCCGAAGGATTGATTGTCGCGCGCCCGGGCCAGGGTACCTTCGTAAACGATGCAGGAGCAGTGCCCACGAAGATTGAAGACCGCGCCTGGCAGAGCATCGTCCTGGGCGCAGGACGTCCGCGAAGTGAGGAACTTGCGGACCTGATCTGTGTACCGCAAACAGACGCAATACCACTCAGCTGCGGCTATCTGCCGGCGGATCTGCAAGCCACCGGCGCGCTGTCGGCGGCGTTGAGCCGCGCCGGCCGGCGGCCCGACGTTTGGGGCCGTATGGCGGTGGAGGGACTGGAGTCGCTGAGAGGTTGGTTCGCGCGCGAGCTACAGCCGACCGCGACGGTAGATGAGGTGCTGATCTGTTCAGGTGGACAAGCGGCACTCGCCACCATCTTTCGCGCATTGACCCGTCCGGGAGATGCCATTCTTGTGGAGAGCCCTACTTACATCGGGGCGCTGGCGGCCGCGCGTGCCGCAGAACTGCAAGTGATCCCGGTACCGATGGACGAGAATGGCGTGCGCCCGGAACTGCTCGAGGCCGCGATCCGCGCCACCGGCGCCAAGGTATTTTACTGCCAGCCACGCCATGCCAATCCGAGTGGCGCGATCCTGTCCGCCGATCGACGGCCTGCCGTGATCGACGTGATGGCGAAGGCTGGTGCATTTCTGATCGAGGACGACTGGGCGCGAGATCTCCAGTTCGAGGGCACGAATCTTGCGCCGCTGGCCGAGAACGACGCGGACGGCCACGTCGTGTACATTCGATCATTGACCAAGCCGGCGGCCCCCGGGCTTCGAATTGCAGCCGTTATCGCACGCGGCGCCGTGCGCACGCGTCTGAAGTCCTGTCGGATCACAGACGATTTCTTCGTCGCGGGCCCGCTCCAGGAGGCGGCCCTGCAGTTAGTGAGCTCGCCGGCTTGGATCCGCCACCTGCGTGCGATGCGCGCCGAACTCATCCTGCGACGCAATGTCCTGATCGCTGCGATCCGCGATAGTCTTCCCGAAGCGACGCTCGCGATCGTCCCAAAGGGAGGATTCCACGTGTGGATACAGCTGCCTGACGGTCAATCGGATATCGCCATCGCCCGCGCTGCAGCGCAACGGGGTTTGGTGGTCAGTCCGGGGAGCCACTGGTTTCCTGCCGAAGCACCCGCGCCCTTTCTACGATTGACCTTCGCAGCGGCGCCACCGGCTGTCTTGCGCCGGGGTATCAAGCTGCTCGGCGAGCTTCTTCTCAAGTAGACAGCGGATTTTTCGCATCGGAATCGACGCGCGCTACAGTGAGAGCGGAGGGGAGAGAGTCGTGCGAGCTGTGAACCGCTTCTTCCGCATGGGTGGCATCGCCGTTGGTTTGGCGAGCGCGCTCCTGCTCTTGCCGAATTTCAGTCGCGCCGCCGCCGGCTGCTCGATTCCTGCGGCGGCCCGCGGATGGCAAGTTGTGACGGTGCATTCCGGTGGCGTGAATCGCAATGTGCCAGTGTACATACCCGCCTCCGCGGCTGGTCGCTCCGACATCCCTCTCGTGTTCGATCTGCATGGCAGCGGGGGTAACGGCCGCCAGCAAGCGCTGCACTCCGGGCTCACGACGCAGGCGGATCGCCACGGATTCATTCTCGCAAATCCGAACGGTGGCATTGCCGATCCCGACAGCCCCACGGACAGGTTCTACTGGCACGTGCCCGGCGTACCCCTGATCGGCAACGTGCAAATGCCCGCGAATGCACCCGACGATGTGCAATTCTTTCGCGACGCGATGCAGCAGCTCGAACACGCCGACTGTGTCGACCCGCATCGGGTCTACGTGACGGGCTTCTCGGGCGGCGCGCGGATGGCCTCAGCGCTGGCATGCGAACTGTCCGACCACATCGCCGCGGTGGCTCCGGTATCCGGCCTGCGCGCGGGCGCCCCGCGGGCTGCGGATTTCAAAGCCCCGGATACGAAAACGTGCACACCGCGTCGAGCCGTATCGATCCTCACGTTTCATGGGGTGCACGACCCGACGAATCGCTTCGATGGCGACGGGACATCTCGCTGGGGCTACAGCGTACCGATGGCGCTTGAGCGCTGGGGGACTCTGGACGGGTGCCAGGGAAGTCCGTCGGAGCAGAGGGTTTCGGCCCATGTGACGGAAGTGACTTATCGAGGCTGCCGAGATGCCGCGCAGCTGACCTTATATAGAACCGACGCGCCGGTTGAGCACGGCGGCGGACATATCTGGCCGCATTCGAGTGCATCTGCGCCAGAGTCCATCCCGGCGGCCGAACAAGTCGATCAGCTGGACGCGAGCGCGCTCATCTGGGAGTTCTTTTCGCGGCACCATTCCTGAAAGCGAGGGTTGTTCTATGCGAGCTGTTCTGTTCGTGTCTGCCCTGACACTCGCGGTGCTCGTCTCGACTGCGTCTGCCGCAGAGGATGCGAGCGATTTGTCCGTGGCGACCTCTGATCGGGTCGCAACAGGCGTCGATGTGCGAACGATCATCGCTTCCGTCAGCCAGCGGACGCACAGGAAGTTCGTGGTCGATCCGCGAGTTGTGGCAGCGGTCAATCTGGATGGAATTACTGTGGGCGAGGTGACCTACCCTTTGCTGCTGACCATTCTTGCTGTTCACGGGTTCGCCGTCTATGAGCAGGAGGGCATCGTTGTAATAGCCCCAGATGCCAACGAACGGTTTTTCCCGTCAAACCTCGTAAAGCCAGACGACATTCGCGCGCCAGACGCGCAGATCGTCACCACGATTGTTGCCGTGAAGAATATGAGAGCTCCGGAGTTGGTGACAGTCATCCGTCCACTTATGGCCCCGAACAGCCAAGTGAATGCATTGGCAGACCGCAATGCTTTGATCATCGTCGACAAGGCCGCGAACGTACGGCGCATGGTTACGATCATCCGAGAGCTGGATACGATGCCGGTGTTCAAGGCCGAATAGCCAGTGGCCTGTCGTTCGCCTGGAGGCGCTACGCAGAAGCTTTGAGCTAGTGGGGCAACCGAGGAAGCCTCTTGCCGCCCGTGGCGGCCGGGTACTGCGCGACGTTCAGCTGCATTGCAAGAAAGGTGTAGTAACCGATAATTCCGGTCATATCGACAACCGCCTTCATTCCCAGGCGCGACTTGGCGCGCCCGAATGTTGCATCGGAGACATGCTTCTTGCGCAGAAGTTCGCGGGTGAAGTCGAAGACGGTCTCTTCATCAGGGCTCATGGCGGCCGGCCGCCGGCCTACGGCGATGTCGTCGGCGACCTGCTTCCGAATACCGGCCTTCAGTGCGAGCGGATAGTGCAAGGACCATTCATAGTCCTGCCTCCATTCGCGGGCGGTCATCAGGATTACGAGTTCGCTTAGCGTATTGCCTATCGCCGACTTGTAGCGGAGGTAGTCGCCCATCGCGCGCGCTGTCGACATTACCTGGGGGCTGTACATCAAGGGTTCGAATGGCCCAAATACCGGAACCTTGCGCGCCGCCTCGAAGTCGGCTGCGGCCCGCTCCTGCTCTTCAGTGTATTGCGCAGGAGAAATGGTCGGCAACCGCTCCTGCGCCCGGGCAGCGACGGAGGTAATCATCGACAGAACGACTATCGCGATTCGACAACAATTCATCTGCCCCACTCCCGTTGTGAAGCGTGCCGCCGATCATATCGACCAAACGCGGTACGTTACGCATATGATTCTCCCTTGGCGTCAATCGATATACACCCACCGCTGGCGTCCCGAATACAAAGGAGGTCATTCCATGATGGCTCCGTGGCTACCTGAAGGTTTTCACACGATTACTCCGAACATCATAGTGGAAGACACCGAACAAGCACTGGACTTCCTCACACGGGCCTTCGGCGCCACTGAAAACTATCGGTTGTGCCTGGCGGATGGAAGGATTACGCACTGCGAGATCAAGATTGGCGACTCAATAATCAATCTCGGCACGGCAATGGAGGGTTGGCCTGCGCACGGCTTGATCGCACAGATTTTTGTTGAAGCACCGGACGTACAATTCGAGAAAGCGGTGCGCGCGGGGGCAAAGGTCGTCATGCCGATGACTGATATGTTTTTCGGCGTCCGCGAAGGACGGGTAGCGGATCCCTTCGGCAATGTATGGATCATCGCGACACTCAAGGAACGTGTGGCGCCGGAGGAGATGCAACGAAGGCTCCGTGCGGAAGGGTATTGACGATAAGGCTGCCAGTGCATTGATCGGGTGGAGCTGCACATTGGTGCGTTCGGGCCTCCCTTGATATGCTGAACTGACACATTCGTTCATTACCCGTTAGGCGGCACTCATGCACGCAGCTATCTTCGATATCGACGGAACGCTGCCTTATTCCTACGGTATCGACAATTCGCAGTACTTTCGCTTCGGCCAACGGAGCAGGTGCAATGAGTTAGGATGAGATCAAGTACCCTCGGCCAGCGCCGCCGTCCACGCTGCCGCAGCGCTCGGCCGAGGATTTGCTCGTCGATGCGACGGCCTTCAGCGCAGAATCGCTCGTCGGAATCTGAGCGAATATGTGGGTGGCGCGGTGGTCGTGCCGATGTTCTGCTTCTATATCTGGTTGTTCCCCTACTGGGTGACACGGCTGCGTGCCGCGAGTCGCGCAATACCCGAAGATCTTGGCGCCAACTCCCTGCAGTTTCAGCGCATCGAGCTGACCCGGCAGCGCGACGCCTTGCGGACCGGCTGGCTTTGGTACCTGGGCCCGCTGCTGCCGGGCCTGGTGGTCTTCATGTGGGGGATACAGGGTGGGTCGGCCAGGCGCTTCGAGGTGCTGGTGGACCTGACGATGCTGGCCGTCTTCGTCGTGGTTATATGGATCAGCCGACGTGGAGCAGCCAAGATGCAGCGCCGGATTGATGCCCTGGATGCACTGGTTGAGCCGGCCGCAAAGGGATCTGTTTGACCGTAACTTGCATCGGAATCCTACATTTGTTCGGGCGCTTCGACGCCGATGAGGTCCATCCCGCACTTCAGTACCCGCGCGGTTAGACTGCATAGGAGCAGGCGCGACGTCCTCACCGCGGGTGGCGCGCCCAGAACCGGACAGGTGTCGTAGAATCGCGTGAATGCAGTGGCGACCTGGAAGAGGTACTGGCACAGACGGTGCGGCTGCAATGTCTCCCCGACTTTTGCGACCGTGTTGGGGAACGCGAGCAGCTCCAGCGCGAGTCTGCGCTCGTCCGATGCATCTATCCTGATCTGCTCCGCCGCCAGTGCGCGGTCTCCGTGAATGGCGTGTGCCTTGTGCAGGATCGAGCGGATGCGCGCATGCGCGTACATGAGATAGGGGGCGGTATTGCCGTCGAACGTCAGCATCCGCTCCCAGCTGAAGACGTAATCGCGAATGCGATCATTGGCCAGATCTGCATACTTGATCGAACCGATACCGACTACTTCCGCAATCCGGGTGCGCTCGCTCTCCGTAAGTTCGGAAGGCCGCAGGTTCACGATTTCCCTGGCACGCTCGATAGCCTCCTCGGCCAGCGTGGCGAGGCTCACGGCCTCTCCGGCGCGCGTCTTCAGCACCTTTCCGTCCTGACCAAGGACTGATCCAAAGGCGACGTGTTCCAGGCGCACTTCGGGAGACACCCAGCCGGCGATTCGTGCGACCTCGAAGATCATCGCGAAGTGCTGGCTCTGCGGCGCACCGACCACGTACAGAATCCGCTGCGCCCCGAGACTCGCGACCCGATATTTCAGGGCGGCGAGGTCGGTGGCGGCATAGCCGAAGCCACCGTCCTGCTTGCGCACGATAAGCGGTAGAGCGTTGCCGTCGCGCCCAAGAAATCCGGGCGGGAAGACACAGACTGCACCGTCGCTCGATTTTGCGATTCCCTTATGCTCGAGTTCGCTGACGATTCCGTCGAGTTGCGGGTTGTAGCGGCTTTCTCCCGCCATGTCTTCAGGGCTGAGTTTGATATGCAGGCGCGTGTACAAGGCCTCCACGTAAGTCGCAGTTGCATTGATCAACTGGCGCCACAGCTCAAGCGTTCCAGAGTCGCCTTGCTGCAGCAGGAGGACTCGGCTGCGCGCGCGCGCGGCGAACGCCGGGTTTTCGTCGAACTTCAGGCGCGCGGCGCGGTAGAACGCTGAAAGAGCGCCTACGTCGCTGCTGCCGGTCGTGATGCCTTCGTCGAGCATCTGTTCGATGAGCATTCCGAATGGCGTACCCCAGTCACCGATATGGTTTTGCCGTATCACCTCATGACCGAGATACTCCAGCGTCCGTGCCAGACAATCGCCGATAATCGTGCTGCGCAGGTGCCCAACGTGCATCTCCTTCGCGAGATTGGGCGAGGAGTAGTCGACGACGACGGTCAGCGGAGTCCTCGCTCGCGCGACTCCGAGCCGCCCATCAGCCTGCATGCGACCAAGTTGCGCGGCGAGATACTCCGGGCGGCAGGTCAGATTGATGAAACCGGGCCCTGAAACGGCTGCGCTCTCGACAATCTCTCCCCGTGGCAGATTCGCAACGACGGCTGTGGCGAGCTCGCGCGGATTGCGCTTCAGCTGCCGCGCGAGTGCCAGCGCGACATCGACCTGATAGTCCGCGTGCTCGGAGCAATGAGCGGAAGCCTCTGTCGCCGACCCCGTGACGCCAAGCGCCGTCAGGACAGCCGCCCGCACCAGCTCGTTGAGATCATTCAATGGATCGATCATGGCTAACTATAGTGAAAACTGGAGGCGTACAACCAATTGATTGAGAACAGATATTACGGGATAGTGCAGGGCGCGAGGCGAACCAACGGGAGATTTAGACAATGAAGATCTGGTTGCCGGTATGTTTGCTTGCCTGCGCGTTCAGCGTGACCGCAGCCGCGACGCCCGCGCCGGCACCAACTTCCGGCACGGTGCTCATCACCGGGTCCGATCGCGGCATTGGCCTCGCGCTCACGCGTGATTTCGCACTGCGCGGCTGGCGGGTCATTGCCACGTGTCGCGATCCGGGCAACGCCGCCGAACTTGCCGGCTTCGCGCACGATCATTCGTCCGTCAGCATCGAGAAACTCGACGTAAGCGACAACGCGGCGATCGATGCCCTGGCCGCCAGACTCAAAGGGCAGCCAATCGATGTACTGTCAACAACGCTGGACTCGCCGGCAGTCTCGAGGGGCAGACCCTCGGCAGGCTCGATCCGGATGAGTTCGGCCGCATGTTGCGCGTCAACAGCTACGCGCCGCTGCGCATCTCGGCCGCATTTCTCGAGTTGGTCGCTGCCAGCAAGCAGCGCAAGATCATCGGCGTGAGCAGCGGTTATGGCTCATTGAGCTCGGTGGAAGCGGTTGCCTCCAGCGGTTACCCGAACGCGTATTTCTACGCCATGAGCAAGGCGGCGCTGAATATGGGTCTGCGCGAATTCGCCCTCGAGGCCGCGCCTCGCCATGTGACCACCGTGCTCCTGTCTCCGGGAGCTGTGGACACGGACATGCAGCGGGATCTGCGCAGCTACATGGCCACGCTTGGCAAGCCGATCGGTTCCGCGGTGCTCACGTCGGCGCAGAGCGCGCACGCGATGGTGCTGACCGTCGAGAATCTGAAGTTCGATGAAAATGGCAAGTTCCTGGCGCGCGACGGCACTGTTATCCCTTGGTGATGTGCAGCCCTTTCGCCAATTGCGCGTTATCCTATCCGCCGTCGGCCACCGGGATGCGAGGACCGGCAGCCATCAACTCTAGCCACTGCGAGGTAGCTGAATCATGAAGATCTCAAAGCTCCGGCTGGTCGCGGCCAGCGTCTTGCTGAGCACGCCGGGCCTGCTGCCGCATGGCGACGAAGTGCATCGGACCGCCGCGGCCACTCGCCTTCTGCCTTTCACTCACCTGTGGGCTGACGCCAATGGCGTTTCGCACTTTCGGGATGAGAAGCTGAGCTTTGAGGCGGCGACGCCGGAAAATCCCACCGCCGGCACGAGCGCACGCAGCAACCCGGACCCCGAGGCACTCGTCGCACTTCCGCTGCGCGGCGCGACGGGGGCCACCTTCCTGTACCTCAAGCGCGCCGCGGTCGAGGACTGGCACAGAGCCCCGCGACGCATGTATCTGATCGCGGTGCAGGGCATGTCGGAGGTGACTGCCAGCGACGGTGAGGTGCGCCGCTTCGGACTCGGCAGCATCATCCTGATGGACGATCTGACCGGCAAGGGGCATATCACGCGCGCCGTCGGGAACGTCGACCACATCGCGCTGACGATACCGGTGCCGCCCGCAAAGTAGCGGCAGTCTAGGATCGGAAGAGCCGCGAGCGCCAGTCAGGCACTGCGCGCTGCAATGGCGGGCGGTACCGCACTGGCGCGTAAGGCCGGCCACAGCACCGCGATCTGCCCCAATACCAGCACCACAATCGTACCCACGATGAGATAGGGCAGTGGCAGACGCACCAGCGCGACGCTGCGGATCATCCACAGATTCGCGGCGAGCCCGAGCAGGATGCCGAGAACCGATCCGGCACCCACGATCAGCAGGTTCTCGGTCTGAAAGTAGCGCACGATGTTGCCCGCCGTGGCGCCGAGCGCCCGCCGGATCCCGATCTGCCGCCTGCGCTGCGAAACCCAGTAGCTCGTCAGGCCGAGAATGCCGAAGGCGGTGACGCCGAGGAGAATTGCGCTGATGACGGCCATGAGCAGAGCCTCGCCGCGCGCTCCGCGATAGAAGTCCAGCCGCGCGTCGGCAAATGACGTCATGTCGACGATGGTGCGCCGACCGCTATTCTTGTACAGCCGGATGCGCGCAGCCCGCATGGCGGTCGCGAGCTGTCCGGGCTTGGCCCGCACGAGATAGTAGAAATTCGAGTCGGCCCACAGCAATGGCGCGAGCACTGAGTAACTGCCACTGGCGCCGGCCCCGGCAGCTTGACTCTGCCCAAATCGGTCGACGATGCCAACGATCGTCGCCGTCGTACCGCCCGGCCGCAGCGTCGCCACCCGCCCGAGTACGTTGCCATCGGGCTCGAGCAGTCGCGCCAGATCCCGCGTGACGATCACGCTGCCCCGGCTCGCGTAATTGTCGTCCAGGCCATGGGCGACCTGAACGTCGTCGGGGCGGAAATTGCGTCCTGCGATCAACTTCAATCCCAAGGTATTCAATGCGTGATCATCGACCAGAAACACCCCGGTCAGTGCCCCGGAATGCGGCCGGTCGGGGTGAATCGTGATGTCCTCTCCCATGCCGCGCCCCCCGAGGGGCTGGCTGGGAGAGAGGGTCGCGTCCGCAACTTCCGGCAAGGCCCGCAGGCTGGCAAGGTCGGCCTGCTCGCGCGCCGCCAGGGCATCGGTCCCGGCGACCCATTGATTCACGATCATGAAGACGCTGGATTCATCCGCGATACCGCTCGGTGCGCGGCTGAGTGCCGTCTGCACCTCGATGATGAACAGCGCGTTGCACAGCACGGCAAGCGTCAGAGCGATCTGCAGTGCGATCAGGATCGCGCCGACCTTGTTGCGCCGCAGGGAGGACAGTATCGGACCGAGTTGCATGAGGGGTCTTGCGCCCTATAGCGTCTTTAGCTGCAATGCCGGCACGATCCGCATCGCGCGCCAGGTCGGATACAACCCGGCGAGGAGCGTCGCCGCGAGCGCCACCGCTAATGCGATCAGCACGTCGCTGCGATGCAGCTGCATCAACACCGTCAAATCTGCCGGCAGCACGATGCGACAGCTCAGCAGGCCGAGTTGCGTCAGGCCGACTCCGACGAGGCCGCCGGCCACGCCGATGACGCCAGCCTCGATCATCAATTGGGAAAAAATGGCGGGACGCGTCGCCCCGAGTGCACGGCGGACACACAGCACGCCGGTTCGTGCCATGAAATTTGCGAGCATCAGGCCGACCGCGTTCAGTACGCACACCAGCAGGAGCGCGAAGGCGACGCCGGTGAGCGTATCGACCGTGGACGGCACGACGTGGTTGTAGCTCAGCCACTGCGTGAGATTCCGCAGCGCGACGCGCGGCCGCCAGGCGAAGCGGCCCGTCTGCTGCTGTTCGGCGGCATAGTTGTGCAGGAAGGTGGCGTACCTCGTCGCGTCGCCGGGGCTCGGCAGTTCCACCCAGAATCTCAGCCAGATGCAATCAGAATGCAGCAGACCGTCCCAGCCCTTGCCGGCAACGCCACGATCACACGTGAGATTCATATACGTCTGCATATGCTCATCGATGGCGCGCGTGAATGGCAGGAAGAGCTGGTCTTTTCCGGAATAACCCAGCCCCGGGTCATAGAAGCGCGGGCTCGGCTGCCAATTATCCAGCACGCCGATGATGCGATAGGCTTTGTCGCCGATGCTCAGCGTCTTACCGACGCTGTTCGCTCCCCCGTACAGCGTATCGTTGAGGGCGCGAGTGAGCACAATGACGGCTGCGTGGCGATCATCGTCCGCATGCGACCACGGCCCCCCGTACTCGAATGGAACATCGAACATCGGAAAGAAGTCGCTGTAGGTAGCGCGCGCATAGACTTGAAGCGGGTTTTGAGACGGATCCGGAGGGGTGACCGACAGCGTGGTCGGATACATCCCCGCCTGGCGCGTCGCGGCATGCGCCCGCATCAAGCCGGTGACATCCGCATAAGTCAGCCAGGTGGGTAGCAGATCCTCGGTATGAGGTGGCACGTTGCGCTTCGGGCCGAGAGTGTCGATCTGGGGCACGAACAACCGGGCGGACTTCTCCGGAAGAGGATCACCCGATGCGGCGCGAAAGATCGTGAGCATGGTCATCGAGGCGCCAATACCCACGCCGATCGCGATGATCATGAGCGTTGTAAATACGATGTTGCGCTGCAAGCTGCGCAGCGCCAGGCTGAAGTAGTAACCGAACACGACGCCCCCGCTCGGTCCACGACCGAGCCACTTATCCAGGAACACTGCCCTGCGGAGCAGCAACCCGCGTGCCAGTACCAACAGGTCGGATAACTGCTTGTTTATGCTGGACTGTGAAGGCGGCCCACGAGGCTCGAGATTGTCCGCGGACACCCAGGCGGACACTCGGCGGACACCGGGAGGAAATTCACCACGGAACCTGCCGGCCCAGATAATCCAGATACTGAAGTCCCGGTTTTCCGGCCTGTGCGTCCATGGTGTTTGCGAGATTCGGTATGCTCTCCTCGACACTCAAACGCCCCTGGGGACCGCCCATATCCGTTCGCACCCAGCCGGGAGCTATGAGGAGCAGCGTGCGCGGATCATCGGCGTGGCGTGCGGCGAAGCTGCGCATGAACATGTTGAGTGCCGCCTTGCTGCCACGATAGACCTCGTACTTGCCGTGCTCATTGTTGGCGATGCTGCCCTGCCCGGAGGACATGATTCCGATCGTGCCGCTCGGGAGCACGAGGTCCTGCAGGGTCTCTACGACGCGCATCGGACTGAGCGCGTTGGTCATCATCACGCGCATGAATTCGTCGGTTGAAACGTCAGCGATCGTTTCACGATCGTCGTTCTTCACACCTGCGTTGACGAACAGCACGTCGAACTTTCTCGATGCGAGCCGCGTTCGCAGTGCGGAAATCTGCCCGGGATAAACGATGTCGAGGGTCTCTATTTCGAGGCGGCCATCGGCAGCCCCGAGCAGATGCTGCAGTTTCGAGGTGGCCCGGTCCCGCTCGGTAGCCACCACGTGCCAGCCGCGCCTGAGGTATTCCTCGGCCAACGCGAACCCTAGGCCGCGGGACGCTCCGATGAGGAGAAGGCTCTTTTTGGAAGATGCAGATGGCATTTAGGGACACCCACGGGTCCATTATCGGATGGTGTATGCTAAATGGCGGGGGCGAAAAGAACAGCAATTCATGCAGTCAGCGAATCGATGGCAACGCTCGCGCAGGAGCTTTCGACGATGCGTGCTTTGGCGCGCGCTCGGCGTCCTGGCCCTGTGTTCGACACCCACGCTCGGTCTGACTCAGTGGCTCGGCTACCCCACACCGGGAATACCCCGAACCGCGAGCGGCGCGCCGGACATGAAAGCGCCGGCACCGCGCACCCGCGAAGGCAAGCCGGACTTTTCGGGCATATGGTTTGCGAACGTCCCCGCCAAGGATTATTGCAAGGAAAGGGACTGCGTTCAGGAAGAGCGCATGGCCCGCGAACAGATCAATCTGGGCATCAAAATGCCGGGTGGCCTGCCTTACACCGAGTGGTCCAAGCAACAGATGGTGAAAAGGCGTGCCAACGGTGGCAGGGATGATCCCCACACCTACTGCAAGCCGCCGAATTATCCGCGCGCCTGGACGTTGCCGCAGCATACCAAGATCATTCAAACGCCCAAAGAGATCGTGCTGCTGCATGAATTCAATGCGGCTTACCGAGAGGTGTACCTGGATGGTCGGCCGCTGCCGGTGGATCCGAATCCCACCTGGAATGGGTACTCGACCGCACATTGGGAACGGGACACCTTGGTCATCGAAACCAACGGCATTCGTGATGATATGTGGCTCGACATTCAGGGAAGTCCGATCACGGAAGCAGCGCGTGTCACTGAGCGGCTGAAGCGAGTCAATCTGGGTCTGATGACCGTCGAGATTTCAGTAAATGACCCCAAGGCGTATACGAAACCGTGGTCGGTCACGATCCAAATGGCCCTTCAGGTGGACACGCAGATGCTCGAAGAGATCTGCATGGACAACGAGCAGGATGTAAAGCTCTACCAATGAGCCGGCCGGAGTCGCACCCTTCATGCTAAAGAAATTCCCGCATTCGCTCATGGCTGCTGCAGCCAGCTGCGCTTTGGCATCCGCGGCTTGGGCGCACCACTCGCAGTCGGAATTCGACTTCAAATCAATGGTCGAAGTGGTAGGCAATGTCACGAGCCTTGATTGGCGCAGTCCGCATGCACGACTGTATGTCGACGTGGTCAACGAGCACGGCAAGACCGTCAATTGGAATTTTGAGCTGCCAAGCCCGATGACCCTGATGCGCAGGGGTTGGAAGCGCAACTCATTGAAGCCGGGCGATCACGTCAAGGTCAGGGGCGCGCGGGCGCGCCGCTTCCCGGACATTGCTTATGCGAGCGTGATCAGGGATGCCAGTGGCAAGCCGCTCTTCACGGGCGTTACCCAGATCTACGAACCGGAGTCAGAACCCAAAAGTCCTTGATGGCCGTCGGCAGGAGAACCGGTGCGTCCCTCCTGCCGATGATAGGTCGAGGCCGAAGTGTTACCGGTGGCGCGAGTCGTTGTACTTGTCGCCTTCGACCAACTCGTCTTGCGCGTGCCGCAGCAGGTCGATGGCCTTCTCGGCATGTCCGCCGAACTCCATGCCGTGGTTCGCCTTTTGGGCATCCTGGATATGATGAATCGCGTTCTCCACCTCGTGATGCGCATCGCGAAGATTCGGGTGATGGATTTCATAGGCGAAAGCGAGCGTCGTGACGAGCGTGGCAGACAACGCGGCAATGATGATTTTCTTCATAGTCTTCCTCCGGGTTCAATGCGCAGTGGCAGTGCTTCTCGAAATCCAGATTACCTGACTCTCTGGGGTGCTGCGAGCTTGGGCTGGTGGCGGTGCGACGCTCGGTCCGCCGCCCACTCACTGACGTGCCAGGTAGTTGGCCACTTCGACTCGCGTAATCCGTGCGCCTGCTTGGGAACTCGCCCGCCGGATTTCGGGCGCGAATGGCCGCTCGATGCAGTCGCGTACAGCCCAGTGGCAATGGCCAGCCATACCGGCGTGGCCAGCAGCAGCCAGGGCAAGTTCTGCTGGCGCAGCACGCCAAGGAAATGCAGCAGCAGGCCGACAAATGCGGCGGCCACCTGCAAGGCCACCAGCACCCGCGCGAGCCGGCCACCTCGCATTCCGGTCCGCGTGTGCCATATGGAGCCGAGCATTGCGAAGGCGACAGGGTTGAAGATGAACAGATTCGCGTTCGCCCACGCGGCGTAATGCGTAGTGAGCGTCCAAAGTGCGAGCAGCACCGTACCGAGGATTCCTGCAAGCACAAGATACGCTGCGCCGAGCGATGCATAAAGCACGGGATAACGTCGTCTCAAGGCCAGCATCGTGGCGGCGAGCGCGAGGCCCGTAATACCGAACGGCGCATTGAGATTCGGCGGCAGCGGCCTGGGCGGCTTCAGGCGATTGGGCGCGATTTCATGTTCACTCACGACCAGCGGTTTGACACCTCCGCGACCGTCGGGAATACGTACGCTGCGAACTTCGCGCTCGAGCACCATCGGCAAAAAGCTTTCCTGCCATTCGTTCAGGGGATGGTCCGCGGACGGTCCGAGCCCCAGGTCCATGGCGAGCATCATCCACGGCTGCGCACTCATGAGGCGATCAATCTGCTGGCGATACGTCATCGGCGCGCGCCGGGCCACGAACGCCACCTGGAGTGCGCCGTCGAGCGTCGAGTTCAACACATCGCGCACACGCGTTGCGCAGTTGCTGGTGAGATAATCATAATCATAGCCTACGTTTTCAGGTCGCAGGTTCCAAAGCAGGAACATGCGCAGGCGCTCTGCCTGCGCTGCGGACAGCGCGAGTCGCTGGTCGACGACGGAACGGCCGGCGTCGACGTAATCCTGCTGGTCGATGTCGCTGGGCTCGACGTCAATCATGTAGCGCATGTGGCCACGCGCGAAGTTCCAGAGGAAATTCTTCTCCTCGAAATCGAACACGCCGTAATTGAACTCTGCGGATTCGCCGGAAACACGATCGCGTATCCGGATCGCGTCATGCCCAAATCGCTCCCAGTAGATCGCGCCGGGCCCGTATGTGATCAGCGAAACTTCCAGATCTACGGCGGGCGCATCGACAACGCCGGCGGCCGCGCGCAGCGAAACACCGAGACTGAGCACGGCGCATAGGAAGGCGATGCCACGCGTGGTGCCTACCAAGTCAGCTCCGCCATCATGGCTGCGTAGGTGTGTATGCCATCCCGCAGGTTCTGCAGCCGCAGGTTTTCATTGGCGGCATGCTGGTTGTTGTCATGATTGACTATCGGCAGACCGATCACGGGAACTTTGAAGATATCGGCGAACAGGTAGATCGGCACGCTGGCGCCCATCATCGGCAGGATTGCGACAGGCCGTTGCGCGGCCTTGCCGGCCGTGGCGATGACCGCCTTGGCCACCGTTCCGGACATGTCGGTGCGGAACGCCGGATAACCCGATCCCCACTGGAGCCGCACGATGCGCGGATGGGCAAGCCGCATCGCCTGACCCGGTTCATCCGCCACGACGGTCCAGCCGTTCGACTTCAGAAAGCGCTCGAACTTCGAGCGTACCCCCTGTGGCGTCTGATCGGGCACCAGGCGGAAATCGAATGAGACAACGGCATCGATTGGAATCGCGTTCGCCGCGGCAGCGCCGACCTGGCCCGAGCGAATTCCGCGGATATTGAGCGCCGGCCGCATGAGACTGGCGGATAATCCTTCTCTGCCCTCGGATCGACCAATGGCGAATTCCTGCTTCAGCGCGGCTTCGACCGGCGGCAATTGACGAATCGCCGCCTGCTCGGCCGCCGTCAGCGGACGAATGTCGTCGGCGAATTGCGGAATCAGGATCCGGCCTTCATCATCGCGCAGCTGCGCGATCAGCCTCGCGGCCATTGCGGCTGGATTGGGTGCCCAATTGCCGTAGTGCCCGTCGTGCAAGGCCCGGGCCGGTCCGTACACCGTCGCTTCCAGGCTCAAACTACCGCGAGCGCCGAAATAAAGCATTTGCCGCCGGGACTGGTGTACCGGTGCATCTCCGATCAGCCAAAGATCGCTGGCAAAGAGGACCTGATGCCGACGGAGGATCTCGCCAATGTGCGGCGATCCCGCTTCCTCTTCACCATCCCAGACTACCTTGAGGTTCACGCTGGGCCTTCGCCCGGACGCCTTGAGGGCGTCGAATGCCGCAAGGAAGGCCACGATCGAGGCTTTGTCATCGCTCGCGGCGCGACCGAAGAATCGCCACTGCGGATCGTAAGGCAGCTTGGCATTCCTCCAATCGATGTCAATGCCACCTGCGTTCAACGGTCCGCTGCGCATCACCGGCACGAAAGGGTCCGACCGCCATTGCGACGGCGTCACTGGCTGACCGTCGTAGTGGGCATAGAAGACCACGGTGTGCCGGACGCCGGCGCGCCGCAGCTCGCCGAACACCAGCGGCGGCGTAGCGGGTCCGGCGGAGAGCTGAAGGACCTGGAAGCCGCGTTCCTGCAGCAATTGCTGGAGCTGATTGGCGGCTGCGGCAATGCCCGCCGGATCAGCTGCGACGCTTCGTATCCAAGTCAGCGTGTCGAGTTGCGCGACAATCTGTACTTCGTGCGCAATCCGGTAGTGCTCGACCTGGCTTCTGAGATCGGCCGTGAAGGCTTGTGCCGTGGTGGAAATGCACAGGACGCCAAGCGCGGCATTGAGCAGACATCTCATGGTCCATTTCCCAGCCAGCAGCCGTAAACGACCTCATTGTGTCACGAACTCAAATCGCGTCAGGCGCTTCGGTAGCGGCTGACTTTCGCATAGCAGCAAACGTTGAAGTACGGCGCGCCTTTGTTAGCGCAGAAAACCGAGCACCAGGGTCTCGGCCTTGCGCGTCGAGATGGCCGCCTGAATGCCACCGAAGGCCTCGTGGATTGCCCCGGAACGCCATCCGTCGAACACAATCGGATTGATATAGGACTTACGACACACCGCGGGGGTATTGCGCAGCTCCGTGGCGACTTGCTTGACCACTCCGCAGATCACCTTCTTGAGCGCGGCCTCGCTCGCATCGGCATCCCGGGGAATTCGGCCGAGCAGTACCAGGGCATGCAAGGTCGCGCCCCAGGTGCGGAAGTCTTTGGCGGTGAAGTCATCGCCCATCGATTCGCGCAAGTACTCGTTGACCTGGCCCGAATCAACGGGACAGCGGCTGCCGTCGTCCGCGACATACTGGAACAGATGCTGACCCGGCAATTCCTGACAGCGGTGGACGATGCGAACAATGCGTCTGTCGTCGATGGGTATTTCGTGCTGGACGCCCCCTTTGCCCCGAAAATTGAGGACTGCGCGCCCGTCGCGCACGAAAGTGACGTGTCGGTTGCGCAGCGTCGTCAGCCCGAAACTCTTGTTTGCGCGCGCGTATTCGACGTTGCCGATGCGGGCGCGGGTGGTATCAAGCAGCGTAACCACTGCGGCGAGCACCTTTTCACGCGGCAACCCCTGCAGCGCCAAATCGCGAGCGAGCTTGCGACGCAGCTTCGGCAGCGCTTCACCGAAGGCCACCATGCGATCGAACTTTGCGCTGTCGCGCACCTTGCGCCACTGCGGATGGTAGCGATATTGCTTGCGGCCGCGCGCATCCTGACCGGTGGCCTGCAGGTGGCCCCGCGGGCTCACGCAGATCCAGACATCTTCGTACGCGGGAGGCACGGCCAGACTATCGATTCGCTTCACCTCGCTGGCTGCATTCAGACGCCGATTGTCAGGGGTCAGGTAGTAGAACCCGCTGCCATTGCGTACGCGACGTATGCCAGGCTCGTCGCATGAGACATAAAGGAGTCCCGCCTCGGCCGCCATCTGCGCCGATTCGGCCGCCGCTGGCGCTGAAATGTCGATCGCAGCCGTGGTTCGGAACGTCATAGGGACCGATTCTTAACGCGGCCGAGCGCTCGGTGCTATCGATTTTCGCCGATATAGACGTAGGAGAACGCGATTTTGGGAGATGCTTCACGCCCTGACTATGCAATTGGACAGTTGTTGTGAGCTGTGCACGGCCGGAAAAATACAGCAATTCGACGCCCCAGCAGCATTCGGTCTGAGTTCAAACGGCGTGATGAATAGCGGAAAGCGCCCAGTGCACGAGGCGCGATGTCCTACACGGTAATAGCCCAAACGCCACTGCGGCCCCGCTGACCGTCATGTTAGCCGCACGCGGCGGCATGCGATCCATAGTTACCGTGGAATACGGTGGCGCACCACGCTGCCGCTGATCGTGTCATCGCCGAGCGAGATGTACAGCTGTCCTTCGGTGATCACCAAATCGAAAGTCATGCGGCGCGTCAGTCGGGCACACAGCGAGGCGAGAAGCCCCTCATCGAACGTTTTGATCTGAATCTCGTTGGCGCGATGAATTGTTTCAGCGCCCAATCGCGCCAGCAGCAGATTCACATCCTTGTGCGCATAGACGGCGACCTGCGGCGAGGCCTTGCTCGCGCGATGCAGTCGCGCCGGATCGGGCAGGCCGACCTCGATCCAGCACAGCAGCGCGCCGGTCAGGTCATGCACAGCAAGCGCGGGTGCATCCGGGTCGGACAAGCCCCCCTTTGAGAAATTCAGGCCCTCGCGATACTCGAGGCAATAGGCCAGAACGCGGGTCATCAGGTACGCATCGGTCTCGGAAGGATGCTTGGCCACCCGGAACGCGAGCGTCTGGCAGACATTGCGATCCAGATCGCTTAAGTTGATCTCGAAGCTGTAAACAGTTGCGTTGAGGCCCATCCGCTCAAGCTAACAGGGACGGAGAGGCGCCGCGTGAATTTCCTTGGCGGCGGAGCGAGCCGCGAGTCAACTCCTTCGGGAACGGCATCGCGGTGGGAGCAAAATCCACGGAGGCATCCTGCGCCCTACGGTGCGGAGAGCGCGCTGATGGTAACGTAGTATCCGTCAGGATCCCGCAGTGAGAACTCCGGCGTCTGCATGTCACTTCGAGTAGGTGCCCAGGACTACTGATGCGTACACCAGTGAGACGCTGCTCCAGACGCCGACGCTGAAATAGAGCGACATCCAAAGCATCTCGCTCTTCCAGGTCTCCCACCGATGGGAGATAGTGCGGCGCCGCCAGGTATCGATCAGGCCGTCGGAGATACCCAGGTATTGACGTCTGTTTGCCTGATCGGCACGCCAGCGTGACCAGTAACCAGGAACGTCGACCAGGAATATGTATGCAACGTAGGCCGCGCCTCCGATGCTCCAGACTATCATCGGCACATACAATGCCGCGACGCGATGCGGCTCGATGACCAGCACGCCGGCAACGACGAGCGCTGCCGAAAGCCCCCAGAGCGAGTTCTCGAAGGCGTGAGGACGCTGCGCCGTGGTCAGCACGGCGTACCACGAGCACCCTTCGGCGAGCATGATCAGCGGCATGATGGCCAGTGACAGGAGCTGTCCGGGCAGACTATCGCTCGCAACCGCCATCCGGTGCAGGATCAGGGCCCACTGCGCCGCGAAGCACAGTTCAGCTACGGTCGCGACGGTTCGGCCAATCATCACGCTCGACAGCCGCGAATCAACCAGAACGATGCGCGGGATGTCATACACCGGCAGCACGCAGCGAAATGCGCAGCCGAAAACGTACCCGGCGGACAGCAGCAATTGCAGGTGGCTGGCGGCATCGGCCGCCGCGTCGCTCAAAGTCTGTGCGTGGCCCACTGCGACGGCGGAGCTCGACCAAAGAACGATATTGAGCGCGGCGATCGCACACAGCAGCGTATGCCACCACATGACGCCGCGCGCCCACCCGCTTCCAGGCTTTGATCCGGCAAGACTTTGTAATGGCTGACTGCCCACGGTCAATTGTTATCACGCCCCGGAGACGCCCACAATCACTGCTTGCCTCTGTCTGGGCCCTTCAGGGGACGCACGGCGAAACGGTATGGGGGGCTACGCTGTCTCTGACGTGTGCGAGGTGCCATTCGGCATGGTCGCGCAGGTCGCCCCGATTGACGTCAGCCCAGCACAGGACTGCCGTCTTGACGCTTGCCATGCCTCGGCAAGCCCATAGCAGCCGGGTGTGAAGCGCCGGGCCGTAGTGCCGTTCGGCTTGCGGATCCAGATGCGCCATGTCCCATTCGGGCGGCCCGGTGCAGACGGTCTCGAAGTCGATGAAGCGCGGTTCATCGGCGACCAGCAGTACGTTGTACGCATGCGGCGCGCCATGGATCACGAGGTGTGAACCTGCAGGGGCAAGCGCGAGAAGTTCAACCCTGAGGCGCTCAAATGTTTCGATCAGCAGATCCCGGTCGGCCTGCGGCAGCGCGGTCAGGCTTGCGCGATCCATGAGTAGTGCGCGCACGTAGCTGAGTTCGCGCAAATAGGTTGGCAGCAGTGATCTTAGGCCGGGTGAGATTCGTGCCAGCGCAAGATGCAGTCTGCGCAAGGCAGGTGCCACGCGCTCGGGCGCCGTCCGTCCTGCAGCATCCTGCGGGTGGTACTGCCAGAATGTGACATCGAGGCCGCATCCCGAGTGCACCATTGCGGGAAGATCCGGAGCCGGACACACCACCGGTGCGCCCAGCGCGCACAGTTCCTGCGCAACCTGCAGTTCCATGCACAGGCGCTGGTTACGTCCGATTCCGACTTTTGCAACGATCGATGTTGGCTTGAGCCACAGCACCGCATTGTTCGTGGAGCGCAGCGGCACGGCTTGCGCTACCTGCAGACCAAGATCCTCGGCGACTTCGATTGCAGCGCGCACCGGGTCCATCGTCACTTCCACCTCGACATGCTGGCGTGATCGCGCGCCTGCATTCTTGAAATCTTCAGGAAAGAATTTACTCGGGAGATCCTATGCGGAATTCGCGCTGAGCCACAAGTTTCGGCGTCGGCAATTGTCTCGTACGCCGCCCACCATCGTCCCGAGCACGACCGGATCGTTGAATTTCACCATCGGCCACGCGGGTCGATTCCGGGGTGAGAATTTCAGCTCCTTCGCGAGCTTCATCACCCAACTCTCATCAGAGCTCGCCGGCAGCGTAGGCGTCATTCAGCTGAACGTGGCGGGTAGCTACGACAGTACGACCAATACGTTCACGGCGACGGCGCTGGCGATCGTGCTGACGCAATAAGCGCGCGCATTTGCCAGTCATCGTCCAACCACGACGATCTGGAACGACTGCGGAATCATCGGCGGCCGCGGACGGCGCATGAATTCCGGCGCACCCGGTGGCAGGACGGGTGCCTGGGCTGATGGGGCCGGAACCGGTCCATACTCCGCTGTGATCAGGTAGATCTGGTTGGTCTTCGGGTCCAACGTCAGCGTCTTGGCGCGCGCCGGCGTCGCGACCGTCTGCTCCACTCGGAAACTCGAGGGCGAATCTTCCTTGACGATCGTCAGCGTGCCATCGCCCTGCGAACTCATGGCTTGCATCGTCGTCGAGTTGAACGTCATACCATCGCAGCCGATGCCGGTGGGCAGATCGGTAATGATGTGTCCGTCCTTGGCGGAGAGTATGACCATGTTGTTCTTCTCGCGACACGCAGCGAACAGGATCTGGTTCTTCGTATCGAGCGCGAGGCCCGCGCAGCCTGACCCCTTGCTCGAAACATCGTAACGGCCGACCATCTTCATGGTGCGCGCATCGATCACGGCGATGGCAGCCTTGTCTTCGATGTCCACATAAATCCGACCATGCCCGTCGGCGGCAGCCTGTTCGGGTGCGCCACCGATGTCGATGGTGCCGAGTATCGCCCCGTCCTTGTCGTCCAGCACGGTGATGTTCGGCGCGGAGTGGCTGAGGACATAGAAGCGGTGATTGTAGGTGTCGTTCAGATAGCCGTCCGGGTTCCCCTCCACGACGATCTTCTGCAGAATCGCGAACGTCTTCGCATCGAACATGGTGACCGGATTGGAAGTGGCGAATCCGTGGCCCGTGGCCGTGTCGACCGCTCCCCCATGCGAACTCACTCCGGGGATGTCGCCCACCTGCGCCAGCGTGTCCAGGTTATACACACCGATGTGACCCGCGGGGCCCGACCGCGCAACATAAAGATTGCGGCCATCGGGATCCGCCGTCACATAATCGAATCCGCCATCGCCTCCGACCAGTTGAATCCGCAGCACCTTGTAGGGGCCACTGTCCTGAGCGCGGGCAAGCCCGGCAAAGGGCAGCAGCAGGACCAGGGCGGCGAGGATGAGCGACTTGCGGTTCATGGGCATATCTCCGGGGCCTGCGATTAGTGGACGGGGTCGAAGAACAGCAGCTTGAGCGAGCCTGCAACAAGGGGCATCCGGCGCGGCGGCGATACTGGGCTGCGGGCGCCCTGAAGCGCCGCCAAAGCCTTCGCATCGACATCGGCGGCAGCCACGTACAGTCGTCCGCTGCGAGGATCGACGCTCATGGTTCGTGCCGATGACTGGGTTTTGAGGGTACCAGCCGGCACGAAGGTATCGGCATTGATTTCGCGAATGACCGAGATCGTCCCGTCGATGCCGTTGGAGCTGAAGATCAGCTTGTGTTTCGAATCAAATGCCGCCGCGTCGGTGCCGGCGCCTATGGGCAAGGTGGCGAGAACGGCGCCCGTATCTGCATTGATGACCACGAGCCGACTGTTCTGGCAGCTGGAGAAGAGCCGATGCCGGGACGTATCAATCGCAAGTCCATGGGGAGCTGCGCAGTCGGGCATGGGCCAAGTGGCATCGACGCGATTGCTTGCGGTGTCGATGCGAATAATCTGTCGCTTCGCGACGCCGTTGGCGTAGACCTTGCCGTTGGCACCAGCAACCGCATATTCGAGTTTGCTGCCGGCATCAACCATTGCCACGACCTCGTCACTTTGCGGATCAATGACGGTCAGCGTACCGGGCTCGCTGTTGACAACGAATATATGGCCGCTGGTGGGGTCGAGGGTGATGGCGTCCGCATCGTCCTGAGCCTTGAGCCGCTTGACGACCTGCAGTGTTTTCAGATCGAACGAGGCCGCCTGTCCGGCTTGCCCGTCATCTGTGTAGCCACGTCCGGCCACGTGCGAGATGGCAATACCGTGGGTGCCACCGGCAAGTCCCTCGACCTGCCCAACAATACTGCCGTCCCGCCCATCGACGACGGTAACCCGATCACCATGGGCCACATAGACACGATGCGAGGGGGCATCGTAGACGACATAGTCCCAGCGGTCGGGTGCCCCCAGTGGTATTGATTTGACCAAGCTGTAAGCAACGCTCGAACCGGCTGATTCCGTGCCGCTTTCGGGGGAGGCGCTGGCGGTGATGCCGACCGCCAACGCCAGGGCGGCAATGAATGGGAACTGGACAGCCTTTTGCATACGACGCCTCTTAGGCAGGATGAGCCGCGACTGCAGCGCGCTGCCGCCGGATCCTGCCACCAACCGCCCAAGGCGCGACGTTGCTTACAAAAATATATAGAAACCGTCGCGGGTACCGGCGTGCACATCTCGACGCCGCTTCACCGGGTCTCGCGACGTTTGCCGCGCCGCAGCACCGACCGGCGTGATCACTCGAATAGGCCAGCGACCCATGCAGTGCGGACTGTGCACGAATCCTGATTGGGACGCGCCGTCAAAGCGACTCTAGTTCGTCCGGGACAGCACCTGCCAGGCAAAGATCAGCATGACGACCCACGCGGCAAAATAGATCATCGGGCGCAATGGAAAGCGCGCGAGGCCGGAAATCATGCCAATGGCATGCGCGACGCGCAGCCAGAAAAAGGCGATGGAGCATGCGACCGTAACTTTCGTTGATACGTGTGAAACGGCAGCAACGAGCACGATGGCGGCGAATGGCACGAACTGCTCGAGTACATTCTGGTGGGCACGAAAACTGCGATGCACCCATAGCTGCATCTGGGTATGGTCCGGTGGCCGCAGGAACTGCTGCGATTTTCCCGGAAAGTCCGTCGTATTCACCCCGATCACATACGGAATCCAAAGTGAACCGACAAATAAAGCCGTGTAGATGAGCCATCTGAGTTCCGGTGTCAACGCGAAAATCCTTCTAAGCGCGAAATGGTGGCGACGACGGTGGCCGACTTGCTAATCGAGTCGCGGTCCACGACCTTCCGGGTACATCTTTTCCCATTCACGCCCATTGGCCGCACTCACTACCAGCTGCTGCACAGTCCCATCATCCAGGCACCTCGCATTGACACTGAATCCGTCAGGATGCGACCGTGGCACGTAGAACGACTTGATTCCACAGACTGAACAGAAGAGGTGTTTTGCGGTACCCGTGTTGAACTGGTAAGTCGTGAGCACGTCGGAGCCCTGCAGCAACTTGAAGCGTGACTTCGGCACGGTTAGGTGCAGGTAGCCGGACTTCGCGCATATCGAGCAATTGCAATCCCAGACCTGCAGTGCGGCCGGCGCCACGACCTCGAACCGCACGCGCCCGCAGTGACATCCGCCCGAGTGGGTAATCATCGAAAGCCTTCCCGAAAGACAACTGGCGCTATTTTAGCCGCTATTTGCTGGGCGCCATATGACTCCTCAACCTGGAGCGGCGACAGCTGATCAAGATCCGGTACACGCTCGAGCTCCAGATACGGGGATCCCTGCTTATTTCTTCAAATTGGCTGGCAGCTGGCACTCATCCCGGCGCTGATCGGAACGCGGCTGGTAGAATGATGAAAAGGGAGAAAATCGCCTATGAACGCCATGCAGACGCGAACCGTACTGGCCGCGGCCGATGTGTCGGCCATCACGCAGCTGGTGCTCACCGAGCGTGAGAGCCGTGATCTGGGGCGTTGGGAGCAATTGGCGGCCTGCTACCTGCCCGACTCGCACGTCGAGATCAGCTGGATATCGGGCACGGGAGCGCAGTTCGTGGCGGGCTCCATCGACATGGCGCGTCGCGGCGTGAAGGCGCGCCATCGCCTCGGGCCGGTTCTGGTCCGACTGAATGCGGAACGCGCGCTCGCGACGCTCTCCTGCGTGATCGATATCCCCGGCGCAATGGCGGGTGTGGAGTTCTGCCTTTCCAGCCATGCTCGCCTGCTGTATCCGGTGGAGCGCCGTGATGGGCGTTGGGGGTTGATGGGCTTTTATGGGATTTACGTACGCGATGAGATCATCACGCGCATTCCGGGGGAGCGGTTGCCCATCCTCGCGCAGGAACTGGCGCGCTTTCGTCCTTCCTATCGCATGCTGTCGTGGCTGCTGACGCGGCAGGGCGGTTATGTCGTGAATGACGCGCTGCCTGGAATTGATCGGCCCGAGGCAGCAGAGGCACTGGAACAAAAGTTACTTGCGTGGGCTGCAGTACAGGCTTAAGTTCCGCCGATGTTTGCGCGCCTTTCAATTGCGATGGCCCTCACCGCTGCGCTGCTGCTCGTCGCGTGCGGGAGTCATGTTCATGCCCCGCCAGCATCTGCAACGGCTTCGGCCCCAACCGCGGCCCCGGCCGGCCAGGTTGACCTCGTGCGTTTGCAGGCACTGGCTAAGGAGCCGGGTGCCTGGTTGACCGGGGGTCGTGACGCCGGCAAGACGTACTATTCGCCCCTGGAGCAGCTCAACCGGCAGACAGCCGCGCGGCTCGGCTTCGCGTGGGAGCTGAAGACCGCCACCAATCGCGGCATGGAAGCGACGCCGATCGTCGTCGACGGCGTGATGTACACCTCCGGCGTTGCGGGGCGCGTTTATGCGCTGGATGCCGCCAGCGGCCGCCTGCTGTGGAAGTTCGAGCCGCCGCTGAAACTGAAGAATGCGCGCGGCAGCTGCTGCGACATCGTCAACCGCGGTGTCGCGGTGTGGCAGGGCAAGGTCTATGTCGCTTCGTTCGAAGGCATTCTGTACGCGCTGGATGCCAGGGACGGCACGGTTCGCTGGCAGGCGGATACCTTTGTCGACCGTGGGCGCGCTTACTCCATCACGGGTGCGCCGCAGATCGCCGGCAAGGTGGTCGTGATCGGCAATGGCGGCGCCGAGTTCGATTCGCGCGGTTACGTGTCGGCCTATGACCTGCAGACCGGGCGGCTCGTGTGGCGCTTCTATACCGTGCCGGGCGATCCCGCCAAGCCTTATGAGAGCAAGGCTCTGGAAATGGCGGCCAAGACCTGGGACCCGAAACGCGACTGGCGAACGGGCGGCGGCGGCAATGCCTGGGACGGCATTGCCTACGACCCGAAGAGGAACCTGGTGTTCTTCGGCACCGGCAATGGCGCACCGTGGAACAGCGCATACCGCAGCCCCTCCGGCGGCGACAATCTCTTCATTGCCTCGATTGTCGCGGTAAATGCGGACAGCGGCGAATACGTCTGGCACTACCAGGAGACGCCCGGCGAGCGCTGGGACTACGACGCCACTCCGCCCCTCATGCTGACCACACTCAGGATCGATGGCGCGGACCGCGACGTCCTGATGCAGGCCTCGAAGAACGGCATTTTCTACGTTCTCGACCGGGCTACTGGCCAGGTTCTGTCCGCCGACAAATTCGTCGATGCAAACTGGGTAACGCACTTCGATCCGAAGACCGGTCGCCCGGCGGAGAATCCGGATAGCGACTACACGAAGGGCAAGCCCGTGATCGTCTTCCCCTCGGGGGTCGGCGGCCATAACTTCAATCCGATGTCGCTGTCGGCGCGGACGGGGCTGGTGTACATCCCGACCGTTCACAGTGGCGAGGCGCTGCTGGCGTCGCCCCGCACTCCATACCTTCCGGATCGCATGAACACGGGGGTGCAGATCGCCTTCGCGACCCAACTGCTCGCACCGCCTGAGACGCTGCCGCCGGCCCTGCGGCCGGTGACGGCACCGGGTTACCTCAAGAAGGTTCCCAGCCTCGACATGCACGCCTCGCTCAAGGCCTGGGATCCGATCGCGCGCAAGGTCGTCTGGGAGCACAGGTACCCCAGTTTCATGGACCACGGTGGGGTGCTCTCGACAGCGGGGGGCGTCGTCGTCCAGGGCAGCATCGACGGCAAGCTGCGCGTCTTCAACGATGAGACCGGTGCCGTCATCAAGGAGATCGACACGGGCAGTCCGCTGATCGCCGCGCCGATGACCTATTCGGTGCAGGGCGTGCAGTACGTCGCCATCCTCGCCGGCAGTGGCGGGGGCGGCTGGAATATCTGGATGCCAGGCAATGTGGCTGCAGTGCGCGGCAACGACAACCGGATACTCGCGTTCCGTCTCGATGGCGGCGTCACGCCGATCCCGCCGAAGCTGGGACCAGTTGCGCCGATTCCCGAGCCACCAGCCCGGGTCGGCACGCCCACGGACATCACCACCGGCGGGGAGCTGTTCGCCCGCAACTGCGCCGGATGCCATGGCAATGCCGAGCGCGCACCGGTGCCTGATCTGCGCCGCTCCGGATTCATCCGCGATCCGGCCGCGTTCGAATCGGTGGTGCGCGGCGGTTTGCTCGAAAAGCTCGGCATGCCGAGCTGGGATGATCTTCTGACTTCATCGCAGGTCGAGCAGATCCGTTCGAACCTGATTTCGGTAGCCCGCGATGCCTACGCCAAGCAGCAGGCTGGACTATCCGCGGCGCCGGCGCCCGTGCTGCGCGAGGGTCACCCGTAGGAGCGGCTGACCGCCCGATACCTGAGCGCCAACGAACGACACCTCAAAGCGTGAGAACACACTATCGCGGCGCGAAACGGTGGTTTTGGCGGGCGCGGCGGTACTGTGTCCTTTTGCTGGCGGCAACGCCGCGGCTGCAATTCAGCATCCGGGCACCGAGAACCTGTACTACGAGAGTTTGCAGGAGACGGGCCACCTCATCGCGGCCCGGGAAGTATCTCCCGTAGACCTGACTCATCAGATGCTCGATCGCATTGCGAAGCTCGACCCGATCCTGAGGAGCTATGCGACCGTCATGCACGACCAGGCACTCGCCGATGCCCAGGCTGCCAGCGAGGCGATCCACCGCGGCGAATATCGCGGCCCGCTGCACGGTATGCCGATCGCCGTGAAGGACCTCTTCTATACGAAGGGTGTCCGAACGATGGGTGGTTCCGCCATTTACAGAACCTTTGTGCCGACTTTCGACACCACAGCGATCGCGCGACTGCGATCCGCGGGTGCGGTAGTGCTCGGCAAACTCAATCTCACGGAAGGGGCGACTGCCGGGTATAGCCCGACCTTCGATGTGCCGCGCAATCCATGGAACATCGACTATTGGCCCGGGCTGTCCTCGAGCGGGTCAGGTGTTGCGACGGCCGCCGGCCTGTGTTTTGCCTCGCTGGGCACCGATACCGGCGGCTCCATTCGGTTTCCGTCTTCGGCGGATGGCATCGTTGGACTGAAGCCGACGTATGGGCGCGTCAGCCGTTTCGGCGTGTTGACCTTCGCGCAGTCATTGGACCATGTGGGTCCCATGGGCCGATCGGTGGCGGATGTGGCCATCATGTTCGATGCGATCGCCGGACACGATCCAAATGATCCGACATCACTGAAACTGCCTCCACCGAATGTATTCGCTGAGATCGGACGGGGCGCTCGTGATATGCGCATTGGCATTGATCGCAAGTACGCGCTCGAGGGCGTGGACGAGGGCAACGGTCGGGCCATCGAGGAGGCGCTGAAGGTATTGTCAGGACTGGGCGCCAAGATCGTGGACGTTCGCATGCCGGATCTGAAACCACTGCTCGGAACCTGGCAGACGATTGCCGGTGCCGAGATTGTGCAGGCTCACGTCAAGAGCTATCCGTCACGCGCCACTGAATTCGGTCCTTATCTGCATGGGTTTCTCGACAATGGCGCGCGTCACGCCGGAACAGCTGGCGCAGGCGCGCAAAGATCGCGCCGCGCTGACGGCACAGTTCAACAGTGTGCTTGATTCGGTGGACGCGATGGCATGCCCAGCCGGTGGCGCTCCGGCCTGGCGCATCAGCAGACAGACTCAGGTTGGGCCGCTGGGCGCCTTTCATGCTGCGTGGTCCGCCGCCCAACCCAGAGCCATGGACTTCACGGGACCGATGGATCTGGCTGGTACTCCTGATACCGTAGGTGCGACCGCACAGGGAGTGAAGAACGATGCATCTTTGGCAGGACTGGATCGGCTTGCTGCAGGACATATTGCATGTCATGGCCGTAAATTGGGGACTGGGGACCGGCCTTGCGGTCATTGTCCTGACTACCG
>DATAVA010000041.1:0-101643 GCA_036267975.1 Steroidobacteraceae bacterium | reverse complement strand
GCGCCGTGCTGCAGCAGCACGGTGACGAGTTCATTGTCGTGTGACATCGCCGCCCGCAGCAGCGGCGTGCAGCCGGTCCTCACCAGGTCATCGGTGAAGCGGCCGTTGTTTGCACCGTGGCTCGGGCGGTGCAGATTCAGCTGCACGTTCGGATCGACGCCCTTGGCCAGGAGCATGTTCACGATGTCCACCGCGGTCGTATTGTCTTCATGCGCCGGGCCGTGCCCATTGGGCTGGGTCTGCAGGCCATAGCCACCGCGACCCGCACGCTGGATGTAGCTGTGCATGTCGACGGCCACCCACAGTGGCGTGCGCCCGTACCAGTCCCAGGTGCGCGGATTCGCGCCCTGCTGCAGCAGGTACTTCGCGATCCCGTAGTGCAGGTTGTCGATGGCCGTCATCAGTGGCGTCACGCCCTCGGGCGTCGGCGTGTTCACGTTCGCACCGGCCTTGAGCATGGTCTCCACGCACGCCTGACAGCCGCCGCGGATCGCATAGAGCAGGGGCGTCAGGCCGCCTTCGGGCCGGTACTGGGCGCGCGGCTCCGAGGTGATCTGCGTGGCATTGTCCAGCCAGTCATAGTAGGCGGCGCGGATATTCACCTTCGCGCCGTGATCAACGAGCAGCTGCGTCATCTGCGGGTAATTCTGCGCCGCCGCCCACATCACCGCGGTTTGGCCCTGCCACTGTTCGCGTGCGTTGACGTCCGCGCCATGCGCCAGCAGCAGCTTCGCGATCGGCAACGCGCCGATGCGCGCGGCCAGCATCAGCGCCGTCTGGCCATCCGCATTCGGTGCATCCGCATGGGCACCTGCATCGAGCAGCATTTCGACCAGCTCGACATTGTTGGCCTTGATCGCCTCGATCAGCGGGGCCGAGCCGAAACTGTTCATGGCGTTGGGGTCGGCATGGTGCTTGAGCAGATCCTTCACCAGGCGCGTGTCGAGCCGGTAGGTGGCCCAGTCCAGTGCGGTGGCACCATCACCCTGCTTGACGTTCACATCCGCGCCCGAGTCGATCAGTTTCAGCGCCGCGGTGTCATCGCCGGCCTGGACCAGATCGGCCAGCCCGCTGTCTGCGTGGGCAATGCCTGCCACGGCCAGGGCGCCTGCTGCTGCGATGAGCCACCGTGCCATGATGCACCTCATACGATGTTCGGGGCGACCGAGTCCTGGTAGCCCCATAGACCCTTGAAGGCGTCGTACACGAATTTCTTCGGATCGGTCCAGGTCCGCGCCAGTCCGTTCAGCACACCCGCATCCAGCATGTCCTGGGCGCTGAAGCCCTTGCGCAGATCATCGGTCATGCGCGTATAGACCGTCTGCAGCAGGTCAAGCTCCGCCGCCAGCTCGCCGCGATTGATGACGGGGCCGTAGGCCGGCACGATCTGCGTCCTGTCGTCGGCGAGCTTATGCAGCAGAGTGAGCGCATCAAGGCGCCCCCCCAGCCAGCCACCCGCAAACCAGTCCAGTTCCGGATCGGCCACCGGCGCGGCCACATGTCCCACCGCGAGCACGTTCGAATCGCGAAAGTACACGTAGCAGTCCCCTTCCGTATGCGCCGCTACGAGGTGGCCGTAATCGATGTGCTCACCGCCGGCGTTCAGCGTGCCCGTTGCGTAGAAGACCTGCGTCGGCCACGCCGCCGGCGGCTGCGCCTTGACGTAGCTTTCGGTCGACGGATCGTAATGCTCCGTCTGCAGCCATTGCTTCGTCTTCGCGTGCGC
The DNA here is from genome assembly GCA_036267975.1 of Steroidobacteraceae bacterium. GTDB lineage: Bacteria > Pseudomonadota > Gammaproteobacteria > Steroidobacterales > Steroidobacteraceae > DAIDKA01. Next base: position 99,917 of record DATAVA010000041.1, on the reverse strand, counting down.
GATGATGGTGGCGCCCGACTTGCCCAGCTGCGCGTTCCCGCCGGTCTGATCGGCGTGGTAATGCGTATTGATGAGGGTATGGACATGGCCGCCGCCCGGGAGCTTCCGCAACTGCGCCAGCAGCGCATCCGTGGCGCCGGGACTGCCGCTGTCGACGAGCAGCAGGCCATCGTCGCCCGACAGGGCCACCACGTTGTCCTGGCCCGCGCGCACGACGGCGAGCTTGTCGTTGAGAGGGGTCAGCGTCGGTGCGTCCGCTGCGAGGGCCCGGGCGAGCGGTGCGAGCGACAGACCGACGAGCCCGGTGAGGGCACCTTGAAGAATGATCCTGCGCTCCATGGTGCCTGCCTTGTCGGTTCTAAACCGCGATGGTGCCGGTACTGGCGCCGAACTTCTTGTCATCGGCGCCGACGATGTTCAGCACGGTCAGCAGCACGTTCGACAACGGCGTATGTGGCGGCAGGTCGATGTGCTGGCTGCCCTTGACCTTGCCGCAGGCACCGCCGACCAGGATGTTCGGCAGCGGGTAGCTGTTGTGCTTGTCGCTGTTGCTCATGTTCGAGCCGTACAGGAAGATCGAGTGATCCAGCAGCGAGCCATCGCCATCCTGCGTGGCCGCGAGCTTGCTGAGGAACTGTGCGAAGCGCTCCGCGTGCCAGGTCTGGATCTTCACCAGCCGCTGGATGCGTCCCATGTCGTTCGCGTGATGCGACAGCGGGTGGAAGGCATCCGGCACGCCGATGAAGTTATAGGTGCGGTTCGTGCCTTCCGACACCATGAAGTAACTGGCCACGCGCGTCACATCGGCCTGATACGCCAGCGCGAGCAGATCGAACATCAGTTCCACCTGCTTGTCGAAACCGTCCTGGACACCTTCCGGCGCTTCCGGCAGCGTCACGTTCGTCAGCTTGTGGGTCTCGGCCTGCTGGATGCGCCGCTCGATTTCGCGCACCGTATCCAGATAGTTCGCCAGTACGTTGCGGTCCGCCGCACCCAGCTGGCGTTGCAGCGAAGTGGTGCTGTCCGAAATCAGATCGAGCAGACTCGAGGTCTCCGTTGCAATCTGCTTGCGCTCCTGCGCCGTGTCACCCTCACCGAAGAGCTGCGTGAAGATCTTGCGCGGGTTGTACTCCATCGGCAGCGGCGTATGCGGGTCGCGGAACGAGAGCGTCGAGCTGTAGTAACAGCCACCGACGGCGCCGCCGCAGGCCGCCACCTGCACCGTGGTCTCCGAGGCCATCTCCAGCGAGGGTATCGCGGTCTCCTGGCCGATCTGCTTCGCGACGGCCTGATCGAGCGTGATGGCCATGTCAGGCGTAACCGAGGAGATATTCGGCTGCACCCCGCTCAGCCACGCCGCCGGCACCAGCACGTGCACCGAATCAAAGCTCGCCTTATCCTCCAGGTTGCTGAAGGAGGTCACGTAGCGCTTGTACTTTTCCAGCGAGGCGAGGATCGGACTCAACTTGAAATCCGCACCCGTGCCGCTCGGCATCCAGTGATCCATCTTCGCCCCATACGGCGTGTTGTCCATGATCGCGCCGTGCGGCCAGTAGAAGAACCCCGCGCGCATTTTCGGCGCCGCGGCGGTCTGCGCCAGCGCGGTCGCGGCGGGGATCATCGCATCCAGCAGCGGTAACGCCAGGCATACCCCCAGGCCCTTGAGGGCCGTGCGGCGCGAGAGGTGTTTCTTGGTCAGGAACATCAGTGGCTCCCCGTATTGGCGGCAAGCTTCAGGCTGGGCGCATCCGTTGCCTTCGGCTCGGCCTGCAGGCGGAAGTCATCGCTGTTGACGATGCCGCGGACGATCGCGAAGAAGCGATCGTCCTGCGATTTGGCCGCGTGGACGATGGCGCGCACCTGCGGCATGTCGTAGTAGTCGAGCTTGCGGCCCAGGCCGTACATCATCAGCTTCTCCGTCAGGGCCGTCACGAAGCGGTCCGGCTGGCTCACCAGCAGCTTGCGCAGATCCTCCTCACCGGTGAGTTTCCTGCCATCCGGGAGCGATGAGGCCGGATCGATCGACTCGTTGGCCACGTGATCGAAGGTGCGCCACGAACCGGTGGCGTCGAAGTTCTCGAGCGCCAGGCCGTAGGGGTCGATCACGCCGTGACACTGGCCGCAGCTCGGGTTCTGCCGATGCAGGGCCAGGCGGGCGCGTACCGTCGTCGGCTTCGATCCCGGCGGCTGGTCCAGATTCATGTTGATGCCCGGCGGCGGCTGCGCGGGCGGCGTGCCCATCAGCTTGTCCAGGATCCACGCACCGCGCCGCACCGGCGAGGTCCGGTCCGCGTACGAGGTTTCCATCAGCATCGCGGCCTTGCCGAGCAGGCCCCAGCGTTCCGGATGGTCCTTCAGATCGACGCGCCGGAACTGGCTGCCGTAGACCGAGTCGATGCCGTAGTGCCGGGCGAGTCGGTCATTGAGGAAGGTGTAGTTCGCATCAAGCAGGCCCATCACATTCTGATTGCCGAGGAAAATGCTCGAGATGAACAGATTCGCCTCCTTCATGAATTCATCGCGCAGCTGCGTGCTGTAGTCCGGAAACACTGTCGGGTCCGGCACCACCGAGTCGATCTTGTCGAGGTCGAGCCAGTGGAAGGCGAAGTCATTCACCAGCGAGGCGGCGCGCGGATCGGCCAGCAGGCGTTGCGCCTGGGCGTCGAGCACTTTCGGCTGCGTGAGCTGGCCCGCCATGGCCACGCGCAGCAGTTCCTCATCCGGCCCCTGGTCCCACAGGAAGAACGACAGGCGCGAGGCGAGCTCCAGGTTGCTCAGGGCGTGCAGCTTGCCATTCGCGGCATCCAGCGATGGCGTAATGGCGCGGTACAGGAACGCCGGGCTGACCAGCACGGCGGCCACCACCTGCTCGATGCCGCGATTGAAGCCGCCGAGCTTGTAGCCCGCTTCGTAGAAGGGCATCAGCCGATCGAGGTCGGCCGGCGTGACCGGCCGGCGGAAGGCGAGCTGCGCCAAGTGTTCGGTGATCTGCTGCGCACAGGGCCGCTCCTGATCGGCCGACTGCGGCTGGCAGATGAAGATCTTCTTGCGGCTCGGGGTGTCGGACAGCTGCGTCGCGCCGTACGGACCGGATACCTCCACGCCACCGAGCAGGCGCGCGGTGCGCAGGTGTGCGGTGAAGCCGCCGGAGCCGACATCGTAGGGCGACTCGGCTTCCGAGCGCTGCACGAAAGTGACGACTACCTTGCGTTGCCCCGCTTTGACGTGCACCGGGATGTTCGCAAAGCGCGCCATCAGCTTGGCGGCACCCGCCGCACCTTCGCGGTCGGCGGTTTCCAGATCCTTCAAACCACCCAGGTCGCCGCGGAACACTTCCTTGCCATCCACGAGCAGCACCAGAGTGTTGCGGCTTTCCGTCGACCAGGTATACAACCCGACGTCGAGGTCTTTGATGGTGAAGTGATAGTCCCCATCTACCGGAAAATTGTACGTGAACGCCTCGCCGCCGCGACTGCCGAGCGGCATGCCGGGTTGGTACTCGTCCTGGTTGGTGCGCGGTGCCGGGAACAAGGTCGTGGCCGTGCGCGGTGACGGTTCACCGACGGCCAGGTGCGCGACGACGCGTGCGGCGCGCACGTACTGGCTCAGGAAGGTCGGTGAGACACTCAAGGCCGCGGCGATGTTGTCAAAGCCGCCGACCTCGGTTTCCGGGGGCAGCAGATCGTCCACGTTGACGGTGACGCCGAGCAAGCCCTGGATTTCGGCGCCGTACTGCGTGCGGTTCAGGCGCTGGACGGAAACATTGCCCGCGAGCGGCTCATCCCCTGCTCCGTGCGCGGCGTCCAGGTACCCCTGTAACCACCCCACGAAATCCTCGACCTGCTTCTGCGGCGGATGCGGATTGCCCGGCGGCGGCATCAGCCCACCGCTGAGCTTGCGTACGGCCGCCTCCCACACGTCCGCGTTGGACGGCACCTGCGCCGGTTGCATGGTGTCGAAGGCAACGCCGCCGGCCCAGTCGCTGGTGTTATGGCATTTGCTGCAATATTCCTTGAGCATGCCCCAGTCCTGCTGACCCTTGTGGACATACTCGGTCTTGACCGTAGCGTCTTTCGCGGGCGGATCTTTGACCGCTGCGTCGGCGGCGCCGGCCTGTATGGAAAAGCCGAGTGCAGAAAACGCCAGAAATGGTGTGAAATATCGCATGACAATCACAAAAAGCTTAAGCGAAGCAAGCCATTATCGAGACTTCTCGCTGTACAACTAATTGACGTCTATCGGGGCTGGACGGTTCCTTATCTAGGGGGATAGGGTGATTATCCAAAGCTGTCGCCAGGGGCGGACATTTCGCGCCGACCCATCACCCGTCGTAGGCTCGCATGCATGACAGCCCAAGATTCAGCTCCGGCTGTGGCCCCGATCTGGTCCGGGTGGCAGAGCGCTGTCATCAACGGGATGTATCCCCTGCAGCGCCTGGTGCAAGGCTCCGAATACAGCGCGGTATTCCTGACTGAACGCAAGGGACAGCCTGTTGCCAGTGCCGCGCTGAAGATCACTCCGATCGAGCGGATAACTTTGGCGCAGCTCGCGCACTGGCGATCCGCCACCGGGTTATCCCATCCGCACCTGGTCCAGCTTTTCGATGCGGGTCTGTGCCAACTCGCAGGGCGCCGGTTTTTATTCGTCGTCATGGAATATGGCGAACAGACCTTGAGTGATGTGCTCAGTCAGCGCGCGCTCACTGCCGATGAAGCGCGCGAAATGCTCGCCCCCACCCTGGACGCGCTGACCTTCCTGCATCGTCAGGGTCTGATCCTCGGACATCTGAAGCCCGCGAATGTTCTCGTCGTCAACGATCAGCTGAAACTCGCCAGTGACGGGATCCGTCCCAGCGGCGCGCCGCGGGTGGGCGGCGCCGGCCCTTCCTTTTACGATCCCCCCGAAGCGAGCTTCGCGAGTTTCGGGTCGGCCGACGACATCTGGGGTCTTGGAGTTACGCTCATCGAAGCGCTGACGCAACGGCTTCCTGGGCAGAATGCGCAAGCGAGCGCCGCCTGGCTGCCGGACACCGTTCCCGCGGCATTCGTGGACACGGTGCAGCGTTGCCTGAGTTACACCGCCGCCGCGCGTCCCTCGGCCGCGGATCTGCAAGCCCAGTTCTTCGGACGCGCGCCCGAACCATCGCCGCCACCCGTGCCGCCACCTGAACCCGCCACGCGGGGCCGGCGGACGCCCGCCATCGTTGCGCTCGGGGTCCTCCTATTGGCAGCCGCTGGGTGGGTGGATCTGCGCCTGTTTCACACTCACGCGAATGCGCCGCCGGCAGCTTCTGGCACGGTACCGCCACCTGCCGCCGCGCCGCAGATCGCTGCGCCGATTCCGACAGCGCCCGTGGCGACGCCCGCCGCCGTTCACGTACACACGCCCGACATTGCGCGCAGCGCGCTGAAGACCATTCGCGGGCACATCAGGATTACGGTGCTGGTCGCGGTGGATCGCTCGGGCGCCGTCGTCGATGCGCACCTGAAGAACACCGGGCCCAGTTCATACTTCGCCCGCCTGGCCCTGCAAGGGGCCACGCAATCGACCTTCCCGCCCGCTGCCGTGCCCGGCACCCGCCGCTGGCTGCTGCGATACGAATTCACACGCAGCGGCGGCACCGGTCTCGCAACACCTCAGACTTAGCCGTATCATCGACGCAGCTGATGAGGGGGTGAGTCCATGTTGAGCAATTCCATTCCGGCCTGGCTGGCAGGCGCCGCTGTGCTGACGGCATTTGGTTCGCAAGCTGCAGCCGCCGCGCCGTGCACGCAACTGGCCGATCTCAAGCTACCGCATGCCACCATCAGCAGTGCCGAGGAGATTGCGGCGGGCGCCTTCAAGCCGGCCGCGGCGGGCGGCGGTGGGCCGGGTGCGCCGGCCACTGACTACAGTCACCTGCCGGCTTTCTGCCGCATCGCCGGTACGCTGCGTCCCAGTGCCGATTCGGACATCCGCTTCGAAGTGTGGCTGCCGGCTTCCGGATGGAACGGCAAGTTCGTTGGGACCGGCAATGGCGTGTGGGCCGGCTCCGTCGTGCTCTCTTCCATGGCCGAGCCACTGGCCAGGGGCTACGCCACGATGGCCACCGATGATGGCCACCAGGGCAGTCCGCTGGATGGCAATTTCGCGGCCGGGCATCCCGAGAAGCTGATCGATTTCGGCTATCGCGCCGTGCACGAAACCACTGTCGCGGCGCAGGCGCTGGTCAAGGCGTTCTACGACAAGCCCGCCAGCCGGTCGCTGTTCGTCAGTTGCTCCACCGGCGGTCGTCAGGGCCTGATGGAGGCCTATCGTTATCCCAAGGACTATGACGGCATCTCCGCGATGGCGCCCGCGAACCCGATGGTGGGGCTGATGGTCGCATCGCTGTGGACCGGCGTTGCGACGCTGAAGGATCCGGCCAGCCACATCTCGCCGCAGAAATTCGCGCTGGTGCACAAGGCCGTGCTGCAGGCCTGCGATGCGCGCGATGGCGTGACCGATGGCATCGTGTCGCGCCTGGGCTGCGATTTTGATCCGCAGGTCCTGCAGTGCAAGGCCGCCGATGGCCCCGACTGTCTCACCGCACCGCAGGTCGCCGCGCTGCGCGCCATCTACGCCGGGGTGCACAACCCGCGCACCGGTGAGCTGATCTATCCGGGCTTCGAGCCTGGCAGCGAGGGCATGCTGCCCCTCCTCACCATGGGCCCCGAGCCGTTCCCCGTCGCGACGACATTCTTTCGCGCGCTCGTGTTCCAGGATCCCAAATGGGATTTCCGCAATTTCGACTATGACCATGATGTCGAGCGTTCGATGCGGGCCGGTCATGCCGACCTCGATGTGCCGCCCACCGGCGTCGAGCCCTTTCTCGCCGCCGGCCGCAAGCTCCTGCTGTCACATGGCATGGCGGACGGTCTGATCCCGACGCGCAGCACCGTGAACTTCTATACGGCGCTCACGCAACACGCGAATGCCAAGGAGCTGGCCAATACACGGCTGTTCCTGGTACCCGGCATGGGTCATTGCGGCGGCGGCGACGGCCCTTCCGTCATCGATACCATTGGCGCCATCGACGGCTGGGTCGCCAGCGGCCATGCGCCGCAGCGGCTCATCGCCAGCAATCCGCCGGCCGCCACTGCGCGCACGCGCCCGCTGTGCCCCTATCCGCAGCAGGCCGCGTATACGGGCAAAGGCAGCACCGATGAGGCGCAGAATTTCAGCTGCGAGGCGCCCGCTCGCGCCAGGTGACGCGCTACGCCAGATCCGAGGGTGAATCATCCTCGGTGACGTCATCCGGCTCGACATCATCCAGCGGCCCGGTCCAATCCTCCGGAGGTGCCGCCGTCAGCAGCGGCATCTCGTCCCATTCCTCCGGCTCCATGCTGTCCAGGGCGCCATCGAAGGACTGGATCTGCACTGTGCCGGAATTCGAGTCGACACTGACCACCTGAAACCGTTCGCCGAGCTCGCGGTTCTGGTACCAATCGCCCACCTGCGGTGAACCCACTGCATTCATCTCATGTCTCCTGCGATGAGAGGCCGATACTGCTTTGCCACGGCGATGGAGGTCTGTCGGACGGTAGGTTGGAAAAGGGGTGCTCAATTCCTGCGTGCCGAAGTGCGCGGCGATTACAGTTCGGCCACGATCCCTTCGTGGGCAGCCAACGCCGTCATCGCGGCGCGTGCGGGATTGGCATCGCGGGTGGAAAGCAGGACTCGAAACGCACCCTCCCGCGGCGGCCATGGGCACGGCGTGTCGCTGAAATTTAGCGCGACGAGCAGGCGGCGTGTGCCTGCTGCCCGTTCGTAGACCAGCAATTGCGGATCAACCGAAATTTCCCGATAGGACCCCACATTCAAGGCCGGTTCAGCGCGCCGCAGCGTGAGCAAGGCGCAGTACAAGGCGAGGAATGAAGCGCGGTCGTTGTGCTCATCGGCCACATTGACTTGCGCAAACTCCTCGCCGAGCGGCAACCAGGGCACGCCGCTCGTGAAGCCCGCTCCGGGCTGCGAAGTCCAGCACATCGGCGTACGGCATGGGTCGCGTCCCAGGCCCAGCCCCGGGACGTTCCGCTCCCACGGATCACGCACGGAGCCGGGCGGGATCTTGACGTCGCGCATGCCCAGTTCTTCGCCGTAATAGATGGTCGGCGTGCCGCGCAAGGTCAGCAGCAGCATGGCCGCAACCCGCGCCTGCGCAGCACTTCCGACGCGATTGAGCAGGCGCGAGAGGTCATGATTGCCCAGCACCCAGTTCGGCCAGCCTCCGGTCGGCAGCGCTGCCTCGTACTGCCTGATGAGCGCCCCGATGGGGAGTGCCTGCCAGGGCGTGCGCAGCAGCTGGAAGTTGAATGGCAGATGGAAGCCGCCCAGCGACTCCCCGTAGTACAGCATCAGCCGATCGTAGGGCAGATTGGCTTCGCCAATCAGCACGCGGTCGGCGAATTCATCCGCGACCCGGCGCATTTTCCCGATCATGGCATGCGTCTCGGGTTGATCCGCGCTGTAGCGGCGCAGCAGCCGGCGGGCCGGTGATTTTTGCCGGGTCCACGCCGGATTCGGCGGATTGTCGATGAGCTGCTCGCTCTCGAAGAGCATGTGGATGGCATCGACCCGAAACCCGTCCACGCCGCGCGCCAACCAGAAGCGCATGACGTCGAACATTGCTGCCTGAACCTGCGGATTGCGCCAGTTGAGATCCGGCTGATCCGCGAGAAACGCGTGATAGTAATACTGTTCCGTCGCCGTATCCCATGACCAGGCTGGCCCACCGAATTCACTGAGCCAGTTGGTGGGCGGGCCGCCGTTGGGCGCCGGATCGCGCCAGATGTACCAATCCCGCTTCGGATCGCGGCGCGAGGAGCGGCTCGCATTGAACCATTCGTGCTCGATGGAGGTGTGATTGGGAACGAAATCGAGAATCAGCTTCAGGTCGCGACGGTGCAGTTCCGCCACCAGCTGATCGAAATCCGCGAGCGTTCCGAAGACCGGATCGATATTGCAGTAATCCGCCACGTCATAACCGAAATCGGCCATCGGCGAGGGATAGATCGGCGAAATCCATACCGCCGTGACGCCCAGTTCAACCAGGTAGTCCAGGCGCGCGATGATGCCCGGCAGATCCCCGACCCCATCGCCATTGGAGTCCTGAAACGAGCGCGGATAGATCTGGTAGACGACACCGCTTTGCCACCAATGCATTTTCAATCCAATTCGTGGAGAACCTGATCCACCTTATAGACTGGATCCGGTGGCGACAACCTGCGCACGAGGGCTCCGCGCCGTCAGGCGTGTGCTCGGCGCTCTTTCGCCACCTTTGCACCTCTCAGTCACGCGGGACTGCGGGACGCGCAAAGGAATCCGCGACCCGATGCTGCCTCGTCACGCCTTCCACGGGGTCTGCTGGTTCATACGGGTCAGCGTGCGGTTCACGGCCCACATAGCGGTCAAACTCCTCCTGGTAGCGTCGACCCAGGGTGGCCTGTTCCGGTTCTGAGACGTTCGCCTTCAGGTCCAGGAACCACTGATTTTCTTCCTCGTACACGTGATGAGCGACCGCATCCCGAATGTGCTCCAGCCTTTCCAGGTATTCCCGGCTCATGGGCACAAGCGATTCAAGCAAGGCCATTTCGGTTTTCGCCGTGGCCTGCTCGGAATAGGCCTTCGTGGCATGTTCCTGGCTGTTTGCGCGCGCCATCGCCGGGTAGATCACCGATTCTTCGGCGTTTGAATGTCCAGTGAGCAGGACGCCCAGGCGCTTGTGGGCGCTCTTCTGCGCCTCGGCCGTCGCCGCGGACTTGGCAGCCACGAAGGCGGCTTCGATCGCTTCATGATGTTGCAGAATGATGGCCAGCCAGTCTCCTTCGCGAGCGACCGCCTTGGCCTTGGCGCGCGCTTCGCGGTGCGCGTGTTCGTTCTCGCGGGGGGCGACTGCGTTGAGGATGGTCTCGATAGCAGACATGGCATTCTCCGTGGAGGTCGAGGGTTGCGAGCATCCGGTCAGGCACGCTACGCCATTGCCCTGCAACTGGAAGTGAGTCAATCACTACGGCAGTACGTCGGAGGATTCCGATGGGCCGCGCCGAGGAGGCTGCTCGGGTAAGTGTGCGACCGGCTCGGCCAGCAGCAGCACCAGTTCGTCAAGGTCAACGGGCTTGCAGAAATGGTGATCGAATCCGGCGGCTGCCGACTGGGCGCGGGCCTGCGCGGTATCATATCCCGTCATGGCAATCAGGGTGGTCGTCGCGAACTGCGGGTTCTCGCGCAAGCGGCGCGCAACCTCATAGCCCGTCAGATCGGGCAAACCCACATCAAGCAGAATGGCATCGGGAGCGAACCCAGGTGCGCTCTCCAGCGCCTCCTTGCCTGAGGCTGCGACGGAGACTTCGAATCCCGACAGCGCCAGAACGTCATGAGTGCTGTCGCGTATATCCGCACTGTCCTCTACGATCAACACCCGGCGCGATCGCCCGTCGAGGTGGCGCCCTTCGCCGTCCGATTTCGCTGCCGGCGCCGCCACCTCGAGCGCCGGATCATGAACCGGCAGGCGAACCTCGAATACACTGCCCCGGCCGCACCCCTCGCTGTGCGCGCTCACCTGACCACCGTGCAGTTCGACAAGCGTCCTGACGAGGCTGAGGCCGATTCCGAGGCCACCCTGCGCGTGCGCCAGCGAGCGGTCCGCCTGGGTGAAAAGATCGAACAGGCCCGGTATGGATTCCGGGTCGAGTCCTACGCCGCTATCAATGACCTGGGTGATGGCGACTGACGCGCCCGCGATGTCCGCCACCTCGAGTCGAATTTCAATCGTTCCGCGCGTGGGCGTGAATTTATTCGCGTTGTTCACCAGGTTCGTAAAGATCTGCTCCAGCCGGATCGAATCCGCGCCCACCCATACCGGGGCGGCCGGCAACTTCATCTCCAAGGTCTGATGCTTCGCTTCGATGACCGGACGCAGCGTTTCGACCACGTGCTCGATCGCGAGGCGCAAGTCCAGCGAAGCACATTGCAACCGAATCTGTCTATTCTCGGCGCGGGCGGCATCCAGCAGGTCGCTCACCAGGCGCGACATGTGGCGCACCTGTCGGTCGATCATGTCGCGGGCCTTCGCGACCACCGCAGTGTCGGCCGCCGCACGGTTGAGTATGTGCGCTGCATTGCGCAATGGCGCCAGCGGATTGCGCAGCTCATGGGCCAGGATGGCAAGGAATTCATTTCTGTGGCGATCGACGGCGGCAAGTTCCGCGACGCGCCTGCGCAGGCTCTCCTGCGTCTGCGCCAAAGCATCAATATCAATGAGGATGACGACCGCCCCATCCACCATGCCGTCTTCAGTTCGGTAGGGACGCACACGCAGCAGGTAATAGCGCCCGTCGCGGCTCCTGACCTGTTTCTCCACTTCACGCGCTTCTTTGATGACCTGAGTCAGTATCAGTGGGAACTGATCGATTTCGACAACGTACTGCATATCCGCGATTGATCGGCCCACGTCAGCCGGCAGGATGTTGAACAGGGTCTGGGCGAGCGGGGTAAAACGCCGGATCCTCAGGTCTTGCCACACCATGACGATCGCCATCTGCACGCTGCCGAGGAGATTGTTGAGATCATCATTCGCTCGATCCAGCTCCTCATTGCGTAGCCGCAACTCGTCGTTGACCGTTACGAGTTCCTCGTTACTCGACTCAATTTCTTCCTTGGAGGTCTCGAGTTCCTCATTTGTGCTCTGCAATTCCTCGTTCGCGGACTGAACTTCCTCATTCGCGGTCTGCAGGTCCTCGTTCGTTATCGCCTGTGACTCAATCGTCGCCTCGAGATGTTCACGCGTAGCCGTCAGTTCATCCGTAAGCACCGCGATCTGCCGTGAAATGTCATGTTCGGACTCGAGGCGGCGCGCCTGCACCACCACCTGCTGCGCCAGGGCTTCCGCGCTTGGCTCAAAGAACACCCAGTACGCCGGCGCTCGCGGCGCAGGAAATATCACCGGCACCACGTGAACTGAGACCGTAGTCAGCCCTTCCCCATTCTTCACCACGGCTTCTTTGACCCGAACGCTCGCGCCGCGCTCGACCGCCTCATTCAGGGCCGAGCGCAGCGGTGCGAAGAGTCCCTCCCGCGCGACTTTAAACACGCTGTGACTCGGACGGCCATCCGACTGCGACAGGTACGGAGCGACGTCCCCGCGAAAATGCAGAATGTCTCCCTCATCATCCACAAGCACTGCCGGCGGCACATAGGTTTTGAGTGCCACCAGATCGGCGATGCGCTGGGTGTCAAAGGCACCAGCGCGCGGCACGAGCGACTTTTGCGCACTTATCGATGCTGGCGCTGACACGAAGGAACGTGACAGGACATCAGTCGGATGACGAATGGAATGGCGCGCGCGGTAGATCTTGTGGTGCTGATCCTCGGGATCAAACAGGTCCCGGTAGCTGCTGATGGACTCTGAGGCGCCCAGGAACAGGAAGCCGTGCGGCTTCAGGGCGAAGTGCAGAAGCGGCAGGAGTTTGCGCTGCAGCGCTCCTTGGAAGTAAATGAGAAGATTCCGGCAGCTCACCAGATCCATTTTGGAGAAGGGAGGATCCGTGACTGCATTGTGCGGGGCGAATGTGCACAGCGCGCGGACCGCCTTGTGCACGCAGTATCCGCCCTCCACCGCCGCAAAGTAGCGCTCGCGGCGCGCGCGCGACAGGGATTCGACACTGCTCTTCGGGTACCAGGCCTGGCGCGCCCGGGCGATCATCTGCTGATTGATATCGGTGCCAAAGATCCGTACCGGCCGATGAATGTCCCTTTCCTCCATGAATTCGAGCAGTGCGATCGCAATCGAGTAGGCCTCCTCGCCCGATGAACAGCCGACGACCCAGATACGCAGCGGGTCCTCGCTGTCCGAGTTGGTCACCAGCGCCAGAAAGGCTACGTTTCTCAGCGCAGCAAAACTCTCCGGGTCGCGAAAGAAGCTCGTGACATTGATCAGGATATCCTGGCAAAGCGCCTCGCCCTCGCTCGGGTCGTCGCGTAATGCCTGCCGGTAGTCCGCGAGGCTTTGCATCCGGCGCAAAGCCATGCGGCGGCGAATGCGCCGGTACAGGGTGCTTTGCTTGTACTCGGAGAAGTCAATATTGAAGCGCTGGCGCAGGGCGCCGAGCACCGCTTCCAGGGTCTCACGTGGCTCGACCGGTGCGCTGCTGAAGGCCACCTCCGGTATTGCGGCGAGCCTGGCCAGTTCGGACGCAATCCCATCCGGCGCCAGGACAAAATCGACACAGCCGGTGCTGACGGCGCTTTGCGGCATGCTCCAGTGCTGGGCGGTCCCGTCTTGCGCAAACGTGATGCCGCCGGCGGCCTTGATCGCTTGCACACCCTTCATGCCATCGCTGCCGGATCCCGATAGGATCACGCCGATGGCCCTGGAGCCATGGGTGTCGGCGAGCATCTCGAAAAAGATGTCGACAGCGAAATGCAGCCCAGGCGCGCGTTCCTTCAGACCCAGATGCCCATCCTCCATGGTTAAGGTTCTATTGGGCGGGATGACGTAGATAGTGTTGGGCTCGACGCGGGGGCCGTCGTGCACCTCGATGACCGGCATCTGCGTGACCCGCATCAGCAAAGCGCTCAGAAAGCTCTGATGATCAGCCGCCAGATGTTGCACGACGACAAATGCCATACCGGTGTCAGCTGGGAGGGCCCGCAGCAGCGCGGTATAGGCGTTCAGGCCGCCGGCCGAGGCGCCGAGACCTACGACGGCCTTAGGGGAAGAGGAACCATTCACAAGTGCGCCATGATCCTTGCGCGAAAGCGGTGCTGCTCCAGCTGAAGGCTACTCCCGTGGGTCCCTCGGTTATGTCAGTGTGGCGGCTGTACGGCTATCGGCGCCTGCGCCAATGGTCAACGACCGCTTTCCCCCACCATCCAATAACGCCGATTGAGACTGCTGTCCCCGAAAGCGGCACTTTCCCACGCATCGCCACGGCGTTCGTAACTAGGTGCTAAGAGGCAGGCGCACCCAGTATTGAGGGTGCCATGTCTCACGAACATGACCCAAAAGCCGAGCCGGTGCCGCACTCCATGCAGGACTGCCGGCGCTGCGACCTGTGGAAGAATGCCACCCAGGCCGTGGCGGGTGAGGGCCCGAAGCACGCGCGAATCATGCTGGTCGGCGAGCAGCCCGGCGATGAGGAGGATCTGTGCGGCCGGCCTTTCGTGGGACCCGCGGGCCGGATACTCGATCGCTGCCTCGAAGCCGCCGGACTGAACCGCGAGGAGGTCTTCGTGACCAATGCCGTGAAGCACTTCAAGTGGGTGCCGCGTGGCAAGCGCCGACTGCATCAGAAGCCGAACCCCGGCGAAGTCAGGGCCTGCAACATATGGCTCGACCTGGAGATCGAGCGCATCAGGCCGCAGGTCATCGTGGCACTGGGCGCCACCGGCCTGCGTGCCGTGTTGCGCAGGCACATGACCATCGATGCGGCGCGACGCCAGTCCCTGCAGCACGCTTCAGGCGTGACCGTGATTGCCACCTATCACCCATCCGCCATCCTGCGCGCCGAGGGCGAGGGCACCGACCGATTGCGCGCGACGCTGATCGAGGATCTTAGAGGCGCGCGCACCCTCGGCAAGGGCGAGCGCTGATGGATAAGCTCGGGGTTCACCGGCCGGTCCACGCGCATGCCAGCGCGTAACGGCGCGATCCGGATCGGGATTGGCGGCTGGAACTATGAGCCGTGGCGCAAGACGTTCTATCCTGCCGCGGTGAGGCAAAATCGCGAACTCGACTACGCGAGCCGGCACGTCACCGCGATCGAAATCAACGGCACCTTCTACCGCCTGCAAAAGCCCGTGGTGTTCGCCAAGTGGCACGACTCAACTCCCGAGTCGTTCGTATTTTCGATCAAGGCGCCCCGCTTCATCGTCCAGCGCAAGGACCTGACCACCGCGGGTACGGCCATGGAGCGCTTCTTTGCCAGTGGCATCACCGAGCTCCAATCCAAGCTCGGACCCCTCCTGTGGCAACTGGCCGATACGAAGGCGTTCGACCCGAAGGAAATTGAAGGCTTCCTCGCGCTGCTGCCGGCGACGGCGGGTGGCCTGCCCTTGCGGCATGCACTCGAGGTTCGACACGCGAGCTTCCTCAACAGCGAGTTTCTGGAGATCGCACGCCGACATGAAGTGGCGGTGGTATACGAAGATGATGCCGCACATCCCGCGTGTGCCGACCTGACCTCGAACTTCGTTTATGCACGGCTGCGGCGCAGCGTTGCCTCATGCCCCACCGGATATTCGCTGCCGGCCTTGAAAAATTGGGCGCAGCGCGCACAGCTGTGGGCCAGCGGCAAGGAGCCCACCGATCTGCCACGGATCGCCACGGCCCGTAAAACGGCGGCGTCACCTCGCGATGTATTCATCTACTTCATCAATGGCGCAAAGGAGCGCGCCCCGGCCGCGGCCCAGAAGCTGATGTCGCTGCTCGCTCGACGCCGAAGGAGCAAGGGTGTCATCTCGCGCTAGCCACCACGCTCGATGAGCGCAATCCGCGAGCTCTCCTGGATGCGATCGAACAGGACTGCGCTGCCGTCGCGTGAAAGATCGAAGTCGCTGATGGCGATGTCCGGCGCGAGGTCGGTGATCTGGCGTTCCGCGCCCGTGCGCAGATCCACCAGCCAGAAGTTCTTGTGACCCACTTCACCGCGCAGCAGCACTACCGAGTGCGCGTCTGGACTGAAAACGACACGCCGGGCGCCGCGGGTCAGCATCAGCGTCGGTATCGGATAGGGCCGGCCATCGCGCGCGACGGCCCGAAGGGGAAATGTCGTCCCCACGTCAGCACCCGAATAGAGCAAGAATTGGCCATCGGGGGACCAGACCGGATCGATCGAGTACTCGGACAGCAGCAGACTCGGCGGCGTGTTATCCAAAAAAATGCTCATCAGGCACGGCTCGCCATCGCGCAGCACGGCCGATACGATCGAACGCCCGTCGGGGGCCCAGGCGGGATTGCCGCGCAGTTTGAGAGTGCGTGTCAGGGCTCGCACCTTCGTGCCGTCGCTGTCCATCGTGTACAGGATCGTCCGCTCGCCATCGACAACCGTGAAGGCAACGTGTTGGCCATCACGTGTAACGGCGGGAGCACCCACGATGATCGAATGGGCGTCGCTCCACAGTTCGCGGTTCTGGCCGTCGGAGGCCCTCCAGATGCCTTGGCGACCGGCGCGCGCTGAGACATAGAGGATGTAGCCGGGTCCCGTGCGCGGCGAGAGCCCCATCGCCGAGACCAGCGAGAGCGGCGCGGGCGCGCGGGCGCCACCGCTCGCGTGAGCGTCGGGACCGAGCAGCGCGCTCCAGATGCTCGATTTCGATTCATCGACGGTTGCTACGAGGCGCGTTCCGCCGGCACTCGCCGCCAGCGACGTGTAGCGTTCAAGCCCGAAGCTGATGCGATGAGGCACACGCTGCTCGACATCCAGCGCGTACAGCCATGGGCCCGATCCTTGTGGGTCGCTGGCAAGATAGAGGAGCGTGCGCTCATCGAGCAGCACCGGATGACTCACCCGCGAGTCGTGGAAAGTGATGCGCTGCAGCCCTGCTCCCGAGGGCCGAATACGCCAGATATCCCAGTCGTCCGGCGGTACGCCGCGCGCAAAATAGATGTAGGCGTCGTCCTTGGACCACAGCGGAAAGTGACAATGCACGCCCGGAGGCGCGACATAGATCGGCCGTGTCACACCGCGGGCATCGCGCACAAAGAGTGGATCGCCGGGCGCGGTCGTGTGATAGACGAACTGTCTGCCGTCATGGGACCAGGCAACTTCTGCGGCGTCGCGGAGAAAGTCACGCAGCTCACCCCCCGCGATCGGGGCTGCCATCAGCTTGATGTCTTCGGGGCGTGATCCATCGGAGCTGCGCGTCCATACCGTAACGAACGCACCATCGGGCGAGAAGCCGAGCGTGCGAATCGAGGGATTGACGAGCTCGCTGTGGTCACCACGAGTCAAGTTGCGATAGTTGCCGCTACCGATCCGGGTCAGCCACGCATCCATGTGCCCATCGTGATCCGCGAGGAAGGAGGCCCAGCGGCCGTCCCGTGAGATCTCCACTGCCTGCTCGATGCCCGGCCAATCCGTTAGGCGCGTGAACGTTGCATTCGCGAGTGGATTGCGCCACGTCTCACGCGCCGGATACGCGAGCCTCACGACTGCGTAGCCGAGTAACAGCACCGCCGCAAAGGCTGCGGCCAGGCCCACCGGTCGCCTGATTCGGCGCATTAAGCCGCCACGTTGCACCGTCGGATCGGCCACTACCTCGAGTTCAGATGCGCCGTTGCCCGAATCGGGGAGTCTGCCGCGTCGGCTTTCCCACCATGCATCGAGCTCCGCGCGGAACGCGTACACCGAGCCCTGCTTGGCATGCACGTGCCGATGCACCGGCATGCTCTCGCGGCGCTCCCAGCGCTGCACCGTTGTCACGTCACGCTTGAAGTGCGCCGCGATCTTCTTCCATGAGTCCAGCCGCTCGCGGTCCATGCGTCATTGTAAGCCGACGAACACACGGCACGGTAAAGCACGGCATTTGGCCGCACCGCACGGTATGCCGTCCGTCACCCTTTGACGGCGGCCGACCGCTATCGCATACCTGCACGTGGCAAGACCCGGAACAGTGGCTACCAATGAACCACATGGAGATTTCTCATGAAAAACAAAGATTTGAGACGGGCAGCGCGTGGCGGGATGGTCATCGCGTCGATGGCGCTGGCAACGTTCGCGATCGGTGTCATCGGACTGCCGCGCGCGCAAGCTGCCGAGCGCTCTCGGCTGCCGGCGCTTCCTGCGAGCTTCAGCGGCCTGCTCAATGACTACACGCCCCCCGCCCCGACCACGCCGGGCGGTCCGGGCGTGGTGGGCGGTCCGTACGAGATGCACGGCAAGTGGTCGCTGGATCTGGCAGAAGAACGGGGCACCGCGACTTTCTCCTCGGAAATGACCATGGAGACGGCGGATTTCGCCAACACGGATACCCTGAGCCACGATCCCACCAAGCTCGGTCCGCACACACACCACATCAGCGTGACGAATGGCGTGATCCATAATGATCCGACTGACCCGATCAACTGGAAGACACAGTGCCCGATATTGAAGCCCACAGCCTCCGGCGGTTTCGTCGTCACCGGGACCGCCTACGTCACCGCCAATGGGGGTAACGCGACGTTCGGCAACCCATCGCCCGTGACGATCTGCATACTCGGGGGGGCGCAGAGCCCGACGGTGACGGGCAGTCAGGCAGTCGTCGAGTTCTCGAACTTCACGTTGCAATTCGGGATCGGATCACCTGCCACCTCACATTTCGGCATGCAGGCCATAAACGGAGTCGTCGCCCGGTGCGCACGGCTGGGGACCCGCGAATCAGAGGATTGCGCACTCGCGATCGTCGAGTGATCCCGACAGCGCAGCGAGTGCCGGGAACGAGTGTGTCGCCCGATCGCAGTCCGTGCCGCGATCGGGCGGCCTCGGCCTCACAACGCCGTATTGGCGTGATGGCCCTTCATCTCATCGCGCACGTCGATGCCCAGCAGCATCTTGGTCACCGCCATCACGCCCATTTTTGCGTTCCAGATCGAAGCCTCGCCCAGGTCCATGCGCATCAGCAGCACCTGCGGGGAGTTCTTGCCTTCCGGAAACCATGCCGCCACCGCATCCGACCAGTGCTTCTCCAGTACCGCGCGGCTCCTCTCCTCTGACAGCCGCCCGGCGAAGCGTGCGAACAGGGCGTGATCCTTGGCCGCAAAGGTTGCGGTCGCGGCCCCCATGCGCGCGAACGCACCATCGCGAGAGGTAAAGAACCAGATCGCGCTGTGCGCATCCTTGTCCAGTTGAGCCGTCATGGGCGCCGCGCTATGGCCCGCGTTATCGAGCTCCAGCATCACGAAGGGCGATGCATTCAGCGCCGTCCAGAATTCGTGTTTCATCTGCGACTCGGTCGTGGCAGTCATGGGAATGTCCTTCAATATCAGGTACCCACAGCCATACCGCACGCGGCGCGCAATCTCTGTAGGAATACGCGCGTAAGCAGCTAGGCAATGCGGCCGGCAAGGCCGCGTGGGATCGAGTCCAGGAGCTTGCGGGTGTAGGGGTTCTGCGGATTGCGATAGATGCTGTCGGCATCGGCCATTTCGACCGCGCGGCCCTGATTCATGACCAACACCTCATCGGCCATGTAGCGCACCACGGCCAGGTCATGGGAGATGAAGATGTAGGCCAAGCCGAACTCCTCCTGCAGATCCAGCAGCAGGTTCAGCACCTGCGCCTGTACCGACACATCCAGCGCCGATACCGCTTCATCGCAGATGAGCACCTCCGGCCGCAGCGTCAGGCAGCGCGCGATCGCGATGCGCTGGCGCTGGCCGCCCGAGAACTCATGCGGGTAGCGGTTGAGCGCAGCGCGCGGCAGGCCCACCCGCTGCAGCAGGTCGCCCGCCAGCCCCAGCCGCGCCCGCGCATCAACGCCGATGCTGTGCAGAACCAGGGGTTCGGTCAGGATGTGCGCAATGGTGAAACGCGGATTGAGCGAAGCGTACGGATTCTGGAAAACGATCTGCATGCGGCGGCGGTACGGCATCATCGCCGCCTCGCTCAACTCCAGCAGATTCGCCGAGCCACTGCTGCCGTGCATGATGACGCGGCCCGCGCTCGCCGCGTGCAGGCGCATCAGCGTCAGGCCCAGGGTCGTCTTGCCGGAACCGGACTCGCCGGCCACCCCGAGGGTGTGGCCACGCCGCAGTTTGAAGGACACCTCCTCTACGGCCGACACGTCGCGCCAGTGGAACACGCCATCCCGCAGGCGAAAGCGTTTGCACAGCCCGCTCACGTCCAGCACGACGTCCTGGCCGGGACGTTGCACGCGCGGCGAATCGCGCCGGTCGGGTGCACGGCCGGCCACGAAATCGGCGACCACCGGCAAGCGCCGCGGATGACGTTCCACATCCGGGCGACACGCCAGCAGCGCGCGCGTATAGGAATGCGTGGGCGCCGTGAAGATCTGCTCGATGCCGCCCTGCTCGCGGATCGCGCCTTCCTGCATCACCATGACTTCATCCGCGATTTCGCCCACCACCGCCAGATCGTGGCTGATGAACAACACGCTCATCGCATGGCTCGCGCGCAGTCGCGCGAGCAGCTCGAGCACCTGCTTCTGGATGGTCACATCCAGCGCCGTGGTCGGCTCATCGGCAATCAGCAGCTTCGGCTTGCAGGCAATCGCCATGGCGATCATGACGCGCTGCTGCTGGCCGCCCGACAGTTCGTGCGGATAGCTGCGGCGGCGCAGCTGCGGATCCGGCAAAGCCACTTCGTCCAGCAGCTCGAGGGCACGCGCGCGCGCCGCCCGCCGCCCGAGGTGCTCGTGGACTCGCACCACCTCGGCGATCTGGTCGCCCACGGTAAACACCGGATTGAGTGATGACATCGGTTCCTGGAATACCATCGACATGGCGCTGCCCCGCAGGGCGCGGATCTGCCTGGCTGGCAGTGTCGTCAGTTCACGGCCTTCGAAGCGGATGCTGCCGCCGATGCGGGCGTTGTCGGGCAGCAGGCGCAGGATGGCCATGGCCGTGACGCTCTTGCCGCTGCCCGATTCGCCGACCAGCGCCACGGTGCGGTTGGCCGGCACATCGAAGCTGATGCCACGCACCGCGATGCGCGGCGCCTCGCGGCCCACCCGGAATTCGATGGTCAGGTCGCGCACGGACAACAGCGGGACATCAGGGGTGGAATCGGTCATCGCAGTTTCGGATCCAGCGCGTCGCGCAGCGAGTCGGTGAATACGGAGAAGGCGGTCACGAACACCGCCATGAACAAGGTGGCAGCCGTGAGCTGCCACCACTTGCCCAGGATCAGTTCGCTCTGCGCCTCGTTCAGCATCGTGCCCCACGACACCGAATCGACTGACACCCCCAGGCCCAGGAAGGACAGAATGACCTCGGCCTTGATGAAGCTCACGACATTCAGTGACAGCTGCACCAGGATGACGTGCGAAACGTTCGGCAGGATGTGTCCGAACATGCGCGCCAGCGGCGGCGCGCCGATCGCCTCCGCCGCGCGCACGTACTCGCGGGTTGAATGCTTGAGGTACTCGGCCCGGATCAGCCGGTACACCCCCGTCCAGCCGGTCAGGCCGAGAATGACGATGACGCTCACGATGCCCCGTCCGCTCACTGCCGCGAACGCAAAGATCAGCAGAATGTAGGGCACCGAGGTAAACACGTTGTAGAGCCATTCGAGAGCATCGCCGATGAGGCCGCCGCAGAATCCCGCGAAGGCACCGAGCAGGCTGCCAATGAAGGTCGCCACCAACGCCGCGGCGAGCCCCACCACGATCGACACCTGGGAGCCTTTGATGGCCTTCTTGAGAACATCACGCCCATAGCGATCACCCCCGAAGGTGAGCGTCTTCAGGCGCGGCTTGAGGGTGGTCTGCAGGGCGCGCGTGCGCCGCTCGATGTCAGCATAGTGCGGGGCGAGCGGGTCGACCGCGGTGAGGTCCAGCAGCCGACCCGCAGGCGGTTCGATCAAGGCCAGATCATCCGGTCCTGGTCCCAGAAAGGTCGGATTGGCGTAATGCTCGCCGCGCTCCACCGCCCAATCGGCGGCGAGCAGGTGCAGCGACACCAGCACGACCATGATGCCGAACACGCCGACCACCAACAGCGCGCCCATGCCGATGCGGTCATGCCACAAACGCTGCCCCGCCTGCCGCCACACGCCATGGCTCATTTGAGTACCACGCGCGGATCGACCACCCGATAGAGAATGTCGGTGACCAGATTGATCAGCATCGTGAAGACGGCGAGGTAAATCGTGGTCGCCTGGATGACCGGATAATCGCTGCGATTCACGGCCAGCAGCACTTCGCGGCCCAGTCCGGGGATGGAGAAGAACACCTCGATCAGGAACGATCCGACGAACAGGCCCGGCAGCTGCAGCGAAATATCGGTGAGAATCGGGATCAGCGCATTGCGCAATACGTGCCTGAAGACCACGCGCCCTTCGGTCAGGCCCTTCGCCCGTGCCGTGCGCACATAGTCCTGGCCGATTTCATCCAGGAAGAAGGTGCGGTACAGCCGTACCTGGGGGGAGAGGCTGACCAGCACGGCGAGCAGCACCGGTAGCGGCACGTACACCGCGAGGTTCGTCAGCAGACTCGGCGACCAACCCTGGATCGGGAACCAGTTGAACTCGAACCCGAACAGCCACTGGCCGGCGATGATGTACACCAGGAATGAGATCGACAGCGCCATCGTGGTCACCAGCATCGTCAGGCGGTCGGTGAGCGAGCCGCGCACGTAGGCCACGCCCAGGGCAATCGGCACCGACAACACCAGGGTCATCACGAACAACGGCACCATGATGGTCAGGGTGGCCGGCAGGCGCGTGAAGAAGATGTGCGCGACCGGCTCGCGCGTCGCCCAGCTGTCACCCCAATGGAAGGTGACGACCTCCCTGAAGAAGATCCACAGCTGGATCCACCAGGGCTGGTTCAGTCCCAACTGCTGGCGGATCACATCGACCTGCTGGGCCGAGGCGTTCTGACCGGCGATGATTTCTGCCGGATCGCCGCCGAAGACGTGAAAGAGCACGAAGACGAGCAGAATCACCCCCAACAGGGTCGGGATCATCTGCCAGATGCGGCGAATCAGGTAGCTGCTCACGGAGTCGCAGACTATCATGCGGGGCGCAATGAACCGACTCCGGATCCTTCTGTGCCTGCTGCTCGCCGCCATGCCGGCGGGTCCCGCAGCCGCCGCGCATGAGCCCGAGCGCAAGGTCCTGCGCTATGCCCTCGAGATCGCCGAGACCGGCTTCGACCCGGTCGAGATCGACGACATCTATTCGCGCGACATCACGCGCAACATCTTCGATGCGCCGCTGCGCTTCGCCTACCTGGCGGCTCCCGGCACGCTCGAACCGGCGACCGCGGACGGCATGCCCGAGGTCTCGAGCGACTACAAGACCTTCACCGTCCGCATCAAGAAGGGCATCTACTTCACCGACGATCCGGCGTTCAAGGGCAGGCGGCGCGAACTGACGGCGGCTGACTACGTCTACTCGTACAAGCGCATTTTCGACCCGCACTGGAACTCCCCGGTCTACGACACCTTCCAGAACCTCGGAGTGGTCGGCATGCAGGCCGTGCGCGATGAGGCGATCAAGAGCGGCCGCTTCGACTACGACCGAGAAGTCGAGGGTCTCAAGACCCTCGACCGCTATACCTTCCAGATCACCCTCAGCAGCCCCTCACCGCGCTTCCTGCTGAACCTCGCGGATGCCAGCGTCATGGGCGCAGTCGCGCGCGAGGTCGTCGAAAAATATGGCGACGGCATCATGGCGCATCCGGTCGGGACCGGCCCTTTCCGGCTCGTGCAGTGGCGGCGCTCCTCCTTCATCGCGCTGGAGCGCAACCCGGATTACCGCACGGACATCTTCCACGTCACCCCCGACCCCAGCGACCCGGATGCCCAGAAGATCGCCCGGGAACTCAACGGCAGGCGCCTGCCGCTGATCGATCGGGTCGAGATCTCGATCATCGAGGAAAGCCAGCCGCGCTGGCTCTCGTTCCTCAACGGCGAAGCCGACCTGCTCATCACCATGCCGCGTGACATGAGCAGCCTCGCGCTGCCCAATGGGAAGCCCGCACCGAACCTGCTGCGCAAGCACATCCAGGTCGAGCGTGCGCCGCAGATCGATGTGACCCTCTTTCACTACAACATGGAAAATCCCGTGATCGGCGGCTACACCCCGCAGAAGATCGCCCTGCGCCGCGCCATCAATCTCGGCTTCGATACCCCCGAGAGCATCCGCACCTACTATGCCTTCCAGGCGATCCCCGCCCAGTCGCCCATCATGCCGGGCGAGTATGGCTACGATCCGCAGCTGCGCACCGAGAATGGCGTAAGCTCCGTCGCGCGCGCCAGAGCGCTGCTGGATGAGTACGGGTACCTGCCGCGCCACGGCACGCGCTGGCGCGACAACCCGGATGGCTCCCCGCTCGTGATCGAGATGTCGACCCAACCCGATCAGCGCAGCCGCATCGCCGATGAGATTTTCGAGAAATCGATGGATGCGCTCGATCTGCGCACCCGCTTCAAGGTCGCCAAGTGGCCCGATCAGCTCAAAGCCGCGCGCGCCGGCAACTTCATGGTGTGGACGCTGGGCCAGAGTGCTTACAGTCCGGACCCTACCGATATGCTGAAGTTCGGATACGGGCCCGCCAGCGGCGATGACAATCTGTCGCGTTTCAAGCTTGCGGCCTACGATGAGCTGTACGTGCAGCAGAGCCAGATGCCGGATGGTCCGGAACGCTTAAGCCTGCTGCGCCAGATGACCGCGCTGCTCGTGGCCTATGCGCCCATGAAGTTCGAAGTACATCGCTATGTGATCGACATGGCCTATCCCTGGGTGCGGTACTACCGGCACTGGCCCTTCACGATGGCGGATTTCTGGCGCTACATCGACATCGATCCGGCGCTGCGGGCCCGGACGCTGCACCACTAAGAGACCCGGCACACCGGTTTGATGAACCCCGCCCCCGCTTTCACCGTGCCATCCGGCAGCGGCACGGTAATCGGGGCAACCTTCACCGGGGCGACGCCGATGCGGCGCGTGATACCGATCTTGCGGGCGGTGGTGGGCGACAGGTCGACCTGACGACCCTTCACGTAAGGGCCCCGGTCCTGGATATGGACGATCGCACTCTGGCCCGTCGACAGGTTCGTGACCCGCGCCGAGGTGCCCAGCGGCAAGGTCCTGCTGGCCGCATTGGCGCCGTGCGGATCCATGCGCTGCCCGTCCGCCATTTTGCGGTGATAGAAACTTGCGGCATAGAACGATGCCTTCCCGAGGCGGGTGCGACCGGTCAGATCCGGCCGTCGCGAGCTTAAAGTCGTGCCCGGGCCGCCGCTCGTATCGTGGGGCATCGAACAGATGACGGTGCCCGTAGCACCCTGCGAGGTGCCGCAGCCTTCCGCGCCGGCCAGCACCAGGCCGAGCAGCAAGAATGTCGCCAGACGGTTCATGGTGAGTGCACCATAGCGTGACCACCCCGGCGGGCCTGTAGGTACGCAGCCCGACGTAGCCTTCAGATTTTCCTATAATTAACAGGGTCGATGCCCTTATCCGGAGAGCCGTTGTGAGAAGCCGATGCGCATTCCTGGCCACCCTCCTGGCGCTGGTCGCGCTGCCTGGCGGGGCCGCTACCCCGCGGCCGTTCACGGCCAATGACCTGGTCATGCTCGATAGGGTCTCCGAACCGCGGGTCGCACCCGATGGCCGCACGCTCGCCTTCACACTTCGCGAAACGGACCTCGCTGGAAACCGAGGCGTTAAAGGCCTCTGGAGGCTCGACCTCACCGACCGGGCCGCGCATCCCCAGCGTCTGACCGCGACCGGTTCAAACGCCTGGTCGCCACGCTGGGCTGCGGATGGCAAAACCTTGTATTTCCTGTCGAACCGGTCCGGGAGCGACCAGGTGTGGAGCATGACCACCGGCCTGGGCGAGGCCCGCCAGGTCACGCACCTGCCCATGGACGTCGGCACGTACCGGGTATCACCCGACGGCAAGCGGCTGGCGCTGTCGTTGGCCGTGTTCACGGACTGCCGCGACCTCGCCTGCACCCAGCAACGCCTTGCCGATCGGACCGCATCGAAGGAGTCCGGCATGGTCTATGACCGGCTGTTCGTGCGCCACTGGGATACCTGGTCCGACGGCACGCGCTCGCAGCTCTTCATTGCCGACCTTGCGGCGGATGGCACCGTGCAGTCGGAGCCGCGGCGGCTGACGCGCAACATCGACGGCGATGTCCCCTCGAAGCCCGAAGGCGACGAATCCGAATACGCGTTTGCGCCCGACAGCAGATCCGTCTATTTCGATGTACGCATTGCCGGCACCAGCGAACCGTGGTCGACGAACTTCGATGTATACGTAGTTCCCGTGGACGCAAGCGCCGCGCCACGCAATCTCACGGCCGACAACGCGGCCTGGGATGGCTATCCCACACCCTCGGCCGACGGCAGCAAACTCTTCTACCTGGCCATGAAGCGACCCGAACACGAGTCCGATCGCTTTGGAATCATGGAGCTCGATCTGGCCTCGGGCCACCGGCGCGAGCTCGACCCGACCTGGGACCGCAGTGCCGGACCGCTGCAGCTGTCGAGCGATGGCAAGACCCTGTACACGACGACCGATGATGAGGGTGAGCATCCGTTGTTTGCCGTCGATATCGCGACGGGACGCGTGACGCGGGTGGCCGCGGGCGGCATCGTGAGCGACTTTTCGCACGCCGGTGGCGTGACGGTGATCGCGCGCGAATCATTCAAGTCACCCGGGGATCTGTATCGCATCGAAAGCGGATCCGAGCAGCGCCTCACGGAACTCAACGCTGCCCGACTCAAGGATGTGGAGTTCGCGGACTTCCAGGCGTTTTCATTCAAGGGCTGGAACGGCGATACCGTGCACGGCTACATCACCCAGCCTGCGAACTTTGAACCCGGGCGCAAATATCCCGTCGCCTTCCTGATCCACGGCGGCCCGCAGGGATCCTGGCTGAACGGGTTCAACTACCGCTGGAATCCGCAAACCTATGCCGGCGCCGGATACGCCGTGGTGCAAATCGATTTCCATGGCTCGACCGGCTACGGACAGGCCTTTACCGACTCGATTTCCGGTCATTGGGGTGACCGACCGCTGGAGGATCTGCGCAAGGGCTGGGCCGCGGCGCTGGCGCAGTTTCCATTTCTCGCCGGCAATCGCGCCTGCGCGCTGGGTGCCAGCTATGGCGGCTACATGATCGACTGGATTGCCGGCAACTGGGCGACGCCACAGTCAGGTCCGTGGCGCTGCCTCATCAGCCACGACGGCGTCTTCGATGCCCGGATGATGTACTACGCCACCGAGGAACTGTGGTTCGAGGAGGTCGAGCAGGGCGGCACGCCGTGGCAAAAACCGCAGAACTACGAGCGCTTCAATCCGCTGGATCATGTCGCGGACTGGAAGGTACCGATGCTCGTCATTCACAGCGCCAAGGACTACCGCATCCCGATCAGCCAGGGTCTGGGCGCATTCACGGCGCTGCAGCGGCGCGGCATACCGAGCGAGTTGCTGACTTTTCCCGATGAGAACCATTGGGTGCTGAAACCGCACAACAGCCTCGAATGGCACCGCACGGTCGAAGCGTGGCTGAAAAAATGGACCGGCCCTTAAGCGCCGGCGTGCGCGTTCGCGGGAATGCCGATGCGTCCCAGGCCCGCCAATTTCAGGGCGGGGCGGCGGATGTCGAGGCCCGCTACCGCGCCGAGGAGGTTCAGCTCGAGGCCTTCGTACCATCCCAAGGTGATGCCCGCGTAACCGCCAAGGTTGATGCGAAATCCGGTTTTTGACGGCGTGAGATCGAACCAGCGGCCGTCGTAGGGAAAGTCCTTGCCGATGGCCGTCGGCGGCAGGCACGCGCGCAAGCCCGGCACGGCCTGCATGATGGCCGCGACAAAAGTGTTTGAATTCGGTCCCGGCCAGATCCGGTAATCGCCGGGACGTGAATAGCGGTAATGGCGGATGAAGGTCCGAATCTTCGGAATCATGCGCGCCGCGGCGGCGCCCTCCGCGGCGAAAATGACTTCGGGGATGCTGCCGAACCAGCGGCCGTCCGGCACGAACCGGTCCTTCCAGATCGGCAGGCCCCAGGCCGTATAGTCGAACCGCTCGTATTTCGGCGCGCCCTCCTCCTTGATGACGATCCAGCTATGGGTCGCGATAATGCCGCGCCAGCTGACCGTGCGCGCCGAGAACACCCGGACAACCGCCGATGGCATCTTTTCGGGCGGCGCCAGGAGCTGCGCGCTGGAGCGATCGGCCGCGCGCCAATTGGCGCTGCGGCCCGTGAAGTAATAAATAGCCGCCGATAGCAGCACCGGCAGCAAATACAGGCATGAAAAGAGGATGAACATCGGCTGATCCGACCATGGGGGCCGGCGCAAGGGGTTTCAAGCGCGGAAGCAGCCTTAAGTGATCTGTTCCTCGAAACGGACGCTGAGCTTCCGATACAGCACCTTGGCCAGCGGGTCGTAACCGAAAAAGGACACGGCGGCGTCCATCCAGGTCACCGGCCGCGCGCGCGCGATTTCCCGCGCTCCCCGCAGCAGCTGCGAGGGCACCGAGGAGGGAGCGGGTTCGAATACATCCGCTTCATAGCCGTCCTCCTTGTCGGCCCGAATGTTCCGCGTCGCCTTGGAGAATACATATTTGTCCCCGTTCGTGCGGTAGATCCGGTACTCCTGCCAAGTCCCTTTCGGCGCCGAATCCGAGGCGGCCGAGGCCAGCAGCGCACCCATGAACAGCAGATCGGCTTTGCCATCGCGCGTGACGATGTGTTCCTTTTCTACACCAATGTCGGCATCGTCATCGAGGGCGGGCAGACGACTTTGCATGCGGACCTTGGCCTCACTGAGCGGTGCCTTCGATTCATCGCGCTTCTTGTCGTCCTTGTTGTCGGCCCTGTTGTCATCTTTGCCCTGGGCCTCGGTCCGCGGCGGGTCATTGCGCGCCGCATCACCGCTTTGGCCATTACCCGACACCGCAAGCTTGATGTTCAGCCGCGGCTCGGAGAATTCTTCGGTGCGTTCATCGCTCATGAGAGCAGCCTCGTGCAAAACTGCATCCTGAGCCGCCAGCGGTGCCGCATCAGCCGGAAATAGGCGCGCACCGGCGTAAGCGCGTGCTCACAACTATTCGGCCCGTCTAGGAGTGGTCGTCGTACTCCGTGTCAAACGACACCACCGCAAAATGTTCGTTGACGAGCTTCAGCAGGTCAAGCGGCGGCCCCGCGACCTGCGGCCGCTTCCAATGAATGGCAAAACCCAGATGGGAATTGCGCGAGCCCTGCGGCCGGGTCTGGCATTCCCATTGGGCTCGATAGCCCAGGGGGCCGATCAGCGCGCTCAGTTCGGAAGAGAGGGCATTTGCCGCCTCGGCCTCGACGACCAAGGTGGCGTGGTGTTCGCGCGGGATGCGCGCATCCAGCCATTTGAGGGCGAACAGCGTGATGATGCTCAGAACCGTGGCCTCGATTCCCAGCTGCAACTGTCCGCCGCCGAAGCACAGTCCGATGACTGTCATTACCCACAGCGTCGCGGCCGTCGTAACGCCCTTGACGAGGTTGCCGCGTTTGAGAATGGCGCCGCCACCAATGAAGCCGACACCGGTGAGGATCCCGAGCGGCAGGCGCATGACGTCCATGACGCCAAAGGATTCTGCGGTTTTGCCGCCGACGCCGAGCAGCAGATCAGCCTGGACCATCGCGACCGCCGCCGCGAGCCCTACGAGGATCGTCGTCCTGAATCCCGCCGCATTGCCGTGCGCACCGCGGTTCAGCCCGAGAAGTGCGCCGGCAATGAGCGTCAGGATCAGGCGCAGCCAGATCTGCGGGTCGGTGAGCTGTAAGGGCTGCATCGACCCCTCTCCCTAAGGCTAGCGACTGGCAGTCAGGCCCGATTTGTCCGCGATCGATTCAATCTTTCGCAAATGCTCCTGAAGTGTCGGCAGGGTCGCGCTCGCGAATGCCATTGCGTCCGGATCATGACCCGACGCTGCTTCTGTCTTGAATTCGGCGACATCCTTTTCGTGGTCCTTCACCATGGCCTTGATATAGGACTTGTCGAACGTCGAACCCGACAGCACCTCAAGCTTCGCTTTAGTGGCGGTCTCCGCGACGCTGGCCTTCGTCGGCAGCTTGAGGTTCTTCGAGGCCGCGACGGAGCGCAATTTGTCATTCTCCTGCGAATGGTCCTTGATCATCTGCGCGGCGAAGCCCTTCACCGCCGGATCTGCGGACGTCTTGAGAGCCAGATTACCCAGCTCCACTTCCGAGATCCCGCCTTGCGCCGCATGCCTGTAAAAGGCGGCATCGGGACCACTGCCGGCATGGACAGCCAGCGGCAGGACAACCAACGAAGCAAACCATAGACGTTTCATGGCAGTTTCCTCCAGGCACGGATCAGTATCCGATAGGGAATTTGAAACGATGCGCGACCATCCTGCAATCGAAGGGGCAGCCTGTTCGCCGGTCGGTACGCGCCGACAGGCAATGTCGCGGTGAAGGCAGCGCCGTTCCGAAGTTGCTGGCTGTGCTAACGGGATTCAAAGACGCCTTGCGCGCGAGTGCATCGCCGCGCAGGCTGCACCGATGACAAACTCTGGAAGGATCATCGCGGCACTGTGGCTCGTCCTCTTCCTGTACTGGATCATCGCCGCCGGCGGCGCGAAGCGCAGCATTGGCACGAGATGGCAGATGGAAAGCGGCTTGCGCCTGGTCGTGCTCATCATTGTCGTGATTGCACTGCGCACCCCGCAGCTGCGCGAGGCGCTGCGCGGCGCGCAGGCTTATGAGGCCGGCAGTATGGCCATGGGCATTACCGGCGTCTTGCTGTGTGCGCTGGGTGTGGGTCTCGCCATCGTGGCCCGCGTCCAGCTCGGACGCAACTGGGGGATGCCGACGACGCGAAAGGAGCATCCGGAGCTCGTCACCGCCGGCCCGTACGCCGTCATACGTCATCCGATCTATACCGGCATGCTCATCGCCATGATCGGCTCTGCCATCGGTGAGAGTGCGTTCTGGTGTCTGCCGCTGATCCTGTTCGGCGTTTACTTCATCTACAGTGCGCGGCGCGAAGAAAAACTGATGACCGAACAGTTTCCGGAACAATATCCGGCCTACATGGCGCGAACGAAGATGCTGCTGCCCCTGCTCTTGTGACTAGACCAGGAAATGCTCATCGCCGTTCAGGCGGATCGTTCCCAAAAGCGGCGTGCAGATGCCCCGCCCTGCGGCAATCGCCGCCGGAACATCGAAGAAGGGTTGCTGCGGTTCCGAGTGCAGCTGCATGTCCTCCTGCGGCTCTCCACAGCGGGTGCAGTAGTTCACGAAGCCACCATCCGGGACCTTACGGAAGTACGGCCAAAGCGCGACCTGGCGTAAAAGCGCTTCATCCATTTCACGGATATCCGAGACCGTGAATTGCTGCAGCGGCTCCTCCGCCACCGTACCCCCGAAGCAGTGAATGCACAGGACTTCAATATCCGCGCCGCACTGCGCACAGGACACGCGCGCCGTGACCACGCAGGCCTCATGCGAGACGACGTCGTACGTCTCGGCGCGCACTTCGTGCGGCTCGGTCACCGCGCCCAACCATCGGCTGAACTTTTCCGCTGCGGCGTCGGCCTCGATCCACCAGCCCTGCGCGTCCGCGTCCCAGCTCGCGCCCAAGCTTTGGGCCGTTGCACGCGCGGCACGGTCATTTCCCCGGTATCCATTGTTAGATTGTGCCGGAGCCGGACTGCCCTGCACAGCGCATCAGCTCAATGAAGGGCTACTTTGAAGAACGTGCCATCGCCGTCAGGGCCGCCTGCGCCGGTCGATCCATAGAGATTGCCATCGGTGCCCTGGACGAGATTAGCCCCGGGATTTGCGCCGTCAGTGCCGCCGCCGAAGGAATGCAGAACTGTCTGCGTCCCGCCGGGCGAAACCCTGAAGACCGTACCGAGGTTGGTGGTGCCGCCCAGATAGGTGCTTCCATAGAAATTGCCATCGCTGCCCTGGGTGAGTCCGGCCTCCGGGTTGGCACCGTCGCTGCCGCCGCCCGCGAAGGAGTACACAATGGTTTCAGTGCCGCCCGGCGTGAGCCTGAACACTGTTCCAAAGCCATTGGCGCCACCCTGGTACGTCGTCCCATAGAAGTTGCCATCGCTGCCCTGGATCACCCCGGCGTAGGGATGTTGGCCATCGCTGCCAGCCGCGAAGGAGTACAGGACGGACTCGGTCCCGCCCGCAGTCACCTCGAAGACTGCGCCGAAGCCATTGCTGCCGCCGAAGTAGGTGGTGCCGTAGAAGTTGCCGTCGCTGCCCTGAATCAGACCGGCATAGGGAGTCTGGCCGTCGGTGCCTGTCTTCGCGAAGGTGTGCAGCACGCTCTCGGTGCCGCTCGGTGTGATCTTGAAGACCGTGCCGTCATCGCTCGCGCCGCCGGCGCCCGTCGTGCCGTAGAAGTTGCCATCGCTACCTTCGACCAGGCCGCAGTAGGGGTCACTGCCGCCGGCAGGAAACGAATAGAGAATGGATTCAGTTCCGCTGGACGTGAGTTTGAACACGGTGCCGCGACCATTGGTGCCGCCGCTCGCCGTAGTTCCGTAGAAATTGCCATCACTGCCCTGGATCAAACCGGCCCAGGCCGTCGTGGCGAAGGAATAGATGACGGATTCCGTCCCATCCGGCGCGATTTCGTAGATCGCACCGCCATTGCTGCTGCCTCCCGCGAGGGCCGATCCATAAAAGTTGCCATCGCTGGCCTGGATCAGAATATGGTACGGATCCGACGCATCGCTGCCGCCGGCAAAGGAGTGCAGGAGGCTGAAGTTCGATCCGCAGGCGATGGCAATGCTCGTGACATCAGCCGCGCCCACGGGTCCCGTCCCATTGGCCACCGAGCAGACCAGGCCCGTCGGCTGTGACTGAACCGTGATGGCATACGTACTGCCGTCGGCAACGCCCGTGTGCAGGGTGAACTGCGTGGCGTTGGCGCTGAGAGGCGTTGCATCGCCGCCGTTGTCCAGCAGCACCAGACCACTCGCCGTAAGCCCAGTGATCGTGCCGCCCACCGTGTACGCATTGGCTGAACAGGTCACGGCAATATCGGTGACCGCTGCAGCAGCCATCGTGCCCGTGCCGTTGCTCACCGAACAGGTCACGCCCGGCGGCTGCGTCCGCACCGCCACGACGTACGCGCTGGTATAGGCCACGGCGGTCGGCATCACGAACCCCGTCGCACCCGAATTCACCGCGCGCGTATCGCTGCCATTGGCCAGCACCAGCCCATTGCCGGCAAGCCCACTGATCGTGCCGCCGATGCTGAACGACTGATCCGAGCAGCTGATGGCGACACTGGCAAGGTTACTGGCAGGCATGGTCCCGGAGGCGTTGCTCGCCGTGCAGGTGAGGCCTGCCGGCGAAGTCCGCACCGCAATCGCATAGTGACTGCCAAAAGCAACCAGGGCGGGCATGATGAAGCTGGTGCTGCCCGCCACCACCATCAGCGTATCGCTGCCGTTGGCAAGCGTGAGTCCCACGTTGTTGCCCAGCCCATCGATCGCGCCGCCAAGACTGAAGGGCTGATCGGTGCAGGTAATGGCGACATTCGTCACCACATTCGCGGGCATGGTGCTCCTGCCATTGCTCACCGCACACGCCAGCCCGGCGGGCTGCGTCTGAATGCTGAGGTCGTAGCCACTGCCATCAGCAACTGCGGTCGGCATCGTAAAGCCAGAGGCTCCCGTGCTCACCTGAATCGTATCGGTGCCATCCGTCAGCACCAGACCCGCGCCATTCAAACCGCTGATCGAGCCCCCCAGGGAAAAGGCCCGGTTCGAACAGGTCACCACCAGATTGGCCACATTCGCCGACTGGAGCGTACCGGTGCCATCCGCGACCGTGCAGGTCTCGCCTCTGGGCTGCGTCAGGACCCGCACCGAGTAACTGCTGTCCGCCGGCAGCAAGCCCGCCAGCGCCCGCGTGGTCTGTCCCGCAGAAACGGATACCGTCGTGGGATCAACCATTGCCGAGCTGACCTGCGCCATCATGGGCGACATGGAGCCATCGATATGCTCGGGGGAAGCATCGACCAGCAGCACCAGCCCCGAGGAATAAAGCCCGCTGATGGTCGCGACGAGCGAGTAGGAGCGCGCGGGAAAGCCGCTGCTGAGACCACTGCTGCCGGAACCGTGGCTGCTGCTGCGGCCCATGCAACCACTCAGCACCGCCAGAACGCAGTGGATCGCCACGCCGTTAACGTGTCTTGCCCCCGAACGCTGAAGCGCAATTCGCAGTCGTGTTGACATCGTGGCAGCGGTCGCCGTGGCGCATTTCGCCAGTTGAGGCCCAAATCTAGGCCACAACCGCAGCGCCGGACCGAGTGCGCGATCGCACTTATTCCGGGTTTCAGCCGGCTTCGAACGGCTCTTCAGCGCCGACCGTGATGCAGTTCACGTTCAGGCGCCGCCGGATACTGGTTCCGGCGTTGCCGGAGTCACTCCTCACCCTTATGACCCAGATGACCGGAAAAGCCCGCCAGTGCGATCGACACCAATAGCCAGCCCATCGCGATTTCGAAGTAATAGTAGGTCTTCTGAATCCACCCGCCGAAGAGCCAATTCAACGCGGACGCCACCCAGCGAGGTGCGTGCGGAAACGCAGTGGCGGCATTCGCCGGCCGCTCGCCGGAATCGCGCGGTAACCAGAATTTCTC
Source organism: Steroidobacteraceae bacterium (assembly GCA_036267975.1). Classification (GTDB taxonomy): domain Bacteria; phylum Pseudomonadota; class Gammaproteobacteria; order Steroidobacterales; family Steroidobacteraceae; genus DAIDKA01. Next base: position 65,610 of record DATAVA010000041.1, on the reverse strand, counting down.
CTGCCCAATGTCCACGATCGGAAGCAGGATGTCAGCAGAGTAGAGAAATGGCTTCAGCGGCTCATAGTCCTTGGGAATTTCTCCAGTGCGACGATAGGAGTCGTCGACCAGTACGTGCTCAGATGCCGGACGCATCTGGCCGAGGCGGTCCGCGACGGAAAAAATCACGCCACCGACCACCCATACGGCGAGGGCCCAGTACAGCGCGTAATCGCTCTTGTATCCGTGCCCGGCCACCAGACCGAGCAGCCGCCCGGTGAGTCGCTCCCATAGGTGTACTTTCGGCGACCGCAGGCGCAAGCGTTCGCGCTCCAATAGAACCATGTGCGAGCCGTGCAGGTCGCCCATGCTGCGCATGACTTGCGCACACTGCGTGAAGGGCTGTGGATGGAACTCCGAGCTGAGGTACTCGGGTATCTGCGTCTTCAGCCAGCTGAGGCGAGTGCGCCAGTCCATGCGAGTGCTGCTCGACATCGAACCAGTGAACCCGCTGTATGTACATCCGTCGAGGTCCAGCGCAACCCCCTTGCGGACTAAGCCGGTCTTGGAGTCGCGCCAGAGCGTGCCATCATCCGCGATGGTTCCCAGCCGCGCACCCCGTAGGGACAGCAACCCTTCGAAGCATAGAAAATTGGTGAGGACGAGTTCTCCGGCTTCAACATTATGCAAATAGAACGCTGCGCCACTCTTGATGGCAAAGCGGGTGGACGGATCACCCTGAATATCGCACTCCTGCGGCACTCCTGCTTGCGCGCCACGTGTGATCGAGCCGCTCACGAAATAGATGCCAGTGCCGATCTTGGCGTTGGCGAGGATCACAAATCCCTCTACGCATGGTTCGCCGGTCGCATTGAGCTTCGTGCCGAAGCCCAGGCTTTGGCCAACCGTTGCGCCGAATCCATTGATCGCGCTGTAGAGCGGGGCATACCAATCAAAACTGCTCGCGATCGCAAGGGGATTCCGAAAAGTCCCGTTGCACACCACGCGGCCACTGATGTTTGCGAGTGCGAAGCTCACCGCGCCGACCGCAAGCGAGTCGTCGACAAACATCAACGATCCGCCGATCGACATCGAAGGGCCGTTGAAGGCCAATCCGCCCGGGCAAACCAGCTGTCCACCGCTAATGATCAAATCCCCGCGCAGCGAGGTCGCGACGGCATCAATTCCCGGTGCCCGGCAGTCGCGCAGGGTAAGTGTATCGAGCTTCGCTCCCGAGACGTCAATCCGATCATCGAAAGTGCAGCGCGTAAAGGCGATGGGTCGGCTGTACTCAACCGAGGTGAGGTCAAGCCGCCCGTCTATTGCGGCGCCATCCAAGCTTGCACCATGACTATCAATCCTCAGTGGTGAATCCGCAGGTGCCGCGGCCTCACCGACAATGGCTTGCCGGATTAACTCTGCGCGAATGTGCGCTGATCTGCGGGGCAGCTCGGAGTTCATGAAGACTACCGATTTCTTGATCAAGTTGGACAGACTGTATTCATTAACGTGGAGAACTGCCATGGGCTCCGGCAGCTCGCGCTATTCGCCCCTGCACACATACGTTGCGCCGCACAAGGGCGTCACTCATCTCCAGACGACCACGAAAGCTTCGGGCCGCTTGGCTCCCGCGGACATACCGAGAATGACCGCCTGGAAGGCGCCATTCGACCGCGGAGTTCTGAGGCGTATAGACTCTGCGGTTCACGTTTGTTTACCAAGGCCGGATCGCGTCCAGGGGCGCCATCCGTTCCATAGCAATCGGAGTTGCTTTTGGCTGATATTTTCCTGTCCTACAACCGCGAGGACCAGGCGACCGCTCGGCGGTTTGCGGACGGCTTCGAGCGCGCGGGATTCAGCGTCTGGTGGGATGCGACGTTGCGAACCGGGGAGGCCTACGACCAAGTGACCGAGAAGGCCCTCAAGGATGCCAAGGCGGTGGTGGTCCTGTGGTCGCGGAAGTCCGTGGAGTCCCGCTGGGTACGCGCCGAAGCGACCCTCGCGGACCGCAACGGGACGCTGGTTCCCGTGATGATCGAGGACTGCCAGCGACCGATCATGTTCGAGCTCACGCAAACGGCAGACCTTTCGGCATGGTCAGGAGATGCGAGCGACCGTGCGTGGCGCGCCTATCTTACTGACGTTCGCCGGTTTGTGGAGAAGGACTCGGCCCGAATCCCTGACGCTTCGCGCACCATGGATGCGGCTGTCGAGCGTCTGCCTTCCATCGCGGTCTTGGCGTTCGCCAACCTGAGCGGCGACAAGGAGCATGAGTATTTCAGCGACGGACTGGCGGAAGAGATCATCAACGTCCTGGCACAGATCTCCGGGCTCAGAGTCATCGCGCGCACTTCGGCATTCGCCTTCAAGGGACAGAACACCGACATTCGCAGGATCGCCGAGACGCTGGGCGTGGCCAATGTTCTCGAGGGCAGCGTGCGGCGCTCGGGCAACCGCATTCGCGTAACAGCGCAGCTGATATCGGCGTCGAACGGGAGCCACCTGTGGTCGCAGCGCTATGACCGCGAGCTGGCGGATGTGTTTGCGGTACAGGACGAGATCTCCGCTGCCATCTCAGAGGCGCTCAAGATCAAACTTTCACCGCAGGATGCCGCCAAGCCGCGTCATACGCCTGCGCTTCCGGCCTACGAGGCACTTCTCAAGGCCCGGTACTTCCATTGGAAGCTCAGGGCAGAATCGATGGATCAGGCCAAGCTGTTCCATGAGCAGGCCATCGCGCTCGACCCTCAGTACCCGCTGGCCCACGCTCTGTATGCAGAGCATCTTATCGGTCGGGCGGGGTTGGGGTTTTCGCCGCTGCATGAAGTGGCGCCGGCCATCCGCACTCTGGCGAAACGGGCCCTGGAAATGGACCCTTCGCTTGCGGAGGCGCATGGGGCATTGTGTGCACTTGCAGCGGCCTATGACTACGACTGGCATGAAGCCGGACGCCAGTTTGCCTTGGCGATGCCTGCGGGGGGCCGGGGATCGCCTCAGGTGCACTTTAATTGTGGTCTATTTTACTTCCTGGGGTCGGGCCGCCGGCAAGAAGCGGTGGAGCAGCTGCAACTGGCTGTTCAGGCAGACCCACTCAACCTCATGTATCGCGCCTCGCTGGGCGTGAGCCTGATTGCGGTGGGCCGGCATGGCGAGGCCGAGGAACTTCTGTACCAGAGTCGGGACCTGGATCCCAATTTTATGCCGACTCACCTCTACCTTGCCGCGCTTCACAGTGCACGCCAGAAGTTTGCCGAAGCACTTCCATTCGCCGAGAAAGCGTTTTCCCTGGCGCCCTGGTTTTCACAGACTGTCGCGGCCTATGCGGGCCTGTTGGTGCGCACGGGCGAGCCGGACCGCGGAGGTGAAATCGTAAGCGCGCTGGGCCGGGGCGAGGCCTACGGAGCATCCAGGGGGCTGGCAACCTTCCACGCCATCTGTGGCGACATCGATGCGGCCGCGGACCGGTACGAGAGGGCGATCGCGGAGCGAGACCCCAATATCCCGTACAATCTTCAAAGCGCGCAGGCGCTACAGCTGCGCGAAAGCGCCCGCTGGGCCAGACTGGCGGCGCTGATGAATTTGCCCGCGGCGGCGGGGACGCCTGCGACCTGATCGGGCTGCACAGCAGCGGATACTCACGATCTACTGGAAAGCAGCCGCAGCAGACGTTGAACGCTTCCTTGGTGCGGCTAAACGCGAGAGTTTTAGGCTCTGGAGCACCCGGATCTTCAACACCAAGGCGTCGCAGCTTCGCTCCTCCTGAGTCGAACGGCTGCTTCGCTCCTGCATCGATGCCCCTGCTTGCCGATGAACCCTACCGCTTGCACCGCCAAGACGTCGAGCGTTGCCGCCGCACCATTCACGACGAGATTCAGCTGGGCGTATCGGATACTTTGCCGGGCCCATTCTGTTGTGACAATATCAGCGGCAGCTTGGCATCAAGACCGAGTAATAGATGAGTTGCTGGCGCGAGGGAAATGTCATGCGCGACTACCGGTTCTTGATTTGCGCGATCGCCCTGGTTCTCGCGCCCCAATCCAATGCCGGGAACGCCGGGAACAGAGACATCCAGTACACCGAAGCACCGAGCTGGGTAATTCCGTTCCCGACGCCCACCGACAGCCCCACGCCCGATGGCGCACCGTTTCGGGTGGTCTATTCGGATAATCAGATTCGCCTTGGGCCAAATGGTTTCGAGGCCTATCAGGCCTATCGGATGAAGATTCTGAAACCGGATGCGCTCTCGGCAGGAAACATTTCGGTGTCGTGGAGCCCCGATGCCGGGGACGCGAAGGTTCATTACCTCCGGATAATCCGCGGCACGGAAGTCATAGACGTTCTGAAGACCACGAAGTTTCAGGTCCTGCAGCGTGAAGGATTTCTCGAGCAGGCGGCTCTGAATGGTCAATTGACGGCAACGCTTCAATCACCTGGATTGCAGGTGGGGGATGAACTGGAATTCGCCGCAACAGTTCGCACCAAGGATCCGACTCTTGGCGATCACCTGTTCGGATTCGCCCAACTTCCGGCGACCGGACTTCCGGGTGCCTTTCGGATGCGGGTGGTCTGGCCAAAGACAAGCAACATACACTGGCGTGCCTCACCCGATGTGAGTGGCGTCACGCCGACAACGGTCAATGGACAGGTCGAGCTCCTATACGAGTTACGAGATCCTCATTCGGCCGTCATTGCGGACGGGGCGCCCGCACGGGTCAACGTTCGCAGATTCCTCGAAGTTTCGGACTTCGACAGCTGGACCGACGTGTCGCGACGCATCTGGCCTTTGTTCGATAAGGCCGCTGTGCTGGCACGCAATTCTCCGGTCCGGGCGGAAATCACGCAGATCGCATCTGCACAGAGTGACCCCGTGAAGCGAATGGCCGCGGCGTTGAAGTTGGTTCAGGATCGCATTCGCTATGTCTACGTAGGCCTTAATGGTGGCAATTTGACTCCCGCCACCGCTGATCAAACCTGGGAACGCAAGTTCGGCGACTGCAAGGCAAAGACCGCGTTGCTGCTCGCGGTTCTACGGGAACTAGGGATTCGCGGAGAACCGGTTCTCGTGAATTCCGCAGGCGGTGACGGCATAAATGAGCGACTGCCGACACCCGGGTTCTTCGACCATGTCGTCGTTCGGGTCAATCTGGAAAACAAGGTCTATTGGCTGGATGGAACGCGCCTGGGAGACAGCACGCTCGAGCCGCCCCTGACATTACGCTGGGTACTGCCTTTGCGCCCCGCGGGTAGCGATCTCGAAAGCGTGCCGAGCAAGCCACCGCGGTCTCCGGATGCGATCCTCGTCCTGGATGTCGACTCCAACAAGGGCTTCGATCAGAAAGCAGCGATCAAGGTCCAGGAGATTCTACGCGGTGACGGTGCCCGTAGCGCCGCCTTCAGAATCAAAGCGATGTCGGCAGAGGATGCCGATAAGGCCGTCAAGGCGTATTGGCGGCAGAATGACGGGTGGATCGAGCAGGATACGAGCGCATGGAATTACGACGAGCAGCAAGGGCTGCTAGTCCTAATCCTCACGGGACACGGAAAAGTCGACTGGACCGGTGATGACGCCGATGGCCGGAGCCTGAACATCTATGGGGCTGGTTTTACGCCGCCCAACGAATACCACCGCCCCAAAGAGCAGGATCAGATGGCTCCCTGGATGACAGACTACCCTACGTATCATTGTTGGGTGACAGCGATACATCTGCCTAGGGGTGGCTCCGAGTGGAAGTGGGATTACGATTCAGACCCGGTGGATACAGAAATGGGTGGCGTCCACTACTGGCGGATCGCAGATCTGCGTGAGGGCGTGATGCGGACGGTCATGAGCAGAAAAGTCGAACTCCCGGAAATCACCGCCGTACAAGCGGAGGAGCTCAACCAGCAGCTGCCGAAATTCAACAACAACATGTCCAGGGTCTACCAGGTCGCCTCCAGTACCGGCGCATCCACGCACAAGTCGAGCGCACCGGCCCCCTTCAACGCTGACACTGACTGGACCCGCCCCGACACGGCATGCGGAGCCAATTGATCCATCGCCCCGAGACCCGCTAAGGAATGGGCCAGGGTTACCCCTGGTTGCGGCCCGCGGGAGGCCCACTCGGCAACGACTTGTGGCTGGAAGGAAATTTGGCCTCGCCAGATTATCGTTTCAATTCCAACGGTTGCATTGAGAATGCCCGGAGCATGAAATAGTTTTATAAATCAATGAGATATTGGTGGCCAGGGGTGGAATTGAACCACCGACACGCGGATTTTCAATCCGCTGCTCTACCAACTGAGCTACCTGGCCAACGTCGGGAAGGGCGCGTATTAAACCGGCCCGGCGGGCGGGCCGTCAAGCGCGCACGAGGCCTAAGTCATTGATTCTTGCCGGCAGACGCGCCCGACTCCAGTTGCAACGATCTCAGCTGCCCTCAGGCGCCTTGTACCCCTCCGGCTTGCTCGACCCGGCACCAAAAAAGAACTTCTCCATCTCCGCCTCAAGGAATTTGCGGGCCTTCGGGTCCACCGGCGTCAGGCGGTACTCATTCATGAGCATCGTCTGATGGCCCAGCCATTTCGCCCAGGCCTCCTTCGACACCCCTTCATATATGCGCAGGCCCAAAGGACCGGGATAGGGCGCGCGATCGAGCCCGGGCGCTGCGCGCTTCAGATACACGCACTGGATCATTCGGGCCATCTAGGGTTCCTCATCAATGCGTTCGAGCAGGCTTTTCATGGGTGCCGGCAGTCCCACGCTGGCGGGTTCGCGCGCGTTATACCAAAGGCTGTCGGGCGCATCCATGACGGCGGACGTTCCCGGTACAGCGCGATCATTGCAGCGTACCAGCCAGGGGGTGATGGTGAGATCAAAATGGGTGAACGCATGCTGAATGGGCGGCAGCTTGATCGGCTCGCCGGCCAGATTCTCGGCCGCAAAACCCAATGCCTCATCGGCGCTGTCGAAGGCCGGCGCTGCCCATAGGCCACCCCAGATCCCGGCCGGCGGGCGCTGCCGCAGCAAGACGCTGCCATCAGGTCGCTGGGCCAACACCATATGTGTGTGGCGGGCTCGTCGGATCGCGCGCTTTGATTTGGTGGGCGGCAGTTCGTGCTGACGGCCCGTAATGCGGGCCACACACTGATCCGAAACCGGACAATGCATGCACAGCGGATTGCGGCGCGTACACAGCGTGGCGCCCATGTCCATGATGGCCTGGGTGTAAGTTTCGACCTGCGTGCGCGGCGTGCACTCTTGCGCCCGATTCCACAGAAGATCGGTGGTGGCCCGGTCAATGGGATTGCCATCGATGCCGAACCAGCGGCTCAGAACCCGCCGCACATTGCCGTCCATGATGGCAAAGCGTTGCCCCTGGCTTAGCGCCAGGATGGCGCCGGCAGTCGAGCGCCCTATTCCCGGCAGGCTTTCGACTGCCTCGAACTGCGTCGGAAACCTCCCTCCAAATTCATCCCGGATGCGGATCGCCGCCCGATGCAGGTTGCGGCCGCGCGCGTAGTAGCCCAGCCCGGTCCACAGGTGCAGCACCTCATCGATCGAGGCCGCCGCGAGACTTGCCGGATCCGGGAAGCGCGCCATGAAACGCCCGAAGTAGCCGATGACCGTCGCAACCTGGGTCTGCTGCAGCATGATTTCCGAGACCCACACCCGATACGGGGTGCGATCCTGCTGCCACGGCAGGTCGTGCCGACCATGCGTGGCCTGCCAGGCGATCAGGGCCTGTCCGAAATGCTGGGCCGGGGTTTCAGTCATTTGCACAATTTCTGCTCATAAATCGAGCGGCGCGCCCCATCTTAAGGCAGCACCGATCGCGATCACGGCGTATGCGCTATCGTAGCGCAGATGCTGCAATCCCAAACTTCATCGGTCGCGACGATCAGCGCATCCGCCATACCCTATGACGAGATGCTCGATGCGAGCCATGCGCCGCGCCCGCATTGCCGGCCGTACCAGGCCTGGTTCGCGGGACAGACGTCCGAGGTACTCGCGGCCAAACGCGCCGAGGCCGATGCGATTTTTCATCGCGTCGGCATCACCTTTGCGGTGTACGGTGACGGGGCCGATACCGAGCGGCTGATTCCCTTCGACATCATTCCGCGCATCATTCCGCAGCAGGAGTGGCGCACGCTCGAGGCCGGCCTGAAGCAGCGCGTGCGCACACTCAACGCGTTCATCCACGACATCTATCACGATCAGAACATTCTCAAAGCTGGCGTCGTGCCCGCCGAGCACATTCTCTGCAATGCGCAATACCGCCCCGAGATGCAGGGCATCGACGTGCCCGGTGGCATCTACGCGCATATCGTCGGGGTCGACGTGGTGCGTTCCCACGATGGCTCGTACCGCGTGCTCGAGGACAACCTGCGCGTGCCTTCCGGCGTCTCATACATGATCGAGAACCGTCGCATGATGATGCGGCTGTTCCCGGAGCTGTTTGCGCAGCAGTCGATCGAGCCCGTCGGCCACTATCCCGACGTGCTGCTCGACAACCTGCGCAGCGTCGCCCAGAACGCCATTTCCGACCCCACCGTGGTGGTGCTGACACCCGGCGCCTACAACAGCGCATATTTCGAGCACGCCTTCCTCGCGCAGCAGATGGGCGTGGAGCTCGTCGAGGGCCAGGACCTCTTCGTGCGCGATGACATGCTGTACATGCGCACCACGCAGGGCCCGCAGCGCGTCGATGTCATCTATCGACGCGTCGATGACGACTTCCTCGATTCCCTCGCGTTCCGCGAGGACTCCATGCTCGGGGTGCCGGGCCTGCTCACCGTCTACCGCGCCGGCCACGTCACCATCTGCAATGCCATCGGCACCGGCATCGCCGATGACAAGTCCATCTATCCGTATGTGCCCGAGATGGTGAAGTTCTACCTGGGTGAAGAGGCCATCATCCAGAACGTCGAGACCTTCGTGCTGCGCAATCCCGAGCACCTGCAGTACGCGCTCGCGAACTTGCCGCAACTTGTGGTCAAGGAGGTCCACGGCGCCGGCGGCTACGGCATGCTCATCGGCCCCGCGGCCAGCAACGCCGAGATCGAGGATTTCCGGGGCCGCATCCAGGCGCACCCCGAGCGCTACATCGCACAGCCGACCCTCGCCCTGTCGACCTCGCCGACCTTCGGTGCCGATGGCGTGGGCCCGCGACATATCGACCTGCGCCCCTTCGTGCTCTCGGGCAAGGACATCACCATCGTGCCCGGCGGGCTCACCCGCGTGGCACTGCGCGAAGGTTCATTGATCGTCAATTCCTCACAGGGCGGCGGCACCAAGGACACCTGGGTGCTGGCGGGGGGTTCCGCCTGACATGCTCTCGCGCACCGCCGATCACCTGTACTGGATGTCGCGCTATCAGGAGCGCGCCGAAAGCACTGCGCGCATGCTCGACGCACATGCGCGTCTGAGCCTCGTGCCCCGGCCGCCCGAGGCAGTGCTGCAGGGCTGGACCGCAACCTTGGTCTGCCTAGGCATGGACGAGGGCTACAACGAACAGCACGACGGCGTCAACGCGCGATCCGCGTTCGACTTCCTCGCCTTTGACCCCGACAATCCCGGCAGCATCGTCTCGTGCATCCGCGCCACGCGCGAAAATGCCCGCGCCGTGCGGGGCACGATCCCCTCCGAACTGTGGGAGACGGTGAATGCGACCTACCTCGAATCGCGCAACTTCGGTGCCGCAGGGGCCGAAGCCGCGCGGCACAACTTCCTCGAATGGGTCAAATATCGCGCGCACCTCGCGCGCGGCGTGACCATCGGCACCATGCAGCGCGACGAGTCGCTGTGCTTTACCCGCATCGGGACCTATCTCGAGCGCGCCGACAATACCTCGCGCATGCTCGAGGCGCTGTGGCGCGATCCGGGCGGGGATGGCGAACGGCTGAACGAGGAAGCCAGCGAATGGGCCGTACTGCTACGTGCCATGTCCGCGTTCGAAACTTATCGCCGTATCTGCCGCGGACACGTGACGCCCAAGCAGGTCACGGAGCTGTTCCTGATGCGCGATGATGTACCGCAGGCCGTGCACCGCTGCCTCGCCGAGTTGCAGCGCGACCTGAAGCGCGTGGCCAACGGGCGCTCGGGCGAGACGCTGCGGCGCGCCGGCGAACTGCATGCGCAGTTTCACTACGGCCTGTTCGATGAACTCGCGGCCGATGGCATTATCGTGCTGCTCGATCGCTTCCAGCAGCGGCTGCGCGATCTCGGGCAGCGCATTGCCGAGGATTTCCTCGTACCACTGAGGGCCGAATGAGCCGACGCCTGCGCATCCAGCACACCTGTGAGTACCGCTACTCACAACCCTTCCAGTACAGCGCCCAGGCGCTGCGCCTGACGCCGCGCCGCGATAACTGCCAGCATGCGCTCAATTGGACCCTCCACACGCCCGGTCGGCGCGTCGAGCAGGTCGACGCTCACGGCAATATCACGCACCTGCTGAGCCTCGAGGCGGCCCACCGGCAACTCGAGGTCGTCGTGACCGGCGTCGTGGAGATCACCTGGTCCGAGCAGCCGATGCCGCATGAGGGACAGGTGTCGCCGCAGGCGTACCTGGCCGCCACGGCGCTGACCCGGCCGACCCGCGAGGTGCTGAACCTCGGTGAAAGCCTGCGACCTGAAAACGGGGCGAACTGGGAGTGGATCACGGGGTTGGGGCGCACCGTGCGCGAGCGGCAGCCGGCCGATGCCCCATCAGCGGACATTGCTCACGCTTTTCTGACCTGCTGTCGCGCCGCCGGAGTGCCCGGGCGCTACGTGAGCGGCTACCGCCAGGAACATTCGGAGGAAGGCGCCGCACGCATTGCCTGGGTGGATGTGTGGTGTGCTTCGCAGGCTGGCTGGATTGCGCTGGACGTGGAGCGGCTCGAACCGGCACGATCACGACATTGTCGGCTCGCCGTCGGCCGCGATTACCTGGATGCCGCCCCCGTGCGCAGCCACCGCCCCGGCGAGTCAGTTGAATTCTTGAGGATCCGCGAATGACGTACTGCGTCGGCATGCTGCTCGACACCGGGCTGGTCTTCCTGGCGGACTCGCGCACCAGCGCGGGCGTCGACCAGATCAACAGCTTCCGCAAGACCAGCGTGTTCCAGCGGCCCGGCGATCGCGTCATGGTGCTGCAATGCGCCGGCAACCTCGCCATTACCCAGGCCGTGGTCACGCTGCTGCGCGAACACGAGAACAGCAGCACCCGGCCGGCCCTCGACCTGCAGTCCTGCATCAATATGTTCGAGGCCGCCCGCTGCGTCGGGGAGGCGTTGCGCGAAGTGCATCGGCGCGATGCCGAGTCGCTGCGCGAGTTCGGGGTCGAGTTCAACGCCGCGATGATTCTCGGCGGGCAGATCCGCGGCGAGGTGCCGCGCCTGTTCAGCATCTATTCGGCCGGAAATTTCATCGAGGCCTTACCCGAGACCACCTACTTCCAGATCGGCGAATCCAAGTACGGCAAGCCCATCATCGACCGCGTGATCCGCCGCAGCAGCAGTTTGAACGAGGCCACCAAGTGCGCACTGGTGTCGATGGACTCGACCATCCAGTCCAATCTTTCGGTCGGCCTGCCGCTGGATCTCGTGATCGTGCGGCGCGACCAGTTCTGCGTGGCGCGCCACATGAGCATCGATTCCGATAACGTTTATTTCCGCGGTATCCGTTCGCGCTGGAGCGCCGCGCTGCGCGAAGCCTTCGTCGAGTTACCCGATCCGGACTGGCTCACCGAGCGGGCGCTGGAGCGACCGGTCAGCGCCACAGTCACGAAAATCCAGGGTAGCTGAAGCTCTCGCCCCGCGCTCACCACTTGACGATGGGCGGCAGGCTCATCAGGTAGGCCTCCGGATCGGCATCGGTGGCGAAACCGAATTTAGTGCCCCGGTCATACACCAGATTGAATTCCACGTAGCGACCGCGCTTCAGCAGCAGCTTCTCCCGATCGGCATCCGTGTACGGCATACGGAAGCGCCGTTCGACCAGGGTGGGATACAGTTCCAGGAATGCATCGCCGACCGCCCGCACAAAGGCAAAATCGCGCTGCACGTCACCACTGGCCAGATCATCAAAGAAGATGCCGCCGACGCCACGCGGTTCCTGGCGATGCGGCAGAAAGAAATACCGGTCGCACCAGGCCTTGTACTCGGCGTAAGCCTGCGGGCGATAGCTGTTGCAGGCGCCGCGCAGGGCCGCGTGAAAGTCCGCGGTGTCCTGCGCGAACGGAAATGTCGGCGTCAGGTCCGAGCCACCGCCGACCCAGGCGCGGCTGGTGCACAGGTAACGCAGGTTCATGTGCACGGCGGGCACATACGGATTGGTCAAATGCGCGACCAGCGAAATGCCGGTGGCGGTGAAGCGCCCTTCCGATTCCTGGGCACCGGCAACCTGGTTGCGGAACTGCGGCGCGAAGGAACCCCACACATGGCTTACGTTCACGCCGACTTTCTCGAACACCTCACCGCGCATCTGGCGGCTTTCGCCACCGCCTTGCAGGCGATGACCTTCGGGCTTGCTCCAGGGCCGGATCATGAAGCGCGCCTGCGGCTCAAAGGACTCGAAGCGCGCGCAGATGCGCGCCTGCAGATCCTTGAAATAAGCGGCGGCGGTGGGCGCAAAGCCATCGGCACCCGCCGGCGTTCCGGCCTCGCCTGCAACGGGCGCGTTCACCCAGCGCCCCGTCCACTGCGCGAGGTGCGCGCATGGACATGATCGATCAGGCGCGCCACGGCATCCGGATGGGTGTCGGGCCAGATGCCGTGACCCAAGTTGAAGATATGCCCCGGGCCGGGTCCGGCTTCGCTGAGCACGATATCGATCTGGCGCTGCAGTTCCTCAGGACTTGCAAACAAGGCCGCCGGATCCAGATTGCCCTGCACCGCCTTGTCGGCGCCGAGGGTGCGACGCACCACCCCCAGCGGGGAGCGCCAGTCCACGCCAATGACATCCACATCCAGCGCCCGCACTTCTTCCATCAGTGCCGAACCCTGATTGGCGTAGTAGATCAACGGCACGCCCAGGTTCCGCAAGGCACCCAGGGTGCGCTTCGCGCCGCGCAAGGCGAACTGCCGAAACTGAGGCGGCGCGAGCAGGCCGGCCCAGGATTCGAACAGCATCAGCGCCTGCGCCCCCGCGCGCGCCTGCGCCGACAGGTACGCGGCCATGGCATCGGCCAGGTGATCGATGAGCAGCATGGCCGCGTCGGGCTGGTTGTAGAGGAAGCTGCGGGCGATGCCGAACTCCTTGGAGGGCTTGCCGCTGACCAGATAGCACAGCAGCGTGAAGGGCGCGCCGGCGAAGCCGATCAGCGGCACGCCGCGCGGCGCATTCGCACGCACCAGCTTCACGGCATCCAGCACGAAGGGCACATCGCGCTCCGGGTACAGGGCCGGCAGGGCCTGCACCTGCTCCAGAGTACGGATCGGGGTCGCGACCACCGGACCGGGTGCGAAGGTGAGCGCAATGCCCATGCCCTGCAGCGGCGTCATGATGTCGCTGAACAGGATGGCCGCATCCAGCGCGAAGCGTCGCACGGGTTGCAGTGTGACTTCCGCGGCCAGCTCCGCGCTGCGCGTGAGCGTAACGAAATCCACGCGCGAGCGCAGTTCGCGGTATTCGGGCAGGTAGCGGCCGGCCTGGCGCATCACCCACACCGGGGTGTGCGGCACTTCCTGGCGGCGGCAGGCCTTGATGAAGATTGAATCCGCATCGGCAAGGGGGGGCGGCGTGATGATGGCGGCACTCATCTACTTGGCCACTCCCAGCCAGGTCGAGATCTGCGGGGCGAAGTAGGACAGGATCAGGTCCGCGCCGGCGCGCTTGATGCCGATGAGGGATTCCAGCGCCGCGGCGCGCTCATCCACCCAGCCACGCTCGGCGGCGGCCTTGAGCAGGCTGTATTCGCCGGAGACCTGGTAGGCGAGCACCGGCACGTGCACGGCTTCGCGCACCCGCCGGATCACATCAAGATACGGGCCGGCAGGTTTCACCATGACCATGTCGGCACCCTCTTCCACGTCCGCCAGCACTTCGCGCAGCGCCTCGCGCACATTGGCCGGATCCATCTGATAGGAGCGCCGATCACCGAAGGCCGGTGCCGAGTCCGCCGCTTCGCGGAACGGGCCATAGAAGGCCGAGGCGTACTTGGCGGCATAGGACACGACCGGCGTGTCCGCGAAGCCGTTGGCATCCAGCAACTGCCGGATCGCGGCCACGCGCCCGTCCATCATGTCGCTCGGCGCCACGGCGTCGGCGCCCGCGCGCGCGTGATTGAGCGCGACCTTGGCGAGGGTCGCGATCGAGGAATCGTTGTCGATGACGCCATTGGGCAGCACATGGCCGCAATGGCCGTGATCCGTGGCGCTGCACAGACACACATCAGTCCACACGAGCAGCTCTGGGCAGGCCTGCTTGATCCCCGCGACGGCGCGCGGCACCAGACCGTCGGGATCGAGGAACGCGGAGGCCTGCGGATCCTTGTGATCGGGCGCGCTGAACAGGATCAGGGCGCGCACCCCGGTCTGCGCGACCCTGTGCGCTTCGAGAATGATTTCATCGACCGAGAACTGCGACACCCCGGGCATGGCGGAGACCGCACGCCGCACTTTCGTGCCCGGAACGATGAACATCGGGTACACGAAATCACAGACCGTCAGTTCGGTCTCGCGCACCATCGCACGCCAGCTTTCGCTTTTGCGCAGGCGCCGCGGTCTTGCCGTCGGAAAACCCATAGTCATGCTCTCGTCTGGATGAATCGTAGAGTGGTGTGGGCCATGCCGTGCAGCGTCGCCGGAATGGCCAGTACGCTGGCAAAGCCCCGTGCTGCCAGAAAACGCCCGGTGGTCGTACCGAGCGTTATGGCCGCCGCGCCATCGAGCAGCTGGTTGAAGGCCGTCGGGCCCAGGGCCCGATCGAGTTCCTCCACGGCCGACGGACTGGTGAAGGTGACCGCCCCGATGTCACCGCGCGCAATGCGCTGGCGGCAGGTCCGGATATCGAGCGTACCCGGCAGCGTCGCGTAGGCTTCGACCTGGGTGACGATGGCGCCCGCTTCGGTCAGGCCCTCCCGCAGCGTCGGCAGCGAGCGCGAGCCCGCCGCAAACAACACCGTCATGCCCGGGGTGAGCCGCGGGGCCAGCAAAGCAACGAGCGCCTCCGCGGTCTGCTCCTCGGGCACGGCGGTGACCGACCAGCCGGCCGCGATCAATGCCTGCGCCGTACGCGCGCCCACTGCCGCAATGTTGAGATACGCCGGCGGCACGGGTACGCGCCGCACGACTTCGGCCACGGCATGCTGACTGGCGAACACCAGCCACTCGAATTGATCCAGACGGCTCAAGGCCTGCGCCAGCGCCGCGCCGCTGCCGGCCGCACCGATGCTGAGCACCGGCCAGCCCAGCACCTCGAGCCCCAGCGCGCGCAGTTCGCGGCTCAGGGGACCATCCGCCGACTCATCGCGGGTCACGACGACCGCGGCATTCACGGCAGTTCCGCCGAGGCGGGATTGCGTTGCTGCGCAATGATATCGGCCGCGCCGCGCGCCAGCAGCGCATCCGCGACCCGGATTCCCAGCGCCACGGCGTCCGTCGCAGGCGCGGCATCCTGGTAATCAATCGACACGCTGCCATCCAATGCACACACGCTGGCGTTCAGTGTCAGGCGCGAGCCATCGAGCGTCGCCAATGCGCCCAGCGGCACCTGGCAACCGCCTTCAATCCGCCGCAGCAGCGCGCGCTCCGCCGTCACGGCCATGCGCGTGACGGCATGATCCAGCGCGCGCAGCCACTGCAGCGCGGCTTCATCGCCGCTACGCGCACACACGCCGATGGCGCCCTGCGATACCGCCGGCGGCATGACGGCAGGCTCGATATGGGCCGCGATGTGCGCGGACAGATCGAGACGCTTCAGGCCCGC
Organism: Steroidobacteraceae bacterium; assembly: GCA_036267975.1. Lineage (GTDB taxonomy): Bacteria > Pseudomonadota > Gammaproteobacteria > Steroidobacterales > Steroidobacteraceae > DAIDKA01. Next base: position 49,742 of record DATAVA010000041.1, on the reverse strand, counting down.
AGTTGCCAGCACGATGGCATCGTACTTGCCCTGCGCAAGCCGCTCGATGCGCGTGGGCACGTTGCCGCGCAGCTCCAGCAGCGACAGATCCGGACGGGCGCGCAGCAGGAAGGCCCGGCGACGCAGGCTGCTCGTGCCCACGCGCGCGCCTGGCGGCAAATCCTTGAGGCTCGCGCCCTGGTTGGTGAGCAAGGCATCGCGCGGATCCTCGCGCTCAAGCACCGCGGCCAGTTCCAGGCCCGCGGCAATCAGCGTCGACAGATCCTTGAGCGAATGCACCGCAATGTCGACCTCGCCCGCCAGCTGCGCGCGATCGATTTCGCGGGTGAAGAACGCGCGACCACCCGCGGCCCACAGCGGAATGTCCGTGCGCACATCGCCTTCGGTTTTGATATGCACCAGTTCCACGGCCGGCGCGCCGGGCTGGGCGCGGATCAGGTCCGCGACGCGGTTCGCCTGCCACAGGGCCAGCGCCGAGGCGCGCGTGCCGATGCGCAGGATGCGCCCGCTCAAGGCTCCTCTCCCGGAATGAAGCGATAGCCCACGCCCCACACCGTGAGGAAGTGGATGGGACTGGCCGGATCGCGTTCGAAGCGCTTGCGCAGTTTGAGAATGAAATTATCCACGGTGCGGGTAGAGGGGAATACGTCATAGCCCCACACCTTCTCCAGCAGGTCCTCGCGCGAAACGATTTCGCCAGGCTTCTCGGCCAGCACCTTGAGGATCATCGCTTCCTTTTCGGTCAGCTCCTGCACCTCGCCGTTCCAGGCGCGGCCACGGAAGGCGCGGAAATCCACTTCATTGCCGGAGAATTTCAGGACGTCCGAGCCGGTGGTGCGGGCGCTGGCGCGGTACCAGTCCCAGCGGCGCAGAATGGCGCGCACGCGCAGCAGGAACTCCTGCAGATGAAAGGGCTTGGCCAGGTAATCATCACCGCCCGCTTCGAGGCCGCGGATGCGGTCCGCCGCATCGCCACGCGCGGTGAGGAACAGCACCGGTGTCGTGGTGCCGCGGCCGCGCAGCGTGCTGCACACTTCGAACCCATCCATGCCAGGCAGCATCACATCGAGGACCATGAGATCGCAGGTATGGGTGTCGAACCATTCCACGGCCTTGCGTCCATCGCCGACCGAGTCGACCCCATAGCCTTCGGCGCGCAGGTTCTCGACCACCCCGGCCGCCAGGTGCGGATCATCCTCGACTACCAGCACGTGATACACCGGATCGCTCATAAGCTTGCCGCACCGTGCGCGCGGGGCCAGTGCAGGAGAAATTCAGCGCCGCGCCCGAGGCCTTCGCTGCTGGCGCTGACGCGTCCACCTGACAACTGCATCAGCCGCTGCACGATGAAGAGGCCCAGACCGGTGCCGTAGTAGCTGCTGCCCGCCCCCGCGTTGAGGCGCGAGAACTTGCGGAACAGCTGCTCCTGGTCCGCGGGGCGAAAGCCGATGCCGCTGTCGCGCACCGACAGTTCGATCTCCTCACCCACCGCGCGGGCGGTGAGCATCACCTTGCCACCGCCCACTGGCGCCACGGCGGCCAGCGCGTTCTCGAGCACATTGCGCACCACCGCATCCACCGCAATCGGATCAGACTGCACCTGCAGTTGCGCGTGCACCTGCGATTCGATGCTGATGTGATCGGTCTGCGCGCGTTCCAGGTACTGACTGACGATGCGGTTGATGGTCGCATCCAGCTGCACCGGTTCACTCTTCAGTTCCACGCGGCCATGCGACAGGCGCGAGCTGTCCAGGATCTGGCCCACCATGGTGGCCATGCGCGTCAGGTCCGAGAGCATGCGGTCCATCAGGGCGCGCGAGCGTTCGGGCGGCAGCTGGCGCAGGCTCATCGTTTCCAGTGACAGCTGCAGACTCGCGAGCGGCGTCTTGAACTGATGCGACACCAGCGCCAGGAACTGCTCCTGCTCGGCCAGCACCCGGTTTTCCGCGCGCAGGGCGGCAAACAGCCGTTCGATACAGGCCAGCAGCGCGAACAGGAAGAACCCGCCTTCCCACAGGTACTGGGTGAGACGCCGATGCTGATCACTCAGCAATTTCGCCTGACGCTCCGGGGCGAGCCGCGCCTGGGTGGCGCTGACGTACAGGTCCGGAAAAACCGTGTGCACGCGCGCCAAGGGCACGCCGGCCGCGACCAAGGCGCGCGCCGCATCGATCTGCTGGTCGTAGAGCCGGGTCAGGGCCGCGGTCCGTTCCGCGCCGCGCTGATGCTGGTCATAGATCCAATAGCCCACCTGTACCGCGGCCACGATGACCAGCAGCAGGACGGTGATCTGGAACAGGCGCGTGCGTTTCATCTGCGTATCTAGGACGCGGCGACGGCGACAGATTCGGCCAGGGCGGCGGCGAAGCGCTGCAGGTCATCATCGCAGTGCGCGAGCGAGACAAAGGTCACCTCGTACGCCGACGGGGCGATGTAGATGCCGCGCGCGAGCATCGCATGGAAGAGTCGCTGGAAACGGGTTGCCGCTTCGGGCGCGAGCGTGGCGGCGCGCCGCAGCGTCGGCACATCATGGAACGACAGCCACAACAGCGAACCCAAGCGCACCAGGTGCAGGGGAAAGGGCGCGTTACCGACAATGGGGGAGAGCAGCTTTTCGAGCCGCGCACCGCGGCTCTCCAGCTGCACCCACGCCGACTCACGCTCGAGGATGTCGAGGGTCGCGATGCCCGCGGCCATGGCCACCGGATTACCGGACAGGGTTCCGGCCTGGTAGGTGTCACCATCCGGGGCGAGCCGGCTCATGATGGCGGTCGATGCGCCGAAGGCACCCACCGGCATGCCGCCACCGATGACCTTGCCGAAGGTCGCCATATCCGGCGTGATGCCGTAGTACTGCGCGGCGCCGCCCTTGGCCACGCGAAAGCCCGAAATCACTTCATCGAATATCAGCAGCGCGCCGGCGGCCTGCGTGCGCTCACGCAGCAGGTTCAGGAAAGCCTTGCGCTGCAGCAGCAGACCGTGATTCGCGGGGACTGGTTCAATGATGACCGCAGCAATGTCCGCGCCTTCGCGCGCGAACAGGTCGCGCACGGCCTGCTCATCATCCAGCGGCAGCACGCGGGTGGCGGCGACAAAGGCCGCGGGCACGCCGGCCGAGGAGGCGCTACCGAAGGTGGCCAGCCCCGAGCCTGCCGCTACCAGCAGATGGTCCGCATGGCCGTGGTAGCAGCCCGAAAATTTCACGATGAGATCGCGCCCAGTGGCGGCCCGCGCGAGGCGGATGGCACTCATGGTGGCCTCGGTGCCGGAGGAGACGAAGCGCACCTGCTCCAACCCCGGGTATGCATTCACAACGCGCTCGGCCAGTTCCACTTCGGCCAAGCAGGGCGCACCGAAGGTGGTGCCCTGGCGGCAGGCCTCGTTGATGGCCGCGATCACCTGCGGATGAGCGTGACCCAAGATGAGCGGACCCCATGAGCCCACGAAGTCCAGGTAGCGATTGCCATCGACATCAAAGATGTAGGGACCGGAGCCGCGGGCAATGAACAGCGGCGAGCCGCCCACGGCGCGGAAGGCGCGCACCGGCGAATTGACGCCACCGGGTATGACCCTCCGCGCGCGTTCGTACAGGCCCTGCGATCGAACGTTGGGTTCAGACTTGTGCATTGGGCTCACTCGTTGTCACCGGCATCGGCCTTGCGGCTCAGGCGCGCACCCTCGAAAAAGGCATCCGTGACTTCAGGTCCGGCGTGTTCCGCGGCGGCCCGCAGCCCCGACAGCGGCAGATGGGCCAGGCGGTGCGCCAGGGTGCGACCCCAACCGCACAGTCGACGGCGCTGGCTCTCATCCAGGTCCGGCAAGGTCTCGCGCAGCAGGCGGTCCACTTCCCCGGCCGTGATGCGCTCGAAGTCATCACGCAGTCGCGCCAGCTGCGGCCCGATGGCCCGTGCCGCCAGTTCGCTGCGCAGCCGCGCCAGGTGCGCATCAATCGCGGCGCGCACCGGCGCCAGGCGCAGCAGATGCTCGACCCGGCCGTCCCGCGCAGTCTGCACCAGTTCATCCATGCCCACACGCGTGAAATCAAGCACGCGCGCGGCGTCCACATCCACATTCGGCGGCAGCCCGAAATCCATCAGCAGCGGCCGCCGATGCGCCAGTTTCACCAGCATGGCCCGATCGATCACCGGCTCGGTGGCGCCGCTGGCGCACACCAGCGCAGCGCAGCCCTGCGCGGCCGGATCGCGCCGATAGTCATCCAGCGCGACGCACTTCGCGCCCAGTTCCGTGGCCAGCTCCCGCGCGGTATCGACGGAGCGGTTGATCACCGTGACAGCCACCCCCCGCTCGCGCAGCCGCAGTCCGCAACGGCGCGTCATCGGCGAGACGCCGACCAGGCCCACCGTCGCGGCGGGTCCGGTGTGGCCTTCGAGGTGCTGCAGCACCCGCCCCACCGCCAGGTCCGCCAGCGAGGGCGCATCGTGGGTGGCGATGCGATGCGCCACGCGCGCCATGTTCATGGCTTCACTCAAAATCCGATCCAGCAACGGCCCGCTGACCTGCGCCTCGCGCGCCGCCTGCCAGGCCGCGCGCAGCTGCACATAGATTTCCTGTTCACCGGCCTGCGCCGAATCCATGCCGCAGGCCACCAGCAGCAGGTGTTCGACCGCGGCCTCCCCGGTCCAGGCGCGCAAGGCGGCGGAGGCCTCGCCAGTGGCGGGCTCACGGCCGGTCAGCGCCCGGAAAATATCGGTGCGCCGGTCGGTGGCGGGATGCGCGGTGGCATAGATGACTTCGACCCGGTTGCAGGTGGACAGGTACAGCACTTCGGCGCCCTGCAGCGCCTCGCGCAGCACGGCCAGCCGATGCGCCAGCGCATCCTTCGGGACCGCAAATTGCGCGACCCGACCGGCACTTGCGTGCCGGTACGACACACCCACAATGCCAATCCTGTGCATGGCCGCAGCTGACCACCGCGGCGTGCCGGAAGTGTCACCAAACGGTCACGGCCGCCGGCTTCAGCCTCTAGCTGTGACGCGGCAACCTGGCGGCGTCCCGGGCCAGGGCCTCGATCCCGGCCCAGTCGCCCTGTTCGACCAGGGCGTTCGGGGCCACCCAGGAGCCGCCCACGCACAGCACATTGCGCAGCTTCAGGAAAGCCGGGGCCGACTCGCGCGAAATGCCGCCGGTGGGGCAGAAGGCCACTTCCGCGAAGGGACCGGCGAAGGCCTGCAGCATGGGAATGCCGCCGGCCTGCTGGGCGGGGAAGAATTTCAGGGTGTCGTAGCCGAAGTGCAGCGCCTGCAGAATGTCGGTGGGGCTGGCGATGCCCGGCAGCAGCGCAAATTTGACGGATTTGGCGGCCTCGGCCAGCTGCGGCGTCAGGCCCGGGGTCACCGCGAACTGCGCGCCGGCCTCCTCTACACGCCTGAAATTCTGCGGCCGCAGCAGCGTGCCCGCGCCCACCACCGCCTCCGGCACGGCCACGCGCATGGCCTCGATGACCTTCAGGGCCACCGCGGTGCGCAGCGTGATTTCCAGCACCTTCAGGCCCCCGGCATACAGGGCCTTCGCCAGCGGCGCCGCGTGCTCCAGTTTGGACACGGTGAGCACCGGAATGACGGGCGCCAGCGCCAAGACCTCGCGGATCTTCATGATTCAACTCTCAACCTTGTATGCCGCAACGCCCGCGCCCTCTTCGGCGCCGGCCGCATAAGTCCTGAAAAGCCTGAACAGTTCGCGACCCATGCCGCTGTCGTTGCCGCGCAGATCAACGGGCGTCACGGTGCGCGCCTGCAGGGTCGCCGCGGTGACCTTGGCCTCAAGGATACCTGTGTGACTGTCGAGACGGATGACATCTCCATCGCGCAGCCGGGCGAGGGGTCCCCCGATTATCGCTTCAGGCGTGACGTGGATGGCCGCGGGCACATTGCCCGATGCGCCCGACATGCGGCCATCGGTGACGAGGGCGACATGAAAACCGCGATCCTGCAGTAACGCCAGTGCCGGGGTGAGCTGGTGCAGTTCCGGCATGCCGTTCGCACGCGGACCCTGGTAGCGCACGACGACCACCGCATCGCCGTCGAGCTGCCCGGCCCTGAAGGCCTGCAGCACCTCCTCCTGATCATGGAAGATGCGCGCCGGCGCCTCGACGATTCGATGCTCGGGCGCCACGGCCGAGGTCTTGATGACGGCGCGTCCGAGGTTGCCGCGCAGCAGCTTCAGGCCGCCGTCCGCGCTGAAGGGATCACTCGCGGGTCGCAGCACCGAGGTATCGCCGCTTTGGGAAGGGGAGTCGCGCCACGCCAGACCCCGTGGCGACAGCCACGGTTCCTGCGTGTAGCTGCGCAGCCCATCGCCGACGACGGTCTTCACCTGCGCATGCATCAGTCCCGCATCCAGCAGTTCGCGCACCAAGAATCCCATGCCGCCGGCGGCGTGGAAGTGATTCACATCGGCCGCACCATTCGGATAGATGCGCGCCAGCAGCGGCACGACCTGCGCGAGCTGATCAAAATCCTCCCAGTCCACGATCAGGCCCGCGGCCCGTGCGATGGCGATCAGATGCAGCGTGTGATTGGTGCTGCCGCCGGTGGCGAGCAGTCCGACCACGGCATTGACCATGGCGCGCTCATCCACCACGCGCGCCAGCGGCCGATAGTCATTGCCCAGCGCCGTGATCTGCGCCGCGCGTTTGGCGGCGAAGGCCGTCAGCGCATCACGCAGCGGCGTGTTCGGGGATACGAAGGCACTGCCCGGAAGATGCAGTCCCATGACTTCCATCAGCATCTGGTTGCTGTTGGCCGTACCGTAGAAGGTGCAGGTGCCCGCACTGTGATAACTGCCGGCTTCGGATTCCAGCAGCGCCTCGCGCTCGACCTTGCCTTCGGCGAAGAGCTTGCGGATGCGCGCCTTGTCCTTGTTGGGCAGGCCCGAGGGCATGGGGCCGCCGGGTACGAAAAGGGTGGGCAGATGCCCGAATGCCAGCGCGCCGATCAGCAGGCCCGGCACGATCTTGTCGCACACGCCCAGACACAGCGTCGCATCGAACATGCCATGCGCCAGCGACACGCCCGTGGCCATCGCGATCACATCGCGACTGAACAGCGACAGCTCCATGCCCGGCATGCCCTGGGTGATGCCGTCACACATGGCCGGCACCCCGCCGGCCACCTGGGCCGTGGCGCCGGCCTCGCGCGCCGCGGCGCGCAGGATCACCGGATAGCGCTCCAGTGGCTGGTGGGCCGAGAGCATGTCGTTATAGGAGTTGATGATGGCGATGTTCGGCCAGCGCATCTGGCGGATTGCCGCCTTGTCGTTCGTGTCGGCAGCGGCGAAACCATGCGCCAGATTCGTGCATGACAGGCGGGCGCGATTCGTGACCTTGTCGGTGCCGGCCGCCGCCATGCGCGCCAGATAGTCATCGCGCTCGGCCCAGGAGCGCTCGCGGATGCGCTCCGTGACCTCGACGATGCGCGGATGCAAAAAAGCGGCCATGGTCATCATTCCTGTAAAGAAAACTGCGTTATTCTGCTCAGCGGTAGCATTACGGGCACGAACACGATGCAGAAGCTGGAACCGTTCGATCTGATCCTGTTCGGAGGTACCGGCGATCTTGCCATGCGCAAGCTCATGCCGGCCCTGTATCGGCGCGTCAGCGCCGGGCAGATCACCGCCGGCTCACGCATCATCGCCGTGGCCCGCAGCGGTCATAGCCGCGAAGGCTTTCTCGAAGAACTCGAGGCGAAATCTCGCCCGCACCTCGGCGCCGAGGAATTCACGGCCGAACACTGGCAAAGCTTCGTCGCGCTGGTCGATTACCTGTCGGTGAATGCCACGGTACCCGAGGGCTTCGATCGGCTGGCCGCGAAGCTCAAGGGCAGCGAAGATCGCGTACGCGTGATGTTTCTGTCGATGGCGCCGAACCTGTTTACCTCGACCTGCGAAAACTTGAGCCGCGCCAAGATCGTCACGCCCAAATCGCGCGTGGTGCTCGAGAAGCCGCTGGGACAGGATCGCGCATCCGCCGAAGCCATCAATCAGCTGGTCGGCTCGATCTTCGAGGAAAAGCAGATATACCGCATCGATCACTACCTCGGCAAGGAGACGGTGCAGAACCTGATTGCGCTGCGCTTCGGCAACATGCTGTTCGAGCCGCTGTGGCGCCGCGGGCGCATCAGTCACGTGCAGATCACGGTGGGCGAACATGTCGGTGCGGAAGGGCGCGGCGAGTTCTACAACCAGACCGGCGCCATGCGCGACATGGTCCAGAATCACATGCTGCAGCTGCTGTGCATTCTCGCCATGGAGCCGCCCGCCTCCGCCGATGCGGATGCCATGCGCGATGAAAAGCTCAAGGTGCTGCGTGCGCTGAAGCCCATGAGTGAGCTCGATGTGCAGCAGAAGACCGTGCGCGGCCAGTACCGCGCCGGCGCAGTCGAAGGCAAGCCGGTGCCGGGTTACCTGCAGGAACCGGGCGTGCCGCCCGGGAGCATGACCGAGACTTTTGTCGCGCTCAAAGCCGAGATCAACACCTGGCGCTGGGCCGGCGTGCCCTTCTACCTGCGCACCGGCAAGCGCATGCAGGACCGCAGCGCCGAGATCGTGGTGACCTTCGAGGATGTGCCGCACCACATTTTTGAAGGGGCGCACGGCATCAACGTCCCCAACCGACTCGTCATCCGCCTGCAGCCCGATGAGAGCATCACGCTGACCATCATGACCAAGCTGCCGGGCGAGGTGATGCGCCTGCGGCCCGTGGATCTGTCGCTGGACCTGGCCGGCACCTTCAAGGAGCGGCCACTGGATGCCTATGAGCGCCTGCTGATGGATGTCGTGAAGGGAAATCTCACCTTGTTCATGCGTCGCGATGAACTGGACGCGGCCTGGAGCTGGATCGATCCGATTCGCGAGGCCTGGGCGAATCTCGGCGAAGCGCCCAAGGGCTACACCGCGGGCAGTTGGGGCCCCGCCGCATCGAGCGCACTGATTGGTCGCGATGGTTTCGAATGGCATGGTGAAACCTAGCGATGCAAGAACCGTTCCCGCCGGTGCGCACGACTGGCTGCGCCTCGTGTACGCGGGCGAAACCGCCGGCGGCAACAATCTCGCCAAACCACGCCTCGCCGCGCAGTGGCTGGCGGATGACCCGGGCCTGCCGGCCACGGACCCTTACCTGGCCTGCGCCGCCGGTGACGTCGCGCTGCTGCGCCGCCACTTAAGCGAAGATCCGGCCTGGGTGAATCGCGCCGGCGGCCCTTTGAACCTGCCGCCGCTGCTCGCAGTCACGCACTCGAGCCTGTGCCAATTACCCGAGTGGCAGGATCAGATGCTGGCCTGCGCGAAGCTACTGTTGGAGGCCGGCGCGAATCCCAACCAGTCCCTTGGCGCGCTGACGGCGCTGTATGGCGCGGCGGGGCAGAATTCGCATCTGGACATGACGCGGCTGCTGCTCAGCGCGGGCGCCAATCCCGACGATGGCGAATGCCTGTATCACTCCTTGGGTAACCCGGCGATCACGCGGCTGCTGCTGGAAGCCGGCGTGCCGATCGCGCCCAGCAACGCGCTGTATCATGCCTTCGACTTCGCCGATCCCACGCCCCTGATGGTGCTGCTGCAGTTCGGCGCCGATGCCAATCAGCCCGCGCTGGGTCCACCAACGAGCCACTACGGCAGCCCGCTGCTGTGGGCGATCCACCGCCGCGTTTCGATGGCGCACTACGAAGCCCTCTTGAGCGCCGGCGCCGATACGCGCGCGCATACCCCCGGCGGCATCAGCGCGTTGCAGCTGGCGCGCCGCTTCGGGCTGCCCGACCTCGCGTGCTTGCTCAGCCGCTGGGGCGCTCCCACTGATCCGGGTTCAGTGCAGGAGCGCTTTCTCGGGGCGTGCGGGTGCGCCCTGCAGGAGGAGGCTCGTGAACTGCTGCGTGCCAATCCCGACCTGTTCCGCAGTCTGCCCGCGACGGATCTTGCGTTGCTGCCGCAGCTGATCGAGGCCGGCGCGCAGGCTGCGGCCAGATTGATGGTGCAGGTAGGGTGGCCACTGGATGCGCACGGCGGGGACTGGGGGGCCACCGCACTGAACCTCGCGGTGTTCCAGGGCGATGCGACGCTCGCCCGCTTCCTGCTCGAGCAGGGCGCGAGCTGGACCGAAACGCACGGCTTCGGCTCGAATGTGTGCGGCACCCTGTCCTGGGCCAGCCGCAATCAACCCCGGCCCGACGGCGACTGGCCCGCCTGCGCGCGCGTCCTGCTCGAATACGGCATGCCAAATGGCCAGCGCGATCCGGGGCGACCCGGCGGCTTGCTCATCGATGGGCAGTTCATGGCCTTCAGCGACGAAGTCAGTGCGGTGTTGGCGGTACAATGAGGGCAAAAGGGGACGCCAATGCCGCACTCGACCTACACTGCCCCGATTCTGTGTCTGGCCGCGCTCAGCATCGCAACGGGAGCCTTGGCGCAGGCCCCCGCGGAGATGGCGCGCGCCACTGAAGCCGATCACGCGCAGATGATGCAACAGCTGGGTATCACCAAGCTGCGCAAGGGGCCCAGCGGCGATGAGAAGGCGCCCGACCACGCCAACTACGACGAGGCGCTGGCCAACCCCTATCCGAACTACCCCGATCCGCTGGTCATGAAGGATGGCACCAAGGTAACCACCGCGACGCAGTGGTACAGCAAGCGCCGACCGCAGATCGTCGAGGATTTCGAGCGCGAAGTGCTCGGGCGCGTGCCGGTGAACACACCGCCGGTGAGCTTCTCGGTCAAGGCCAGCGAGAACGAGCGCCTCGGCGCAGTTCCCGTCAGCGCGACGCTGCTGACTGGGCATGTCGATAACTCCAGCTTCCCCAGCATCAACGTCATGTTCCCGGTGATGCTCATCAAGCCCCTCAATCACACCGGGCCGATGCCGCTGCTGATCATGTTCTCGATCGGTACGGCCTTTCCCGCGCCCGTCGCGCCCTCGGCAGCCGATGTCGCACGCATGAACGCGGCGCTGCGCGATGCGATGATCCGCTCCAATCCGGACCTGGCCGCGACGCTGCAGGCCCATCCGGCCTGGCAACCGATCCCGACACCGCCGTTCTTCCCCGCTCCGCGGCCGCCGAATGATCCGATTTCGCAGCTCGTCGCCGATGGCTGGGCAGTGGCGCAGATGGATCCTACCGCGGTGCAGGCCGACAACGGCGCAGGGCTCGCGCGCGGCATCATCGGCCTGCTCAACAAGGGCCAGTCCCGTAAGCCCGATGACTGGGGCGCGCTGCGCGCCTGGGCCTGGGGCGCGAGCCGCGTGCTCGACTACGTGAGTCACGATCCCGACATCGCCGCCAGCCAGGTGGGCATCGAAGGCGTATCGCGCTACGGCAAGGCGGCGCTGATCACCATGGCCTTCGATCAGCGCTTCGCCATGGTGCTGGTCGGCTCCTCCGGCGAAGGCGGTGCCAAGCCCCATCGGCGTAATTTCGGCGAAGCCGTCGAATCGCTGACCGGCTCGGGCGAATATCACTGGATGGCCGGAAATTTCCTCAAGTACGGTGCCTCGGAGGCGCGCGGCGGAGCGAAGAACGCGGGCGATCTGCCGGTGGATTCCTCCGAACTCATCGCGCTGTGCGCGCCGCGTCCGACCTTCATCAGCTACGGGTCACCCTCCATGGGGGATGCGCTGTGGCTGGATCAGCAGGGCAGCTACATGGCCACGGTCGCCGCCGGCAAGGTGTTCCGGCTGCTCGGGGCCAAGGATCTGGGCGTGGGCGATGATTATCAGCATGCCAAGAAGCCCGAGGTCGGCGTCGGACTGCTCGATGGCCAGCTCGCCTGGCGTCAGCATGAGGGCGGCCACACCGATGTGCCGAATTTCAAATACTTCATCGCCTGGGCCGACCACTGGACAGGCCATACGGCGCCGGCGCGGTGAGGATGTGGCTGGCGGCAGCGGCCGTATTCGTGGCGGGCGCGTGCATGGCCCGTCCCCCCGCGGCTGCAGTGACCACGGCGGCATCCCGTGTCCGGCACGTGTTCATCATCGTGCTGGAGAACAAGAACTACGCCGACACCTTCGAGAGCAGCACCCAGGATCCCTATCTGCGCCAGATACTGGTGCCGATGGGCGCGCTCCTGACCCAGTACTACGGCACGGGCCATGTGAGCCTCGACAATTACATTTCCCTGATCAGCGGCCAGGCCGCGACCCGCGATACCACGGATGACTGCCTGCCGGGGCTGGTCGGCACGGCCGGCAATTTCAACAACGTCGTCCAGACCGGTTGGGCGGCGCAGGGCCAGGTGGTCGCGAGCGGCGGATGCGTTTACTCCACCCGGGTCAGGACACTGGTGGAGCAGATGCAGCAGGTGGGACTCACCTGGCGCGGCTACATGGAGGACATGGGCAACGACCCCGCGCGCGAGCGGGCAACGTGCGGCCATCCGCTGATCGGCGTGGGAACCGATCGTACCAACGCGGCCGAGGGACCCAGCGCCGCGGTGCCGCTCGGGGATGCCTACGCCACCCGCCACAACCCATTCATGTACTTCCACTCCATCATCGATGCCAAGTCCTGCGCCGCCAATGACGTGAACCTGGCGCGCCTGCCGCAGGATCTGCAGCAGCTGCGCACCACGCCGAACCTGGTGTTCATCACGCCGAACCTCTGCAACGACGGCCATGATGGTGCCGGCACGGGTGCACCGGGCACCACCTGCGCAAATGGCCAGCCCGGCGGGCTCACCTCCTCCGACCAGTTCCTGAAGACCTGGGTGCCGCGCATCCTTGCCTCCGCGGCCTACCGCAAGGATGGGCTGCTCATCGTCACCTTTGATGAGAGTTCGTTCGCCACCCCCGAGATGGCAAAGAACCCGACCACCGGCCAGACCATCGAGACCATCACCTATCCCGGCCAGACCTGCTGCCATCAGCAGCCTGGTCCCAACCTCGCGGCGGCGCCGTCGCGCACGCTCACGGTGGTCGATACCCCGTCATTGGTGGTGAAGCTGGTGATGCAAAATTTCGGTGGCGATCGCATCGGTGCGGTAATGGTTTCGCCCTTCATCGTCCCCGGCAGCCGTTCCGCCAAGCCCTACAACCATTACAGCCTGTTGCGCAGCCTCGAGGACATCTTCCGCGTCGGTGGCCACCTCGGTTACGCGGCCGATGATCCGTCCAGCGGCTACCGGCTCGACGGCATCGGCAACGATCAGGCGATCTTCCAGCATCGGCACTGACGTGCGCGCGCTCCTGTGCCGATTCGCGCTGGTCGCCGCCACCACCCTCGCCCTGGCCACTCACGCTGTGGCCGCGCCGTCGGCGCAGGCGCAACTGGGCCGGATGATCTTCTTCGACCCGACGCTTTCCGGCTCCGGGCGGCTGGCGTGCTCGAGCTGTCACAGTCCCGCACAGGCCTACGGGCCCCCCGATGGCGCCGCGGCGCGAATGGGTGGGCCGGCACTTCAAACCCAGGGGTTGCGCGCCGTGCCCTCGCTGCGCTACGTGCTGAATCGAACCCCGACATGGTCCAAGCCCTTCGTCGCCAGTCCTACCGAGCGGCTGCTCGAGGGCGAGGAACCGCCGACGGGTGGCTTCGGCTGGGATGGACGCTTCAACACCCTGGCGGCGCAGGCGGCCTTCTCGCTGCTGGCACCCACCGAGATGGCGAACGCGAGTCCGGAGGACGTCGCGCGCAAGTTGAGTCGAGCGCGCTACGCGAATCAGTTCCGCCGGATGTTCGGGCAGGAGATCTTCAGCCATCCGCAGCAGGCCTTTGCGTCGGCCCGCGCGGCGCTTGCGCGTTTCGAGCTCGAGGATCCCAGCTTCCATCCCTATACCAGCCGGTACGATGAATATCTGGATGGCCGTGCACAGCTGACTGCGGCACAGCGTCGCGGAATGGCGCTGTTCGAGGATCCGCGCGGCGGCAACTGCGCCGCCTGTCATCCGGATGCCAGGGGCGCCGATGGCTCGCACCCGCTGTTCACCGATTTTCAGTTCGAGGCACTGGGCGTGCCGCGCAATCCCGACCTCACGGCCAATGCCGATCCGCGCTACTTCGATGAGGGGCTGTGCGGTCCGCTGCGCACCGACCAGGCGGACCAGCCAACTGCATGCGGCCTGTTCAAGACCCCGGGGCTGCGCAACATCGCCACGCGCCGCGTGTTCTTCCACAACGGCCGCTTCCACACCCTGAAAAAAGCGCTGCAGTTCTATGTGCGCCGGGATACCAGTGCCGGCCAGTGGTATCCCGTGTCCCATGGCCAGGTCGAGAAGTTCGATGACCTGCCACCGATGCGGCGCAGCAACGTCGATGTCACGGACGCACCGCTCACTTACTCGGCTGGCCAGGCACCGGTGTGGAGTGATGCGCAGATCGACGACGTCATCGCATTCCTCGAGACGCTCACCGACCGCGATGTGAGCGCCGCGCTGCGGTAAGCGCGGATGACAGTGACTTGGCGTGCCGACCTACAGCGCACGCGAGCGCCGGACGTTAGCGTCGCGTCAGTCAAGTTTCGCCGATCAGCGGACATCCATCATGCACGATGAACTTGTCAAAATCCGGCAGTGGGCTCAGGACCGGATGGATGCCTACGAAGAGCCGCCATGGGCGCGGCAACGATACCAATATCTCCTCGGGCTGCTGCCGCCGCCCGCACGGCGCGACCTGCCACGCGGCGCGAACATCGTATGGATCGACAGTGCGCGCCGTCGTGCCCGGGCCACGACGATCTACCGCTAACCATACGCCAGGCACCAGTTCTCGCCCTGCAGCCATACATTCTCAGCCGGCTGCGCTGCGCCGCGATATAACCGCACGATTCCGCGCTGACCGCCGCCCTTGAGGGCCGCCGCCAGAGCACTTTCTGATTGCGCGTCACGCGCGCCGGCGCAGCGATAGATCATGACCGGCGAGACCACTTTCGCGAAGTACCGCTCACCGCGGCGCCGGATGCACACGATGATGCCGGTGCCCGTATCGGGCGTCAGCGGCAGCAGCAGCTGGCCGCCGTCCGTCAATCGGTCGAGCCAGTGATCCAGCGGACGGGTTACCCCGGCGCTGACCAGAATGAGATCGGCCGGCTCGAACGGCGCCTGGGTGGCATCGCCGTGCAGGACCCGCACCTGCGGCATGGATTGCAGGTTGGCCTGCGCGCGGGCGGCGAGCTGCGACTCGTATTCGATCGCGGTCACCTTGCCGGTGGGGCCCGTGAGTTCGGCCAGGATGGCCGTGAAGTAGCCCGTGCCGGCGCCGATGTGCACGATGTGCGCGCCCTGCGGCAGCTGCGCTTCGGCGAGCAGCCGGTAGTACAGCGAGGGCTGACCGTTATTGAGGCCCTTTTCGTGCAGGATCGACACGGCACTGTCGACATACACCTGCGCCGGGCTCGCATCCGGCGTCATCATGAACGTGAACCGCAGCATGCTCATTACCCGCCACGGGCCCGGCCCCAGGAACTTCTCGCGCTTCACCGACGCGAAGGCGGCCTCGAGCCGCGGTTCGATGACGCCGGCCATCATGCCCAACTGCCGTGCAAAGGCGCACCGCACGACATTTAGTTCGCCCGGCGTGAAGTCGATCGTCGGCGCGGGTGCGGCGGCCGGGGCCTCCTGCGGCACAGCCGGCGCTGCGGCGCGACTGCCGTGCGCCTCGAGACCCTGGCGCAGGAACTCGTATGCCTGCGCAATCGCCGGCGGCAACGCCTGGCGATTGACCCGCACCAGGAACGGCATGAAGCGCACGTACACCAGCGGCTCCCCCAGGCCGTGCTGCGCACATACTGCCTCGAGCTGCTGCACCACGGGCTTGGCCGCTGCGGCAGTGGCTTCGACACGCGCCTCGAACAGGGATTGCGCCTGCACCAGCACGCGCTGGAACGCCAGCATCGGTTCCGAGGCGAACAGCGCCTGCTCGTAGAAGGTCGTCAGCTTCTGGCTCACCAGCGGAAACGGCATCACCTTGGCGTCGGGTTCACGCTCGCGCGCGATGGCGCCCATTGCCATGAAGTTCGCCGTGAGCTCGCGATTCCAGTCCATCATGCGCACCGTGCGCCCGCGTACGCCGTAGCGGTCAATGAGCGCGAGCTGCTGGCGCATCTGTTCCTGCACCGCGGGGTCGCTCGGGGCCGCCCCCTGCCGCTGCAGGTCGATCAGCTCGGCGAAGCTCTCGGCACGCTCGCGCAGGTAGGCCGTGTTCTGCTCCATGTCCTGCGGGTGGCTGGCCCACCAGCTCTGCCACTGCCATTGCTCGTCGGTCGTGAGTAGCTCCTTCATCAGGTCGGCAATCAGGGTCGCGCGTTTCTGCATGGGGTTACTCCGTGCCTGCAGCTCCTTCATCAGCCTGCACAGCTCTTCGAGTGTGAGCTGCCGATGGCGCTGCAGGGTTGCGATCGCGCCCTCGACCAGTTCGAGGGCTTTCGCAGCCGCACCCTGGCGCTCCCGCCATGACTGCGCCTGCACCTGGAGAACGCTCAGCAGCGAGGGCGTGCGGTCACGCAGCATCTCGCCGATCTGCGCGAGCGTTAGCCCGAGTGCCTTCATCACTGAAATGGTGTTCAGCCGCACCAGGTCATCCGGCCCGTAGCGCCGCCAGCCCTTGGCCGAGCGACTGGGACTGAGCAGTCCCTCACGCTCGTACACGTGCAGCGCCCGCACCGTCAGCCCCGCCAGCTGCGCACATTCCGCCGCCGTCAGCCATTTGCGTGTGTCATTCGCCACTGTCGTCCTCCACGGGCACCCTAAAGGCCGACCTTAGGTCAGGTGCAAGGGAGAATATCGGTAGCGGCAGGGCGCTTGACATTCTAATTGCATATATCGTTAAATATTTCCCATTTCTGCAATAAACAGGTGCCGCCATGTCCGCCCCCATACCGCGCCGCCCGGCCTTCATCTCTTCCGTGATCTACAAGGACATCCGCGCAGCGATGCAGTGGCTGCAGCGCGCATTCGGTTTCGATGCCAGCGCGGTGCTGTACGACTCCCGCGACAACATCGTGCATGCCGAAATGAGCCATGGCGACGGGGTGATCATGATCAGCAATGAGTTCGCCGACTGGGCGCGCAGTCCGGCGAACCTGGGCGGCAGCAACACGCAGCGCATCCACGTGCGCATCGAGCAGGGCATCGATGAGCATTGCGAGCGCGCCCGCCAGGCGGGCGCGACCATCATCGCGGAGCCGAAGGAGCAGTTCTATGGCGAGCGCACCTATGCCGCCATTGATCCGGATGGCCATCGCTGGAACTTCTCACAGCCCGTGCGCCAGGTGTCGTCCCAGGAGATGGAGCAGGCCACCGGCTTCAAGTTCAAGAAATTCACGTGAGGGCGAGCAACCTCGATCGGACGTTGTCCGCGCTCGCCGATCCTAATCGGCGCCGGGTCGTCGAACTGCTGCGTGAACGGCCGCGGCGCGCGGGCGAACTCGCCGTGGCTGCGGCACTCTCCTTCCCGGCCATGAGCCGCCACCTGCGCACCATGCGTGAAAGCGGGCTTGTGGAAGAGGACCGCGACCCGCTCGATTCGCGCGTGCGCGTCTACCGCCTCAGCCGCGAGCCCATGGATGACCTGATCAGCTGGCTGGCGCAGACCGAGGATCAGTGGGTACGGCAATTGCGCGCTTTCAAAACGCATATCCAGAAAACGCGCAAATGAGTTCCAGGGTGCTGGTCTCATTGCGGGTTCCGGTCGAACCGCGCACAGCTTTCGAGGTCTTCACCCGCGAAATCGGTTCCTGGTGGCGTTCCAACGGCCTGTTCGCCGTGACGGCCGAAGGGGATGGCACCCTCGCCTTCGAACCGCATGCCGGCGGGCGGCTGTGGACCACCCTCGCCAGCGGCGCGCAATTCGAGATCGGGCGCATCCGCACCTGGGAACCCGGCGCACGGCTGGTGTTCAGCTGGCGCCAGGCAAGCTTCGCGCCCGAACAGGCCACGGAGGTCGAGGTGCGATTCGAGGGCGTCGGTCAGGAGACGCGTATCAGCGTCGAGCATCGCGCCTGGGACACCATCCCGCAGCCGCATGTCGCACGCCATGGCTTCCCGGAAGCCGCCACCCTGCAACACGTTGCCAACTGGTGGCGCGTCTCGCTGGAGGCGCTCAAAACGCAAATGGGGGCTGAGTAGCGTCGATAGGGCGGATGCTATATTCGTGCGAGCACCAGTCCGGAACAGCGTGGGAGCATCGTATGGAATATCGACAGTTGGGCCGCTCGGGACTGAAGGTTCCGGTTTTGAGCTTCGGCACCGCCACCATGGGCGGCGCCGGCGCGTTCGAAGCCTTCGGCACGACCGGTGTCGCGGAAGCCACGCGCATGATATCGATCTGCCTGGAGTCAGGTCTCACCCTGTTCGATTCCGCCGATGTCTATTCGGCCGGCAGCGCCGAGGAAGTTTTCGGGACCGCAATCCGCGGCCGGCGCCACGAGGTGCTCATTTCGACCAAGGCCACCTTCCGCACCGGCCCCGGCCCCAACGACATCGGCTCGTCGCGTTTCCATCTGCTCGAAGCCTGCAACGCCAGTCTCAAGCGGCTCGGCACCGATTACATCGACATCTACCAGATGCACGGCTTCGATGCCTCGACGCCGGTCGAGGAGACCTTGCGCGCACTCGATGATCTGATCACCGCCGGGAAGATCCGCTATATCGGCTGCTCGAATTTCTCCGGCTGGCATCTGATGAAGTCGCTGGCCGTGTCGGAGCGCTACGGTCTCGGCCGCTACGTCGCGCACCAGGCCCATTATTCACTGGTCGGCCGCGATTACGAATGGGAGCTGATGCCGCTCGCGCTCGACCAGGGCGTCGGTGCCATCGTGTGGAGTCCGCTCGGCTGGGGGCGCCTGACCGGCAAGATCCGCCGCGGCCAGGCGCGCCCACCGGTCAGTCGGCTCAACACCCAGCTGATCGTGGATATCGGACCGCCGGTGCCGGAGGCGCATCTGTTCAAGGTCGTCGATGCCCTCGAGGAGATTGCCGGTGAGACCGGCAAGAGCATTCCGCAGGTCGCGATCAACTGGGTGTTACAGCGCCCGACGGTTTCCAGCGTAATCATCGGTGCCCGCAACGAGCAGCAGCTGCGCGACAATCTCGGGGCGGTCGGCTGGAATCTGAGCGCGGCGCAGGTCGCGCGGCTCGACGCGGCGAGTGAGACGACGCTCGCCTATCCGTACTGGCACCAGCGGCAGTTCACGGAGCGAAGCCCGCCGCCGGTGAAATAGGCCTAGGCGCCCGAGCCCGGCGGGTAAGGCTTGCCGTTGACGGCGATCTTCGTGCCCGTCACGGTCACATGCGCCGTCAATGCGGCGCCGTCACGCTTGATGTAGCCCTGTTTTTCAAGGGCATCGATCTGCGCGGCGAATGTGTCCTTGCGCGCGTTGCTCGCCAGCAGGCGTGTCAGCAGGGCGGCATCGATGCGCAGGTCGGCCACGATGTTCAGATGTTGAATGAGTGCAGCCGGAAGCTGCGGACCGTCCAGATCCTCGCGCTTCAGACCCGGCGCCGACACCCGGGCCGAGAGGCGCAGCGCGCCTTCCGGCATGACGAAGCCGATTTGCGAAACGTTCATGACCGGGTCATGCACCAGCAACTCGACTGCACCCTTCTTCAGTTCATCCAGCGCTGCAGCCGGCGACTGCGGGGCGGTCGGATCCGCCTTCGCCCGCATTTCACGGACCTCGTGGGTGATTTTCGCCAGTGTCGGACCATGCAGGTGCTCGAACGAAATGGCATAGATCGCGTGCGTGATCGAATACTCGGATGCGCGTACCGCGTCGGCCCCGAACTGAACCGTGGAGGTGTAATAGTCACCGTCCACCGAGCCGTTTGCCGCGATGGAAAACCCCTGGATGGAACCCGGCGGGGACGGCGCCTGCGGCAGCCATTTCACGGTGGCTATCTTCAACGAGAAGGGTCCGGCACACATGCCCCCGAACACCTTCTTCCAATCGGCACTGATCTGCAGATCCTGCAACTGGACCTGCAGTTTCGCGGACTTCGCCTCGAAGCCCGCCAGCTTGCCATCGATCGACGCGGATGACAGATCCGCGTTGGTGCTCGAACTGACATCCAGCGCACGCCAGCTGAGCTGGGAGCCGCTCGCAAGGTGCACCTCGTAGCCGGGACTGGTCACGACGGTGGTGGTGCCGCCGAACCATCCGAGCCGGCCCCGGATCTCGAAGATCGGCTCGCCGCCCAGCAAGGCGCGAATTTTCGTCGCAAGCTGCGGCGGCAATTCGACCTTAGAGCTGAAGGTTGCCAGTGCCACGGTTCGAAACTGCGGCAGGGGACCGTGATGATAGGTATTGCGCACGACCATACGCATCCCCGCCACATCGGTTATCCCTGCCAGTGGCGCCAGGGCGCGCGAAACTTCAGTGCCGAGGCCGTACGTCAGCACTTCGGTGGCGCCAAAGACGCTGCGCTGATATTGCCGACTGATGATCGTGATGGCACCCGGGTAGGCCGCCAGCGCCTGCTGCTCGCCCTTGAGCGTCGATGCTTCGACCTGCAGGCCGATGAGCCACGCGAAGCCCGGATACGCCAGGATCAGCACGGCCAGGACGATCACCACATTTCTTATTGTTCTTGTATTCACGGATAGCCCTCTGCCAACTCCCCGGCGCGCAGTGTAGCGAATTGCGCGCGAGTCCCCCCACAGTGGCGTTTGCCGCAGTGCACGCACACCAGGGCATTGACATTTCCGCCTACCTGTCAGAATATCCTGACACATGTCAGGTGAGGACTAGATTTGGCGCTATCCGGAGAACGCCTGCTTGCAGTGCTGGCGGCGCTGGCCAACGCGCACCGGCTGCGCATCATCGCCATGCTCGCCACGGATGGTCGGCAATACATCAGCCAGCTGGCCCGCGAGGTCGGCATCAGCCGCCCGCTGCTGCACCTGCATCTGCAGAAGCTCGAAGCGGCGGGCCTCGTGAGCAGTCGACTGGAGCTGTCCGCGGACGGCAAAGCGCTCAATTTTTTCGAGGTCACGAAATTCGGTTTTGAACTCAACCCCGCCTTCATCGCGAAGGCAGCGGCATCACTTCCCAATCCAGGAGACTCCAATGGCTAGTGGCGCAGATATGACGACAGCGCAGTACCTCATCTTCATAGGGCCGCTGGCGTTGACCGTATTGGTGGTATTCGGCATGAAGTATTTCTCGGCGATCTTTCAGGCACGGGCGCGCATGGCCAACGATGCCCTGTATCGAACGCTGGCCGAGAAGGCCGTCGCCGTGCAGTCGGAAAACCAGGCGGCGCTGGCCGCGATTCGCTCGGATCTCACGCGGTTCGCCAGCAGCCTCGCGAGCGTCGAGAAGATCCTGCAACAGGTCGAGTGACGTGCGCATTCTCGCCTGCGCGCTGGTGGTGCTCGTGCTGGGCATGGCATGTCTGGCCGTGGCGCTGAGCCATACATCGCCCTGCCGCGTGGAACCCGACACCGCACCCCGGCAACCCATGCAGGCCGCGGTCGCCCGCTGCTATGGATCCGCTGATGTGGTGCGCATCGAACGCGTCGAACGGCCGGTGCCAGCCGATCATGGCCTGCTGGTGCGGGTGCACGCGAGTTCCATCAACCCGCTGGACTGGCACCTCATGCGCGGCGAACCGTACCTGATGCGCGCCGGCAGCGGCTGGGGCGCGCCGAATGACGCTTCGATGGGAACGGATTTCGCCGGAACGGTGGTGGCCGTGGGCAAGCGAGTGACCCGGTTCAAACCCGGTGATGAGGTATTCGGCGCCGCTCATGCCACGTACGCGCAGTACCTGCGCGTCCCGGAGAATGCGGCCGTGACATTGAAGCCGGCGCTTCTGAGTTTCGAACAGGCCGCTGCCACGCCCGTCGCCGCAGTCACCGCGCTGCAGGGCCTGCGCGACCATGGTCACTTACGGGCCGGGCAGAAAGTGCTGATCAATGGCGCAGGCGGCGGGGTCGGTACTTTTGCGGTGCAGATTGCCAAGGCCATGGGTGCCGATGTCAGCGCGGTGACCAATGCCGGCAGCATCGAACTGGTGCGGTCACTGGGGGCGAATCATGCCATCGACTACGCTCGTCAGGATTTCACCCTCGGCACGATCCGCTACGACCTGATCCTCGATATGTCCGGCGATCATCCCTTGAGCGCCTACCGGCAGGCCATGACGCCGGATGGTATCTACGTGTTTGCCGGTGACACCGGCAAGGGGAGCTGGACCGGACCGCTGGCAGGATTTGCCAAGGCTTTGATTGTGTCAATGTTTGTGCACCAGAAACTGGTGCCCTTCATGTCCGACACCAATCCGGCGGATCTCGCCCAGCTGGCCGACCTGCTGCAGGCCGGCAAAGTGAAGCCGGTGATCGACCGCCAGTACCGGCTCGATCAGATCGCCGATGCCATCCGCTACCAGGAAACCGGCCACGCGCGCGGCAAGGTCTTGGTGACGATGGAGTAACCCCGCGGTGCTAGAATCCGCACCGCAACAGGTGCGTGAAGGATGCCAATGGACTATATCCGCCTCGGTTCCTCGGGACTTCGAGTCTCCCGCATCTGCCTCGGGTGCATGAGTTTCGGCAGCGGCGCCGACTGGATGCTGCCCGAGGACGCCAGCTTCGCCATCGTGCGCCGCGCACTGGACCTGGGCATCAACTTCTTCGATACCGCCGATGTGTATTCGGCAGGGGAAAGCGAACTGATCCTGGGCAAGGCGCTGCAGTCCTTCGGCGTGAGGCGTGACGATGCCGTGGTGGCCACCAAGGTGTTCCAGGCGGTGGGCCCAGGACCCAATCAACGCGGCCTGTCGCGCAAACACATTTTCGAGTCCATCGACAACAGCCTCGCCCGCTTAGGCATGGACTACGTGGATCTGTACCAGATCCATCGTTTCGACCGCGAGACGCCGATTGAAGAGACTCTCGAAGCGCTCACCGATCTGGTCAAGATCGGCAAGGTGCGCTACATCGGCGCATCGACCATGGCGGCCTACCAGTTCGCGAAAATGCTGTACCGCGCCGACCAGCTGCACCTCGCGCGCTTCGTCAGCATGCAGAACAACTACAGCCTGCTGTACCGCGAAGAAGAGCGCGAAATGAACCCCCTGTGCCGGGAGGAAGGCGTCGGCCTGATTCCCTACAGTCCCCTCGGCGGCGGCCTGCTCGCCGGCAGCCGCCGCACCCACACCGTGCGCTCGAATTCGCCCATGGCGCGCAACCGCTTCAACCGCAAGGCCGATGAAGCCGTGATCGATGTCGTCGCCGAGGTTGCAGCGCAGCGCGGTGTCGGCCCGGCCGAGGTTGCCGTCGCCTGGCTGCTCGCGCAGCCGGGGGTCAGTGCGCCGATCGTCGGCGCCAGCAAGCTGCACCATCTCGACGATTCCGTGAAGGCCCTGGGAACTCAGCTGTCGGCCGCAGAGTCTCAGAAGCTCGAAGGTCCCTACGAGACCCAGCCTCCCCTGCCCCTCTACATCCGTCCCTCACCCACAGCCGCCGGAGCCGCGGCGCGCAAGTAGGAGAAAATCCCATGAAGCTTTTCCGCGTGGCACTGCTCGGTGTGCTGATCGTGATGCTGGCGCCCCTCGCCCAGGCCGCCCAGACCTGGACCGAGGGCACCAATTACGACGTCATCACTCCGGCGCAGCACACCAATGTGCCGGCCGGAAAGGTCGAGGTCATGGAAGTGTTCTCGTACGGCTGCCCCGCCTGCAACGGCTTTCAGCCCGTGATCGCAGCCCTGGAACACAGCCTGCCGGCGAATGCGCAAATGGTCTTCCTGCCTGCCTCCTTCAAGCCCGAAGAAGACTGGGTGATGTTGCAGCGCGCCTACTTCACCGCGCAGGCGCTGGGCATTTCATCACGTACCCACCAGGCGATATTCGATGCGGTGTGGAAAAACGGCGAGCTCGCGACCGTTGACCCCACCACCGGGCGCCTGAAGATCCCGCAGCCCACCATCGAGGATGCAGCGAAGTGCTACGAACGCCTGACAGGCGTAAAGCCCGATGTGTTCCTCGCCACCGCTCGTTCCTTCAATATCGATGTGAAAATGAAAAACGCCGACGCGCAGGTCCTGGCCATGCAGGTCCCCGGCACCCCCTGCATCGTCGTGAACGGCAAGTACCGGGTCAACCTCGATTCGATGCACAGCCAGGAAGATGTGATCAGCGTGGTGCGGTACCTGGTCGACAAGGAAAGCCAGCACTAAATCGAACGGGGCAGCCAGGAAGCGATATGGCCGATGGCTGCGTCTTCTGCGCGGTCGCACAAGGACGCGCGCCCGCCAGCATCGTCTGCGAGAATGACCTGGTGCTGGCCGTCATCGATCTGCGCCAGTTCCATCCAGGCCACACGCTCGTCATG
The DNA here is from genome assembly GCA_036267975.1 of Steroidobacteraceae bacterium. GTDB lineage: Bacteria > Pseudomonadota > Gammaproteobacteria > Steroidobacterales > Steroidobacteraceae > DAIDKA01. The sequence goes on along the minus strand of DATAVA010000041.1, from coordinate 25,473 downwards.
CCGCGACAGCATCTCCAGGATGTGCGCGAGCTCGATGACATGACTGGCGCCGCGCTGATGGCCATGGTGTCGCGTGTCACCCGCGCCGTCGGCCGGGCCTTCCCCAATCAAGGCTTGAGCGTGTGGCATTCGATCGGTGTGGCAGCGTTCCAGGAAATCCCGCACTTGCACATCCACATTCATCCACGGCAAATAGGCGACAGGATCCTGCATGTTTACCCGGAGCTTCCTCCCAATGAGACGCGTTCAACCCTCGATTCGTATGCGGCGATCGTGCGTGCAAAGCTTTGAATAGCACCGTCGTACCGGTGCCCACCGACAACGCGGGACGCAACCGACTCGTCATCAACCTGCTGCTCGTTGCCACCTTCGTGGTCATTCTCAACGAGACGCTGATGGCGGTCGCGCTGCCGCGGCTCATGCACGATCTGAAGGTGACTGCCGATGCCGTGCAGTGGCTGACGACCGCGTTTCTGCTGACCATGTCGGTGGTCATTCCGGTCACCGGCTTTCTGTTGCAGAGAATGAACACGCGGCCGGTGTTCATCTGGGCGATGTCACTGTTCTCGCTGGGCACGCTGATCGCGAGCCTCGCGTCCAATCTCGAATCGCTCGTGCTCGCGCGCATCATTCAGGCGTGCGGAACGGCGATCATGATGCCGCTGCTGATGACCACCGCGATGACGCTCGCACCCCCCGAAAGCCGCGGCAAGACCATGGGCTTCATCACTACGGTCATATCGGTGGCGCCCGCCGTTGGTCCCACCATCTCGGGGGTTATCCTCAACTATCTGAGCTGGCGCTGGATGTTCCTGCTGGTACTGCCCATTTCCCTCGGCGCCCTTACGTTGGGTGCCCGCCGCATGCAGAACGTGACGACGCCACACCGCGCGGCGCTTGACGCGATTTCGGTAGTGCTGTCGGGCCTCGCCTTCGGCGGCATCGTCTATGGGCTGAGCAATATCGGCGTCGCCACCGCGCCGGGAAGAGTGCCGGCCGCGGCGTGGAGTGCGGGCGGCGCGCTGTTTCTGGTCATATTCATCCTGCGGCAGATCGCGCTGCAGAAAACCGGACACCCGCTGCTGGACCTGCGCACGTTCGAGTCGCGCAATTTCACCGTATCCGTACTGCTCATGGCGAGCATGATGATGGCGCTGTTCGGCACCATCATCCTGCTGCCGATCTACCTGCAGAACGTACTCGGGCTCAATACCCTGCAGACCGGACTGCTGCTGCTGCCCGGCGGGCTGCTGATGGGTTTGCTGGGCCCCCATGTCGGGCGCATGTACGACAGGATCGGGCCAACCAGGCTGCTCGTACCCGGCGTCGTCATCGTCAGCGCCGTACTGTGGGCGATGACTCTGCTCGGCCCGGCCACTCCGGTCGGCTATATCCTCGCCGGACACGTCGTGATGAGTATCGGCTTTGCCTTGATGTTTACGCCGCTGTTTACCTTGAGCCTGTCCTCAGTGAAGGAAAACCTCTACTCGCATGGCAGCGCGGTCATCGGCACGATCCAGCAGGTGTCCGGTGCCGCAGGCGTCGCGCTGTTCGTGGCCTTGATGTCCGCACGTGCCGCGACGCTCGCCGCGCGCGGGCGCACGCCCGTCGATGCGCTCGCGGGCGGCGTCGGGGGTGGCTTTCTGTGCGGTGCCATCATCTCGCTCTTCGCCGTGGCCTGCGTGTTCTTCGTGCGCAGGCCCGGCGCCCGATAAGGGCATCAACGGCACCTTCAGAAGGCGCTCTTCACGACTCCGCCATCGACCCGCAACGCCGCGCCGGTGGTCGCCGAGGACAGGGGGCTCGCCACGTAGGCAACCAGTGAAGCCACTTCCGCGGTACGCGCGAAGCGCTTGATGATCGAGGTGGGACGCTGGTTCTTGAACAGCTGTTCCTCGACCTCCGCGATCGGTCGGCCGCCGAAGCGCGCGGCCGACCGCGGGTCATCCGTGTCCAGCGTTGGGCCGGGCAGAATGCTGTTGACCGTTATGTTCGTTCGCGCACAGTCCTCCGCGATACCGCGCGCCACGGCAATCTGCGCCGCCTTGCTCACTCCGTACTGGACGCTGTCGACCGGAATCTGCAGCGCGCTCTCGCTGGAAATGAAAATGATGCGTCCCCAGTTGCGCTGCTTCATGCGCGGCAGGTAGATGCGCGACAGGCGCACGCCGGACATCACATTCAGATCAAAGGTCTGGTACCAGTCCTGGTCGGTGGACTGCGTAAATTCATGCGGCAGGTAACGTCCTACATTATTGATCAGGATGTCGACATCCGGGAAGGCCCTGCCGAGCCGCGCGATGTCATCCGCCTTGCTCATATCGCCGGCAAAACCCAATGGCGCCTTGCCGGTCGCGCGCGTGAGCGAGGCGGCCGCCCGGTCGACGGAGTCCTGGGTGCGGCCGTTGATGATGACCGCGGCACCCTCGGTGAGCAGCACTTTCGCGATGCCGTAACCGATGCCACCGGTGCTGCCGGTCACCAGCGCCGTCTTGCCCTTGAGCTGCAGATCCATCGCCTGGGCGCTGCCCGCGACGAGCACGAGAAGGCCGATCACCCCGAGAACCCTGAATGTCACCGCTTTCATATCGCCTCGCAACTGTTGTAACCGCCGCAGTTGGATAATACTGCGGACACGACAGCACGGCCGAATAAGGAGACTCCGGCAATGGCGCAAGTCAAAATCTACGGGCTCGCCGAGTACCTGGTACCGGTACGCAGCGCGCTGTCCGATGCGATTCATGGCTGCGTGGTCGAGGCCCTGCAATTCCCGCCGGACAAGCGCGCGCATCGCTTCTTTCCTTTGGAGCGCGCCAACTTCTACATTCCCGGCGGGCAGGGGCGCACCGACCGGTACGTCATCATCGAAATCAGCATGTTCGAGGGACGCTCGCTTGCGACCCGCAAGCAGCTGATTCGACTGCTGTTCGAACGCATCAGCGCCGCAGCGCAGATAACGCCCGCCGATATCGAGATCACGATCACGGAGACCCCGCGCTGCAATTGGGGATTCCGCGGCCAGCCGGGCGATGAGATCGGCCTCGGTTACAAAGTTGAGGTCTGATCGTCCATCCCATGACTGAAGCCGCCAAATTGTCCCCGGTCGTCAAACGCTACGGCGCATGGCAGTCCGCGCTCACCGCCGAGGGACTGGCCGACTCGCAGGTCAGATTCGAGAATCTGCGCAGCGTTGAAGGTGAGCTGTACTGGACCCAGAACGTGCCGATCGCGGGTGGCGCCCATGGCGTGTTTCGCCTCGGCGCCGATGGCGCCGCCATTGCGGTGGTTCCCGCGACCCGCAACGTGCGCACCCGCGTTCACGAATATGGAGCCGCGCCCTACCTGATCGTCGGGGAGAGCGCCTATTACACCCAGTTCGCCGACCAGCGCCTGCAGCGGCTTGCGCCGGGCGCTGATCCCGAAGTCCTGACGCCGCAGGGATACCGGTACGCCGATGGCGTGCCGCTGCGCGCAGCTGACGGGGCGGTCACGGACCTCATATTCGTGCGCGAGGATCACACCGATCCACGCACGGTGCGCAATGCATTGGTGCGCATTCGGCTGCCCGCCGGCGGCGCCGGTGACACGCTTTATGCCGACAGTGACTTTGTCGCTTACCCGCGCGTGAGTCCCGACGGCCGCCGACTGGCGTTCATCGCCTGGAACCATCCGCACATGCCCTGGGATGCGACCACCCTGATGGTGGCCGACATCGGCGAATCGCGATTGAACGGGGCGGTGGCGGTGGCCGGCGGACCTTCCGAGTCGGTGCTCGAACCACAGTGGGATGGGGATGGCACGCTGTACTTCATTTCAGATCGCAGCGGATTCTGGAATCTGTATGCCTGGGATGGCGCGGCGGTGCGTCCGGTATATCCGCGTGCGGCCGAATTCGCGAGTCCGCTGTGGCAGCTCGGACAGGCCAACTATGCACTGCTCGGCAACTGCCGCGCGCTCGCCCGCTTCGGCGAGGATGGCATCGACCGCCTCGCCGTTATTGACCTGCGACGCCGTACCGCGCAGGTGCTCGAACTGCCGTATGTCCAATTCGACCAACTGACGCGTATCGACGCGGACCACGTCGCGCTGGTCGCAGGCTCAGCGTGCGCGCCACAGGCAATAGTGCGCATCAATGCCAGCAGCGGGCGGTGCGACACCTTGCGCCCGGCCGGCGGCGCGCTGCTGGCGCCTGCCGCAATCTCGGTGGCGGTGCCGATCGAGTTTCCCGTCACGCCCGAGCGCCGCGCGCATGGCTTTTACTATGCGCCGCTCAATCCGGCATTTCGCGGGCCCGCTGACGAATTGCCTCCCTTGCTGACCCTCGTGCATGGCGGACCGACCACCCAGGCCACGCCCGCGTACTCCCCGGCCGTGCAATATTGGACCAGCCGCGGTTTTGCCGTGGTGGACGTCAATTACGGTGGCAGCTCCGGGTTCGGGCGCATCTATCGCCGCGAGCTGGAAGGGAACTGGGGTGTCGTCGATGTCGCCGACGTCATTGCCGCCGCCCAATACCTAAGCAGCACCGGTCAGGCGGATCCGCTGCGCACCGCCATTCGCGGCGGCAGCGCGGGCGGCTTTACCGTTTTGCTCGCACTGTGTACCAGCGATGTGTTCCGCGCCGGCGCCGATTACTACGGCATCTCGGACATGACGGCCCTCGCGAACGATACCCACAAGTTCGAAAGTCGCTACCTGGATTCGCTGATCGGGCCGCTGCCACAGGCCCAGGCGATCTACGACAGCCGCTCGCCGCTGCGGCATCTGGATGGCTTCAAGGTCCCGCTGCTGGTCCTGCAGGGGGCCGATGATCCGGTCGTGCCGCCGAACCAGTCCGAGCTCATCGTCAATGCGCTGCGCGCACGGCACGCGCCCGTTGCCTATGTGCTCTTCGACGGCGAGGGCCACGGCTTTCGCAAGCCGCAGAACGTCATCCGCTCGCTGCAGTCAGAACTTTCATTCTATGGCCAGGTCTTTGGCTTCACTCCGGCCGATGAGTTGCCGCCGCTGCCGATTGAGAACTTACCGCCAGAGGGCGCACCCGCGCGTTGAGTTCATCGAGAAAGCGTTGGCTGTAGAGAATGAAGGCGTTGTGACCGCCACCGGGAATCAGCACCAGCTCCTTGCGCGGAGCCGAAATCGCCATCATGTATTCGGCGGCAAGCTGGACCGGGGCGACCGCGTCCTGCGCTCCTTGAATGAAGAACACCGGAACCCCGAAGCGCGTACCCCGGCTCGCCGCCTCGTAGTTCATGGCTTCGGCCATCAGTCTGGTCCGATGCTGCGTGGCGCCGACGAGCAGCTCGAAGCTCTCGCGCAACGAGTATCCCGGAGCGTAGATGAAATCCCGGCCCATAATCCCTTCCGGTTCCCCGGGGTAATCGGCTTCAATGCGCTGTTCCCGCAGCAGTCGTGACGGATCCGCATACGGTGGCGGCCCGAGCGCCACCAGCTGCGTGGCCGCTTTCTCGTCGCGTGCCGCGCGTACCGCCCGCAGCAGCGTGTCGTATGCAATCCTTTCGCCCCTGGGCATGTCGATGATCTGCCCCGTGCCCACGAATGCATAGAACAGATCCGGCCGGCGCCGAACCATCTCCAGGGCCACGGCGCTGCCGAAGGATTCTCCCAGGACGATGATCCGCTCCTTGTGCAGCAGGCCGCGCGTGACTTGCGTCACCTGGACCCCGTCGTCGGCGATCTGGTCCATGCCGGTCGCGGTTTCGTCGGCGCCGCCGTTGAGCATATAGGTGCGTCCGGCGCCACGCTGATCCCAACTCACGATGGTGAAGTACTTTTCCCAGGGACGCATCGACCGATACGTAAATGGGATCATGGACAGGGCCGGCCCACCGTGCACGAAGAGCAGCACCGGATTGTTCCGATCCTCGCCGCGTATCTGCAGCCATTGGCGCAGTCCGCCGATCTGAACATACATGCCCCGATCGATGCCGTTGGGGGTGTTTATGGCGAGCGGCCCGGCGTTGCGATGTTGCTGGTGCGCCCGATATCCCAGCGCGGGGCCCACGACCACGACCACGACCATCAGCACGAGCATGCCGCCCAGGCCGAGTGCGAGAATCTTGAAGATGCGCATGATGATCCCCTGATGTTTCGGCCAGGTCAGACGTCTTCGGGCGGTTCCTCGAGCAGATCAGACTCATCAAAGCGATAGTCCAGAAGTTCGCCCGGCGTGCAGTCGAGGACGGCACACATCTTGGCAATGGTGCTGAAGCGCACACCGCGCACCTTTCCGGAGCGCAGCAACGACAGCTGCGTTTCGGACATGCCGATGCGCGCACACAGTTCCTTGCCGCGCATCTTGCGTTTGGCGAGCATGACGTCGAGGGTGACGATGATCGGCATCAGACGAATTCGTCTATCTGGGATTTGAGGGTGGACGCATCGACCATCAGCTTGCCGATCAGCGTCAGTGCCAGTCCGAGTGCCGCCAGGACCATGTCCGAGGAATTGCGCGCGACTTCCGACATCGTGAGCGCGAGCGGCTGATCCGGCGAATAGGGCACCAGACCTTCCGCCACGACGGCCCAGAGGCCGCCGATCAGCAGGCAGCGCCCCATCGCGCGCAGCCCCGCGCCGTTGGTGCGCACGAAGATCTCGCCGGCGGCGATGCGCAGGAACACCCGGCGCGCGCAGTACAGGGCCGCGATATACAGCAGCGCCGGTACCGACAGCACCACTTCCCGGACGACATTGAGGAGCGTGTGTTCGACCGGTCCCCCTTTCCAAAGCGGGGCTGCGGTGATCGTCACCTGCGACAGCACGGCGGCAATGGTGACTACGACCGCGACAGAGGACAGGGCGCGGAAGAGCCGCGACTGCCGCCGCAGCGTGGCCTGCCTGGAAGTGGATTCTGGCACGGTCGTTCTCCTATTCAGTTTAATTAGTTTAAGTATTAATTAAATTAATTGCAATAAAAAGCTGACCGAACCTCGCGGTGCCGGCGCGGTCCAATGGGCGCGGTCGATACCAAGACTCATTAACCGAGCAGCGACGCGACCGCGCGGGGGACGAGCATGCGGGCAACGACGGCAAGCGCTCTGGCGTGAAGTACTGGCCACTGGTCTGGTCCGCGCTGTGGCGCAAGCCGGCCGAATCGATCCTGGTCTGGCTGGCCGTGACGGTTTCATTCGCCCTGTTCGGTCTCATGGTCGGGCTGCATGCCACCTATGACCAACTCATCACCAATTCGCGACTCGACCGTCTGTACGTGAACGCGCGCTTTCCCAGTGCGAATCCCAGCAGCGCGAATCCCACCGGAATCCTGCTGCCCTTCTCCTTGCGCGACGCGATCATGCGGATCGACGGCGTCACTGCGGTGAGCGCGGAGTACTTCGTGCGCGGCTACTACCGCGACCCGCATATACGGGCGGCGGTCGACGCCGTGGACGAATACATGCCTGCAGCGTGGCCGGAGCTGCCACTCACGCCCGCGCAGTGGGAGCAACTGCACGCGACACCGAATGGCGTCTTCGTGACGCACAGCTGGGCACAGGCGCTGGGACTGAAGGCCGGCGATACACTGCCCATCATCACATCGACTGCGTTCACGCCGCCGGGCATGGGATCACGCGCCGATGGGGCACCGGCCTGGCAGTTTCACGTGCTCGGGGAAATGCCCAACATGAAGGGTGGGCTGCATGATTATCTGATCCTGGGCAACCTGGGCTTCGTCGACAATTCCCGTCCGCCGGATCTGCGCGGCTATGCCTGGGAATATCGCGTTGCCGTGCGCGATGCGACTCAGGCAAGCCAGATTGCTGTCCGAATCGATCAGGCGACGACCAACTCCGGTACGCCGACGCTGACCATTCCCGACAAGATCGCCGAGGCCGACGGCGTCAATTCCGGAATTTCCGTCGCCGCCAAGACCTGGCCGATCGCGGGCGCCGGCCTGTTCATGATCCTGCTGCTGACCGGCAATGGCATTGCACAGTCGGTTCGTGAACGGACCTCCGAATTTGCGGTTCTGAAGACGCTTGGCTACCGTCAGTCGGGCCTCATGGCCCTGGTGTTCGCCGAGGCCGCCATCCCTTGCCTGGCCGGTGCCGCCATCGGCATGGGCCTAGCCGTGCTCATGACCCGGTTACCCTTCCGCTACTTGCCCGCGGATCTCGCCTCGCTGCCCCAACCGGCGCTGTCACTCGGGGTGTTGTCGGTATCGCTTGGCTGCGCGCTGCTGCTGGCGCTGGCGGGCGCCGCGATTCCGATGCAGCGGCTGCGGCATATGAGCGTCACTGACACGCTGGCGGGGCGCTGAACATGCCGGTGCTGACCCAGACCCTGGTTCTGACGCGGCTGGCCTTCCTGGGCATCGCACAGCGCAAGTGGTCGGCGCTGGTGCTCATCATCAGCGTGGCGTGCGTGATCGCGGTGCTGCTTTCCATGCTCTCGGTCACCGCCGGCATGCTGCGCGCCTATCGGTCCGGAGAGGATCCGCAGCAGGCAGTGGTGCTGCCAGAGGAAGGCGCCCGACGCGCCCATGCCATTCCCACCAACATCATCGGTACGATTCTGGACGCGCCCGGCATCGCCAGGAGCGCGGACGGACATCCGCTCGCCGACGGAGAGTTTCAGATATGGGTTCCGCCGATGGGGCCCTATGCCCTCGGCTCACCGAATCTGCGCGGAATCGGCCCCGTCGGTTTCGCATTGCGCCCGAATCTGAAGATCATCGCGGGTCGGTCCTTCCGTTCCGGTCGACACGAAGTCATCCTGGGCGTGGCGGCCGCGCGCACCTTTCAGTTACGGATAGGGGATGCGATCCTGCTGGCCGGCGGTCCGTGGCCTATCGTCGGAATGTTCACGGACGATGGGAGCATGCTTGAAAGCGAGACACTCAGCGACACCGATACGCTGATCGCTGACAGGCAGACGAACGGATATGACAGCATCGTGGTGAAACTGCAGACGCCCGCGGCATTCGACAACTTCGCGCGCTGGATCGCCATCAATCCGAGCCTCATGCAAATTGCGGTGCGGCAGTCGGATTACGCCGAGCTCACCGCCAATCGCAATTCTGCTTTCTTCACCGCCCTCGCCTACGCCGTGGCCGCCATGATGGCGCTCGGCGCCGTGTTCGGCACCGTGAAACTGATGTACGCCGCAGTGAGCGTTCGAACCCGCGAACTGGCGACCCTGCGGGCCATCGGCTACCAGCCCCTGCCGGTCGCCTTGTCCGTCCTGATCGAAACGGTGGTCCTTGCCCTGTTCGGTGCGCTGGCCGGCGTGGTGGCCGCCTGGCTGCTGTTCAACGGCAAGCATGTGGTGCAGGCCCGTAATGTATTTGATCTGTCGATCTCCCTGCGCCTGGTCGCACTCGGCATCGCCTGGGCCGTCGCACTGGCCCTCCTCGGCGGCCTGCCGCCGGCCATTCGAGCCGCCCGGCGCTCGGTGAATGACGCTTTGCGGGCGGTCTGAACGCGAACGCCTCTCCTCTGCTAGGATTTGCGCAGCGGAGGGACTCAAACATGCTGCGCGTGCACATCGATGCCACCGCGGCTTTGGGAGCGCGACCCGGCGTCGCGGGGCTGCGGCTGGCGCCCGACGGGCCCGTGTCCTACCAGGACCGCGACCATCAGCTCGATGATTCTGCGGTGCGTTCCGGCAGCAGGCCTTCGGGATGATTTCGTAAGCCCAACGACAACAGGGAGTGTCGATCATGGTGCGAGTTCAGTCGATGTTTCTATGCGGATTGGCACTGCTGAGTGCCGCGCCGTACCTGCAGGCCGAAGGTTCCGCCCCCTTCGATGCTGCGGCAGCATTCGGCGCCCGCCCGGATGTCGAGACGTTACGATTATCGCCGGACGGTAACAGCATCTTGTTCGTCACACCCATTCAAGGCCAGGGCTCAGTCGTCTATACCTTGAATCTGGCGCCGGGTGCAAAGCCCAAGGTTGCCTTCTATGCGGATGGCAAACCCTTTCGCATGAATGGCTGTGACTGGGTCGCCAATGATCGTCTGGTCTGCAGCGTATATGGCGTATTGAATGACAAGATCAACAACAACCTTGCGGGCCGCCTACCGTTCGCGCGCTCGTATGCGGTCAATGCGGATGGCAGCAAGCCTCAGAAGTTGAGCGCACCGCAGAGCTCATATACTTCGGCGTTCGCAACGCAGGACGGGGTTGTCATCGACTGGCTTCCCGATCAGGACGGTTCGGTGCTGATGGAGCGGGTGCATCTACCTGATACCCATCCCGGCTCGGTGATCGGCAAGGATGTCCTTTCGGGGGTCGGCGTGGACCTGGTCGACACCCGCACGCTCGTGTCTAAGCCGCTGATTCCGCCACGTCGGGACGGCATAATGTATCTGAGCGACGGGCGCGGCACCGTGCGTGTACTTGGTGAGGTGAATTTCGCCGGGAACGGCAGGACCACGACCACAACTTTGTACCTGTATCGCCTGCAGGATTCAACCGACTGGCACGAGCTGAGCACCTTTGACGAAAGCACGAATACGGGCTTCCAGCCGGTTGCGGTCGATCATGACCTGAACATCGCCTACGGGTGGAAGAAACTCAACGGCCGGTTCGCGCTTTACTCCCTGAGTCTGGACGGTTCATTACAAGAAAAGCTCATTTATTCCCGGCCGGACGTGGATCTGCAAAGTCTTCTCACCATTGGGCGTCGGCACCGTGTCGTGGGAGTGGCCTATTCAACCGATTACGAACACACCGAGTACTTCGCCGATGACATCAAGCAAACGATCGCGGCCCTGCACAAGGTGCTTCCGCAGGAGCCGCTCATAGGCGTAGTCGATTCCAGCGTCGATGAAAGCAAACTGCTTATCCGTGCCGGGAGCGACATCGATCCCGGCACCTATTACATCCTCGATCGCCAGACCAATTCACTGCACCGGCTACTGCCGACTCGGGCGAAGCTAGAGGGTATCGCGCTCGGCCGCGTCAGACCGATCACCTATCCGGCTGCGGATCGGCAGATGATCCCCGGGTATCTGACCCTGCCGCCTGGCATCGACAATCCGCACGGGCTACCCGCAATAGTGATGCCCCATGGGGGTCCGAGCACGCGCGATGACTGGGGATTTGACTGGCTCGCCCAGTTTTTCGCCGCACGTGGCTACGCCGTCCTGCAGCCGAATTTCCGCGGCTCCTCCGGATACGGGGATGACTGGTTCAGGGACAACGGATTCAAATCCTGGGAGGTAGCCGTAGGAGATGTGGTCGCCTCCGGAAGATGGCTCGTAAAAGAGGGAATTGCAGACCCGGCCAAGCTCGGCATTGTCGGCTGGTCCTACGGCGGCTATGCCGCCCTGCAGTCCGTAGCCATCGATCCGGGAATATTCAAGGCGATCGTGGCCATCGCGCCGGTGACTGATCTGTCCGAACTGAAGAGCGAGTATGGTTTTTTCACCAATTACTACGCGGTGAGCGACTTCATCGGTTCCGGCCCGCATATGCGTGATGGTTCACCCGTCAATCAGGTCGCCAAGTTCAAACAGCCTGTGCTGCTGTTTCACGGCACTCTGGATCGAAATGTCTCGGTGGAAGAGTCCCGGCACATGGCGACGGCGCTCAAAAGCGCTGGCGTAAAATGCGAGCTCGTGATCTATGACGACCGTGACCACCAGCTGGCTGATTCTGCGGTACGGGCCGACATGCTGCGCAGGAGCGACGCCTTTCTCAGGCAGGCCTTCGGCATGAGCCCGTAGCCAGGCCCGGCGTCGCAGATCCCACAGTGACTCCCGCGCCTGGTCGTGGTATCTAAGCTGCCCATGTCCCGCGAATGAGTCAGGAGCAGCCGTGACCTCGAAGACGCTGATCCCGCGCCGTGACTTCCTGGGCGCATCCGGTGTGCTGACCGGCCTGATTGCGGCGGGCAGCCCGCTGGCGCTGCTGGTGCCAAGCCGCGCATGGGCCATAGATCTGAAGGTCCTCTCGAGCACCGAGGGCACAACGCTCATGGCCGTCGCGCGCACCATTGCGCCCCACGACAAGCTCGATGACGCCGCCTACGCGCTGGTCATTCAGTCGCTCGACGCCGACGCCGGCAAGGATGCGCAATTGCTCGCCATGCTGCGGCAGGGTGTCCACCAGCTCGGACCTGCATTTGCCTCCGCTGCCGAAGCTACGCGGGTCCAGTCCCTGAAGGCGATCGAATCCACGCCGTTCTTCCAGGCCCTGCGCGTGAAGACGCTCGGGACGCTGTATGCGACGCCGATTGCCTACGCGTACTTCGGTTACGAGGGCGAGGCTTTCTCGAAGGGCGGGTACCTGCTGCGCGGGTTCAACGATCTGCACTGGTTGCCCGAGGTGCCGCTCGAGGATAGCGGCCCGGTTCCGGGCGCATGAGGAGGAGCCATGGCGCGCATATCGCAGGATGATTCAGGTGCGGTCGTCATCATCGGCTCCGGTGCCGGCGGCGGTACGCTCGCCCACGAGCTGACGCGTCGTGGCATCAAGGTCGTGCTGCTCGAAGCCGGCGCACGCCAGTCGCTCGCAAGTTTTACGCAGGTGCCGGGCGATGCCTTCGCCCAACTGACCTGGCTGGAGCCGCGCACGATATCCGGGACCACGACGGTCGCGCAGGATTATCCGACGCTGCCCTCGTGGACGTGCAAGACGGTCGGCGGCACTACCGTCCACTGGACCGGCGCGACGCCGCGAATCCGGCCGTGGGAAGTGCGCTCGCGCAGCACCTATGGCGAGCTGAAGGGCGCATCGCTGATCGACTGGCCCATCGAGTACGCCGAACTGGAGCGCTACTACCAGCTGGCCGAGAAGCGCATGGTGGTCACGCGGCGCAACGGCAATCCCGGCCTGCCCGCTTCGAGCCACTTCAAGGTGATGTACAACGGCGCCAAGCGCATCGGCTACAAGCGCGTGCACACCAATTACATGGCCATCAATACCCGCCCCGCCGATGGGCGTGGGCTGTGCATCCAGCAGGGCTTCTGTGTCCAGGGCTGCAAGACCGGCGCGAAGTGGAGCACGTTGTATACCGAGATTCCGCGCGCCGAGGCGACCGGAAACCTCGACCTGCGCATTCAATGCCGGGCGGTGCGGATCGAACACGGCGAGAATGGCCTGGCCACGGGGGTCGTATATCGGGATGTCCACGGCAACGAGCAGCGGCAAAAGGCGCGGATCGTGTGCGTGGCGTGCAACTCAGTGGAGACCGCGCGCCTGCTGCTGCTGTCCGAGTCCGCGAAGTTCCCGCATGGGCTCGCCAATTCCAGCGATCAGGTCGGGCGCAATTACTGCAGCCACACCGGCGGCTTCGTCTGGGGAATTTTCGACAAGCCGATCCATTTCTGGCGCGGCACGACGCTCGCCGGCATCATCGAGGATGAGACCAAACACGATCCGAAGCGCGGCTTCGCCGGTGGCTACCACCTGGAACTGGCCGCGCTGGATCTGCCGAGCCTGCCGCTGGCCGGGCTGCCGAGCACGATGTGGGGGCGCGATTTCGCCTTCGTCCTCGACCACTATCGCAGCATGGCCGGCATGTTCATCAACGGCGAGGACATGCCGCGCGCCACGAACCGCATCACCCTGAACCCGAAGGTGAAGGATGCGTTCGGCCTTCCCGTGGCCAACATCCACGTTGATGACCATGAGAACAACGCCGCCATGCGCGCGCACGCACAGCGGCAGTCAAAGGCGCTTTATGAAGCCGTCGGCGCCATCCGCGTCGTCAACTCGCGGCAGACCCCCGCCACGCACAATATGTGCACGGCGCGCATGAGCAAGGATCCGGCGGAAGGTGTCGCGAACGCGCACGGTCAGGCGCACGACATTACCAACCTCTTCATCTCCGATGGCAGCGCAATGAGTACGCCAGGATCGGCGAACCCGACCTTGACCATCGTGGCCCTCGCGCTGCGGCAAGCGCAGTTCATCGCTGCGCAGATGGCTGCGCACAGCATCTAGTACCGGAGGGCATCAAATGCGGACCATGATTCAAGCGCTGGCAGCGCTCATTCTTGTGGGCGGCACATTCTCGGCCACGGCACAGAACTGCACCGGATCGCGCGATGTGCGCATCGTCAACGGCCGGATCCACACCATGGATGCCCACGACACGGTGGTGTCTTCCGTCACCATCCGGCGCGGCCTGTTCACCGCCCCGGACAATGCGCAGGATCCGTGCATGCAGGTCATCGACGTGCACGGTCGCACGGTCGTACCCGGACTGATCGACAATCACAACCATATCGTGCTGCTCAGCGAGCGTCCCGGCCACGACACGCGACTGGAATCGGCAACCAGTATTGCGGAGGTTCAGACCGCCCTGCACGCTCGCACCGCGACGGTGCCGGCCGATGCCTGGATCACCGCCATGGGCGGCTGGATCCCGGGGCAGTTCGCGGAAAAGCGCCTGCCGACGCTGGCGGAGCTCGACGCGGCGTTGCCTGCCAACCCGGCGCTGCTGTTTGTCGCCTTCACCGGCCCGGCGGTCACCAATTCCAAGGGCAAAGCCTACCTGGCGGCCCACGGCGTGGCGGTCAGCGACACCGGACAGATCGGTGCCGGCCCTGCCTCACTTGCCGCGATGCACGCGCTGGCCGCACTGCAGACGCCGGATGACCGCAGACAGGGCGTGCTCGATGCAATGGCATATTCGGCCCGCGTCGGAGTAACCACGAACGTCGACATGGGTGAGTTCGTCGAGCCCGGAACCCGCGACATGAAGGACTCCTTCGTGTTCGACGGACTCGCCTCCGGGGATCCGTTCGCCATGTATGAGCCGTTCCTGGCATTGCACCGGGAGGGAAAACTCTCCACCCGGCTGCGGGTTTTTTTCCTGAGCATGGACCAGGGGCAGGACTTTCCGATCACCCGCGAACGGGTGCTCAATGCGTTCGACCGTTTCGGGGACGACATGATGCGCATCTCCGGCATCGGTGAATTTGCGACCAGCTGGCCGCTGTTCGGTCCGGTCGCCACGCCGCCCAATTATCTGGGCGCGCTGGAGTTCATCGCCGCGCATGGCTGGTCGTTCCAGCAGCACAGTCTCTCGCTGGCCGAAGACAAGATCACGCTGGCGACTTTCGAGGCCGTCAACGCCGTGACGCCGATTGCGAAGCTGCACTGGTCCGCTGCGCACGTGCCGCAGATCGATGAGCCGACCGTGAAGCGGTTCAAGGCACTCGGCGCCGGGATCGCCATCCATCCCTTCAAGTACCTGTCGGATGCAACCGACGCGAATGCGGGGCCGCCGGTGCGCATGATTCTCGACAGTGGCATCCACGCCGGCGCCGGATCCGATGCCGCGCAGATCTCGACGCTCGATCCATGGAACATGATCTATTACATGGTCACGGGCATGAATGCCGGGGGGCATCTCGTCAACGCCGGCCAGACCATAACCCGTGCCGAAGCCCTCCGCCTTTACACCGCCGACAACGGCTGGTTCTTCCGCGAGGAGGATAAGATCGGCTCGATCGAAGCTGGCAGGTTGGGCGACCTGGTCGTGCTCAGCGGTGATTATTTCGATCCGAAGAAGGTACCCGATTCGGCGATCCGCCAATTGCATTCCGTGCTCACGGTCGTGGACGGCAAGGTGATCTACCGGGCGCTATGAAGTTTCTGCCGCTGGTGTGGGCTGGACTGTGGCGCCGCCCCGTGCGCTCGACCCTGACGGCGTTGTGCATCGTCATCGCCTTCGTGCTGCTCGGACTGCTCGAAGGCGTCAATGCCGGATTCGCCCGCGCCATCGCGAATGCGCATCGCGAGTTCCTCATCACCAACACCCGCGTACGCGGTTCCCCGCCGATGCCGATGTCCGCCCTGGCGATCCTGCGCAGCATGCGTGGCATCGCGGAGGCTGCACCACGGGCCTACTTCGTCGCCAACTACCGCGACCCCAGTCCGAACAGTTCCGTCGTCCTGCTGGCGACCTATCCGGACCTGTTCTTCCATCTGACGGCCGCCGGCCTCAAGGTCACCCCGAGCGCCGTCGCAGCCCTAGTCCATACCCGCAACGGCATGCTGGTGACACCCCCCATGCTCACGCAGTTCGGCTGGAAGGTTGGCGACACCATTCCGCTGCAGACCACGGCGGTCAAGACCGATGGCACGACGACCTGGACGTTTGAACTCCTCGGCACCTTTGACACGCCGAATTCACCGACCCCCTCGTACTTCGGGGTCATGAACTACGACTACTTCAACGATTCGCGCACGGCGGATCACGATACCGCCGAGCTCTTCTATGTGCGCCTCAAGGACCCCACCCGGGCCACCGCGATGGCCGCGGCCATCGACACGGCCTTCGCCAACTCCTCCCACGAAACGCGCACCCGCTCACAGGAGCAGCGCGCGCAGGCCCAGGCCAAACAGATGGGCGATGTCGAGCTCTTCACCGACGCCGTCATCGGTGCCGTGCTGTTCACCCTCGCCTTCCTCACCGGCAACTCGCTGCGCCAGGCACTCGAAGAGCGCGCGCGCGAGTTCGGCATACTCAAGTCCGTCGGCTATTCCGATGGACGCGTGCTGCTCCTGGCCTTCGCGGAGGCGCTGCTGTTGTGCCTGCCCGCGGCGGCGCTCGGCCTGATCATCGCCCGACTCATCGCCCCCCTCGCCCGCGAGGATATCGGCTCAATCGTCGTCTCCGGAAGGGTGGCCGCGGCCGGTCTGCTGTGTGCGGCGGGTCTGGCCTTTCTTGGGGCCGCCCTGCCGGCATCGCGCGTGGCGCGGATGCCCATCACCGCCGCGCTGGGACGAGGGTGATCCTTTGGCCATGATGCGCCAGATCCCGGTGCTCACCGCCATGAGTGTGCGCGACATCCCGCGCCGACTCGGCAACTCGCTGGTGATCGTGGTCGGTATCGCCGGCGTCGTGGTCGTGCTCATACCCGTGCTCGCCATGTACCTCGGCTTTCGCGCAACGCTGCAAGGCGATGGGCGCCCGGATCGCGCCATCGTGCTGTCGCGCGATGCCACGAGCGAAGACGGCAGCAGCCTGTCACGCGACGCGGTCGCCGAAATCCTGCACGCCGCCGGGCTGCGGCGCGACGCACGCGGCAATCCGCTCGCCTCCGCCGAAGTGGTCCTGGCGGCGCCGGTCGCGCGCCTGGGCGATCATTCCGATGTCAACGTGACCCTGCGTGGCGTCGGTCCTGAGTATTTCGCCTTGCGTCCTGAGCTGAGGCTGGTGGCCGGGCGCATGCTGCGGACGGGCACCCAGGAACTGCTGGTCGGAGCAGCCGCGCAATCCCAATTCGCGGGCCTGCAGGTCGGAGACCGGGTGCGCCTGCCGCAGGGCGACTGGACCGTCGTCGGCGTGTTCGCCGGCGGCAATGGCGCACGCGAGTCCGAGCTGATCGCCGATGCGCAAACCCTCATGTCGGCCTTCAAGATGGATACCTTCAACAGCCTGGTCGTGGCGCTCGATTCGCCCAGCGCCATCACGACCCTGCGCAACGCCATCGTGCAGGATGAGCGACTGACCGTCACGGTGAGCAGTGAACCGCAGTACCTGGCGACGGCATCCGACCCCGTCAATCACATCCTGCGCCTGGTGACCTACGCCATCGGCTCGATCATGGCGTTGGGCGCGGTGTTTGCCGCACTCAATTCCATGTACTCCTCGGTCGTGAAACGCGCGACCGAAATGGCAACCGTGCGGGCCATCGGCTTCTCGGGCGCCGCCATTGCCGTCGCGGTCCTGATCGAGGCACTGCTGCTCGCGCTGATCGGCGCCGCGATCGGTGTGGCAATTTCCTACGGCGCATTCAATGGCGTCACCATCAGTACGCTCGGTGGCGCGGTGTACGACTCGCAGCTGGTCTATTCCCTGACCATTGCTCCCCGCCTGGTGCTCAGCGCAGTCGCCCTCGCCTGCCTGCTCGGACTGGCCGGTGGGCTGCTGCCGGCGATCCGCGCGGCGCGGGCGAATATCCCCACCCTGTTGCACGAGAACTGACGCAATTCCACGAGCCGTGTGTGTTCGCCGTTACTTCATCAGTTCCGTCGCGAACAGCATCGCCATGGCGCCACCGCGTGGGTCGTTGCCGAGGATGGCGGCGCGCCGCAGATACTGCTCCAGCGAGGTCATGCGCGCGGTGGACTCGCAGACATCGACGAATGAGCCTGACGAGGAGCTGCGCGAGTTCACCGCCAGCCAAGCCTGATCGACGGCATGGCGGTAGCGCGACCCCTTGATCCAGCCATTCGCAAGTCCGCGCTGCATCGCGAAGCCGATCATCGCGGTGGCCGAGAACTCCGGGTACGCGCCCGGATGGTCGATGACATTGCGCCACAGCCCATCGCGCGTTTGCCACCGCAACAGGGCCGCCATCAGCTGCTGATAGCTCTGCAGGGCGTGTGCGTAACCCTTGTGCGCGTGCGGCAGCTCCGACAGCGTCATCGCCAAGCCGATGGCGGCGAAACCATTGCCGCGGCCCCAGGCCGCATCGGTCGCGGGCTGATGGCGGTAGAGCCCGTCGGGGCGCAGATCGAGCTTCTGCATGAAACGCAGATGCCGATCGGCCAGGTCGAAATACTTGCTGACTCCGGTCAGCGCTCCGGCCTGGGCGACAATGACGGTGCCCATGAAAATGCCATCGCTGAACTGGTCGTTGTAGGGCATGGCTTCGAGCATCTGTCCGGAGGCATCAAAGCCCAGGTCGGCGACCTTGCGAACCATCGCGACATAGCGCGGATCGCCGGTTCGGCGCGCCAGCTCCGTGAAGATGATGTGGCCGCCGAGCACCAGTTCACTGGGGTGCGCCAGACTGTCCTTGCTGCCATCGGCATAGGGCTCGACGAGCCGCCGCACGTCATCGACATCGCCGAGGCGCGCGCGCGCGATCAGGGCGATCGCCCCGATATACCAGGGCTGGTTGAAATCCCGCCCGTAGAAGGCCGCGAGCTCCTGCGCCAGCTGTCGCGGCGAGCGCGCGCGCCGACGTTCGAGTTCTGCGCGGGCATCGGAAGTTGCGAGGATTTCCGGGTGCGCCGTCCAGTCATCGATTTTGCCGGACCATAGGCGCGCCGGTATGCGGCCCATGTCGGCCACCTTCTGCGAGGTCAGTGCCTCCATCAGGCCACCCGCATCGTCCCCCGCGATGAGCACGAGGTCCGGTGCCTGTGTACCCAGCCAGCGCCACAGCACCTGCGACTCCGGATGCTCGCGATACGCGATACCCTGCGGCGGAAACATCACAGTGGCGCCGTCGGGGTTGGCGAGCGGCACGGCGAGCAGGTTTACCGCACGCTGGCGGCTGAGTTCGTACGCGGCCACGGCGGCGCGCACCGCCGCGGTGGTCGCATCGTCCCCATGCAGGCCGCCGACCAGCACGACCGTCGGTGCGGACCTGGCGCGGGCCTCGACCGCAACGGCATCGATGCGCGTGCCGTTGGCCGCCAGACCGATGTCGAACACTTCGGCTGCGACCAGCGGTCTGGCGAGCAACGCGGTCAGGATAAGCAGCGCCAGACTTCTCACGCTACTGGGCTTCCAAGTCCGCCACCAAGGCCGGATTGCCGTAGATTTTCTGCAGCGCCTCGGTGATGGCGGCCGTCGATACCGCCACCGCTCGGTTGACCTTGGCGTTGAATCCGAAATCCCCGCCGAGACTTTCGATATTGCCGTCGAACACGGCGCCGATCACGTGACCTTGCGCATTGATCACCGGTGAGCCGGAGTTGCCGCCGATGATGTCATTGTCGGTGACAAAGTCGAAAATGGTATTAGGGTCGACCTTGGCCGCGCTGCCCACCCAGCGCGGCGCGAGCTCGAATGGCGGTTGTCCCGTCGCCCGCTGCCACAGACCACCAAAATGCGTGAACGGCCCGATGGTGCGGCCGTTGTCGGTCCAGCCGCCGACTTTGCCGAAACTCAGGCGCAGCGAGAATGTCGCGTCAGGGTAGACACTCGTTCCGTAGACGGCGAAACGCGCCCGCGCAATCTGTTCCGTCGCCATGTCGATCGGACCGTCCACGCGGCTCTCATAATCGGTGCGCGCCGCGCGGCTCGCGCCATCCGTCGCCAGCACAAACCGGATCATCGGATCCTCCGACGCGCGGATCGCCGCTTCGCCACCCTCCCAGAGCTTCTTGCGCAGGGCGACATTGCCCAAGCCCGATTTGGCCAGGCGCGCCGACAAGTCCTCCGGCGAGTCCTTCCCCAGGAATATCTTGGTGCGCGGATCATCGACCGTCAGGTACTCGCGCAGCTTGGATAACCAGAACTCCAGGGCGACCTGCTCCAGCTCCGGGTACACCGGATGATCATCCAGCACGCTCTTCTCAATCTGCGGCAGGCGCGCATCGGTGAATTCACGCAACCGCGCGCCGTTCGGCCTGGTGCGTTCCGCCGCGGCGCGCACCAGCACTCTTGCGTAACTGAACAGATCCGAGCCGATGCCGGCGCGAGCCTCGGTGAAGGTGTAGGGAAGATACAAAGCGGCGCGAACCTGCTGCACGTGGCTGATCCGCGCCCACGGATCGCCGAGCTCCTTGCTCAGCTCCGGTCTCTTTTTCACTTCCATCTGCAACGATGCGTCCGTGCGCCGCTTGGCTGCGATCAGCGTGGGGTCCGTCAACGCCTTCTCTTCTCCGTACAGGGCCTTGAAGCTGTTCTCAAGACCAAACAGAAGGCGGTCGGCAGTGCGCGCATGCTCGGCGCTTTCCTCGCTGAAACGTATGAGGCGGCCGCGCAGCTCCGAATACAGCAGCAGGGTCGTGGGCAGCGAGACATCGCGGATGAATGTAAGTTGGGCCGCCGTGAGCAGCCGGTCGGTGCTGCCCGGGTTGCCCGCCACGAATACCGGTTCTGCATCCCGCGGTGGCGTCGCCTGCCACACCAGATGGTCCGGGGTCTTCACCGGCATGTCATTTTCGTAGAGCCGGACGATTGAAAAGTCGAGGTCATAGCGCGGAAAATTGAAATTGTCGGGATCACCGCCGAAAAATGCCATCTGCGCTTCCGGCGCGAATACCAGGCGCACGTCGGTGTACTTGCGGTAGGTGTAGAGCTCGTACTGTCCACCCTGATAGAGCTTGATCACCTGACAGCGATACTGGGATTCGCGCCCCTCGCAGCCGGCCTTCTCGATCTGCGCGATCTGCGCATCACGCGCCTTGACGAAGGGCTCACCCGTTTTGCCTTTGACGGCATCCGTGACGCGGGCGGTGACGTCCGTGATGCCGGTCAGTATCTCCGCCTGCAAGCCCGGGCACAGCCGCTCCTGCGTCTTCGCGGCGGCGGAAAATCCGTCCTTGACGTAATCGCGACCGGCGGATGAGAGGGCTTGGGCACAGTCGCGCACACAATGATTGTTGGTCAGGACCAGCCCATCGGCGGTGACGATGGACGCCGAGCATCCGGAGGACAGCCGCACCGCGGCGCGCTGCACGCGCTCAAGCCATGCCTTGTCTATATCGACGCCGTATTTTTCGCGCACCGCTGCCGAGGGAAAATTGTCGAATGTCCACATGCCCTCATCGGCAAACGTCGCACCGACAAAAACCATGGCCGCGACGGTGAACACGATGGGCAATAACTTCATGGGCTACGTCTCCCGCATGGCGAAGGCCACCGGGACGCGGGCCGCGCGCAGCGCGGGTAGCAGTCCCCCGATAAGTCCGATCGCAAGTGCCCATATTACGCAGATGACGGCCAGATGTGGACTCACGGCAAGCGGAAAGGTGAGGCCCTGAGTGCTGATCACCCGGCCGTTGAACACCAGCCAGGCGAATGTCGCGCCGACGATGGCAGCGCCCAGCGCCAGCAGCATGCCTTCGATGAGCACCGAGGCAAACACGGGGGCGGCGCCGAAGCCCAGTGCCCGCAGGGTCGCGATGTCACGGCCGCGCGCATCCACGGAGGCATACAGACTCGACAGGGCCGCGCACACCGCGCCCATCGCCATCAGCGTGCCGATGAAATAACTGACGAAGTCGAGCAGCCCGCGCAGTCCCCGGAATGAGGACTCGCGATTCGCGACCTCGGTAGTGACGTCCACCTTGAGCGTCGGATCGGCCAGCACGGCCTGCTTGAAGCGCGCGAATGAGGCGGGTGAATCGAGCATCACGACGAACTGCTGGTAGGCGTCGCGGCCGAATGCAGCAAGCACCGTTTCACCATCGCCGAACAGGACCTGTTCGTACACGCCCTTCGCGTCCTCGAACACACCGACGATGGTCCAGTCCGAGCCGCGAATGCGCACCCGATCACCGATTTGAACGCCCTGGTCGAGCCGCTGCGCCACGCGGCTCACGGCCAGTTCGTGCAGCCCGGATCTCGGCCAGTGGCCGGCCAGCACGTGAACCTCCGGATAGACGCGGCGGTTCGTCATGCCGAGCATATAGAGGGTGCCGCGCTCGTTCGCCCTGGTGACGACGTCGACGGCTACCATACTGCCCGCGGTCACCAGTCGCGTGCCGTCCGTGTCCGTCTTGACGCCCGGCTCCTGCGACAGGGTCGCGATATCCGCGTGCGTGAGCCGACTGGCAAACGGACTGAGGGCGCCGTGGCTTAAGACCACCGCCCGATCGAGCCGTGCCTGCCCCGTTTCCCAGAACTGCGCGCCCTCGCCCATCGACAGCAGCGACAGTAGCACCGCGACGACCGTCATGATGCTGATGACCGTGACCAGCGACGCCCCCAGGCGCGACGGAATGCTGCGCAGTCCGAAAAAGGTGAGTGCCGCCGTCTGTCTGAGTGATCGCATCGCTGGTTCTCAGCGCCGCGACAGCGCCGTCGCGACCTGCAGCTTCAGGCCGCGCCAGGCGGGAATGGCGCCACTGATGAGCGCCAGAATGATGGCCGCGACGAACCCTTCGATGATGACGGCGCCCGGGAGATAGCCCAGCCCGATGAGCTGTTTCGCCTGCGGCAGCAGCAGCGCCGCAATCGCAAGTCCGAGAGCCGCGCCCAGCAGGCACGAGAGCAGCGCCTCGGCCAGGATGAGCCCCATGACACGCCGGTCCGCGAAGCCGAACGTCTTCAGCACCGCAAGCTCCGAGGTGCGCTCGCGGATGGTCTGCATCATGAGCGCGCCGGTCGCGAACAGCAGTGCGAAAAATGCCGCTGCGGTGACCGCGTGGGCGAGAAAATCAATGTCACCGATGCGCTGCACCTGCGAGGCGGCGATGTCCGATTCGGACTGGGTGCGCGTCTCATGCGGGGAATTCGCGAATAGGGCGTCGATGTCGTGGCCGATGCTCGCCGAACGTTTCGGATCATCGATCTGCACGATGAAGTCTCCGACGGTGTCGCGATTGGCATCGCGCGCCTCGTTGAGGTATGCGTAGTTGATGTAAAGCGAATTCGTCCGATCCGGATCGTCCGGGTCCGTGTAGAAACCGACGATGTCGAAGCTCCAGTCACGCGAACCGTTACGCTGCGTCAGAGGCGACTGAATGGTGATGCGCTGGCCCAGCTTCCAGCCGTAGCGACGCGCGAGCTGCTCGCCCACAATCGCCCCGGTGCGGGTGCGGTCAAGCGCCGCGACCTGCGCCGGCGGAATCACGATCTCGGGAAAGATGCGCGCGAAGCTTGGCGCGTCCACGGCGTTGGCGCCGACCTGCTGGTCGGGGTTCTGATAGGTGCCCCCGATGCCGCTTTGTTCGCTCACCGCCACGACCCCGCGCACGCGCCTGATGTCATCGAGCAACGCCAACGGCAGCGAATCACCACTGCTCACGCGGCTGAGCACATACATGCGGTCCGCGTGCGCCTTGCTGATGGCCTGCTTGATGCCGGTATTCAGTCCCTGCAGCACGCCGAACAGGGTGAACGCCACCGTGACCTGCAGCAGGATCAGCGCGGCGCGGGTGCGCTTGCGCCACATGCCGGACCAGATGAGGAACAGATATTTCATGACGTGAGGCCGGCAGTCTAGGCCGCGCCGCCGTACCCGCCAAGCCGTGGTACCGGCAGTAGCCCTCAATGCAGTGCAGCATCGCTGGCGTTGCCTTACTGTGTATGACTATGTATAGTGCGATACACTGTGGTGTATGTAACATGGTAAAGGTCAATGATGAGGCTGTGGCCAAGCTCGATACCGAGCTGCGGCGAGGCGCGCTGGTGTTGGCCGTGCTGTCGCAACTGCGCACGGCGCAATACGGCTATTCACTGCGCCAGGCCCTCGCTCAGCGCGGCATGCCCATCGAAGAAGGCACGCTCTATCCGCTGCTGCGGCGGCTCGAGGAGCAGGGCGTTCTGGCCAGTGAATGGCGCATCAACGACGGGCCGCCCCGCCGCTATTACAAATTGAATCCCCGGGGCATCCGGTTGCTGGCGGAATTGACCGCCAACTGGCACGCGCTCGTGGCCACGATGAGTCAACTGCTCGACTAGGAACGCATATGGATACGCATGCAATCATTGATGACTACATCAACAACGTTGCGGCAAAACTGCCGCGCAAGCAGCGCAATGACATTGGCTTCGAGCTGCGCTCGCTGCTGACCGAGCAGGTGCGCTCCGCGGCACTAACAGCCGGGCGTTCACCCGATGGCGAAATGACGGTCGAGGTGCTGCGCCATTTCGGCCGACCGGATGAAGTCGCGGCGCGCTACGCGCCCCGCGGATTCCAGCTCATCCAGTCCGAATTCGTGCCGCTGGTGCTAAAACTGGCCGCAATCTGCATTGCCATTCAGTGGGCGGTGACACTGCCGCTCGTATTCTCGGCGCGCCTGACCTTCGGCGAATGGTGGTTGCACTGGGGCTTCAGCGCGTTCGCCTGGTGTGGAGTTCTGGTGCTGTGGTTTGCCGCCGCCAGCTGGGTACAGCGGCGCTTTCCCATCGACCCGGACACCAACGCACGACCCGCGGTTCACTGGCTGTTCTGGATACCCTTCCCCACGGATTGGCGTCCGGGAGAACCCGAAGCCACGCGGCGGCGCGCCGCCCTGGGCGCGGCCCCGATTGGCGCCGTGCTTACCATTTTGCTGATCGCGCCGGCCTGGATACTCGGTCATCTGCTACCCGCCGCAGTGAATACCTCCTGGGCATCGTACGACCCCGATTTCCAACGCTGGCTGCTGCCGCCGCTGCTCGTGCTGATGGCCGTACGCCTGATGCTGTTCGGGGCCGTGACGCTGGTTGAACGGTGGCGCGCGCCGACCGAAGCCGTCCGCTTCGGGCTATGGGTCTGCTTCGTCGCCCTGCTGTGCTGGGCCCTCTTCGGGTGGCGCATCTTCGCCTATCCGCTGACCGAGCTCCTGTTCAAGGCCTGGCTGCCGTTCTATCTGCTCATCAACGCGGTTCAGATCGTGTTGTGGATACGCCGAGCCGCCACGCGGGTACCTGAAATTATCCAAAAGCGATAAATATCGGGGCCGGTCGGCCATTACCGTCGAAGACCTGTCACACCGGGGACTCTCACCGGCTTATTCCCATTGAACGGCCTCGCGCCACACAATGGGATGACGACAATGAACATAATCGAAATGATCAAGCAGGGTCTGCGGGTTGCCCGAACGTCACGGTCACTGTGGCTGTACGGCTTCTTCGTCGGCCTGGCGGCCACGGCCA
>DATAVA010000040.1:0-3586 GCA_036267975.1 Steroidobacteraceae bacterium | reverse complement strand
CGCCGGACGCACGGCGAGTGTCTGAAAGGCATTGCCGCTGACGACCGCGCCATGGATGCCATGTACCCCATTTTTTTCTGTAAGCGGGAAGTCGTACACGCACCATCCGAAAGCTCCGCGAATGGTGTGAGAGCGCTGCTGGAATGTCTGGATCATGGGCAGGCTGAGCCCGAGATCCATGTACTCGCCGGACGGCCCGGGCAGGTGAGTCGCCAGCCGCACCAGCCGGTCGGGGTCCGGTATCGGCAGGCCCTGGAGCAGCAAGGCATGAGTCAACGTAAAGACGGCATTGTTCGCGCCGATGCCCAAGGCGAGGGTCAGGATCGCGATCAGCGCGAAGCCGGGCGCGCGGCGGATCTGCCGGGTCGCAAAGCGCAGATCCTGCAGCAGCCGTTCGAGCCAGGTCCATCCCCAGGTCTGCTGCGTCTGCTCATCGGCAACGGTGCGGTTGCCGAAGGCACGCATGGCCGCGTGGCGCGCTTCTCCGGGCGGCATTCCGGCGGCGATGTTCTCCGCGATCAGGGCGTCGAAATGAAACTGCATCTCCTCGCGCAGCCGCCGGCGTTCGCGGTTGTGAAACACGAGACCACGCAGTCGCAGTTGAATTATCTCGGTCCAGCGCATTGGGCCCTCCCTGACACCAGGCTTACAACTACGTGCATGCCTAGACTATCTACAGCCGATATGTAGATAATCGAGGCGTCCATTGTCAAATCGCGGTTGTTGGCGGCACAAAACTTTTCCTTTTCCCATGTCATTCGAGTGGAGTACGATGCCTCACATAGTCATTCGAGGGGAGTGCGATGGGAAGCTCAAAGCCGGCCGCCGGAGAGATTCTGCAGGGGACGCTGGACATGCTGATCCTGCGCACGCTGGTGACCGGGGCGGCGCACGGCCACACCATCGCGCAGGTTATCGAGCGCACTTCGGAGAATGCGTTGGAAGTCGAGCAGGGGTCTCTCTATCCTGCGCTCCATCGCCTGGAAGATCGCGGGCTCGTCTCCGCAGAGTGGGGCATCAGCGAGAACAATCGCCGGGCCAAGTTTTATCGGCTTACGCCGAAGGGCCGCAGGGAGCTTACGGCGGTCACGAGCCGCTGGCGTCGCATGACCCGGGCCATCGGCTTGATTCTTGGAGAAACCAGCGAATAGACCGTTCACAAGTGGAGGCACATATGAACCTGCGTCGCTTTATCGGGCGAAAGGCGAAGGACGCCGACTTTGCCGACGAAATCGATTCGCATCTTGCGCACGATGAGGACCTGCGGACTGCGCGTGGCGTAAACACCGAGGAGGCGCATCGGCAAGCGCGGGTAAAGTTCGGCGCGCAGAACTCGGTCCGCGACGAAGAGTGGCGCCGCCGCTCACTACCGTGGTTGGACGCAATAGGCCGTGATTTGAGGTTCGTCGCGCGCTCGCTGAGGAAGACGCCGGGCTTCACCATTGTCGCGATCCTCGTGATCGCTGTCGGGATTGGCGTGAACACGGCGGTGTTTTCGGTCATCAACACTGTGCTGTTGAAGCCGCTTACGTATCCGCATCCCGAAGAGCTGGTGATGCTGATGAACACGTCGCCGCGCGGTTCCGGGGCGGGGGCGAACGTGCCCAACTTCGCTCTTTACCGGCAGCAGACGAGCATTTTTTCGCAAGTGGCGGCGTCCGACTTTGGCGGGGCGGGGCTGAATCTGACGGGAGGGGATCATCCACTGCAGGTACAGGGCGTGCACGTGACGCAGCAGTACTTCTCGATGTTGGGCGCGCCGGTGATCGCGGGACGCACCTTCACCCAGGCAGAAGACACGCCGAATGGCGGGCGCGTTGTTGTTTTGAGTTATGGCCTGTGGAAGAGCCGCTTCGGCGGCAACTCGAAGATCGTGGGCACGACGATTCAGGTGAACGGGGAGCCGTATCTGGTGGTCGGAATTATCGGCAAGGATTTTGTAACCGAGGCGCCAGTGGATTTATGGCTGCCCTTCCAGTTCGATCTGAACACGCGGGACCAGGCGCACTACTTTGTGGTCGGGGCGCGGCTGAAGCCGGGCATCACGATCGGGCAGGCGAACGCGCAGATGAAGCTCGTCGCGGACCAGTTCCGGCGCACCTATGGTCCGGAGGCGATGGGGCCGCAGGATGGGTTTGGCGTAGCGTCGCTGACAGACACGATGATTGGCGATTCGCGCACCTCGCTGTGGGTGCTGATGGGCGCGGTGGGCTTTGTGCTGCTGATTGCCTGCGCGAATGTGGCGAACCTGATGCTGGTGCGCGCGACCGGGCGCAAGCGAGAGCTGGCCACGCGCGCGGCACTGGGTGCGGGGCGGGCGCAGATCGTCCGGCAGTTGCTGGTAGAGAGTCTGACGCTGGCTGTGACCGGCGGTGTGCTGGGGCTGGTGCTGGGCGCAGCGGGCGTGCGGGTGCTGCTGGCGATTGCGCCGAGCGGCATTCCGCGCATCGGGGAGAACGGGTCGGCGGTGGTGCCGGACTGGCATGTGCTGCTGTTCACGTTGGGAATTTCGATCCTGACCGGAGTGATCTTTGGACTGGCGCCGGCAATCAGTGCCTCGCGTCCGAATCTTGTCGCAGCGCTCAATGAGAGCAGCAGCCGCACGGGTGCGAGCTTCCGCAGCAGCAAATTGCGCTCCGGGCTGGTGATCAGCGAGATGGCGCTGGCGCTGATCCTGGTGATTGGGGCGGCGCTGTTGATCCGCACCTTCATGAAGCTCGAGGCGGTCAATCCCGGTTACGATACGCGCAATGTGCTGACCATGGCGATGTCGATCAGCGGCGATCGCTTCCTGAAGACTGCAGGCGTGGCGCAACTGGTGAAGGACGGTACGGATAAATTGACTGCATTGCCGGGCGTGGAGAACGCGGCTGCTGCGTGCTGTCTGCCGCTCGACATGGGTTTCGGGTTGCCGTTCAATATTGTCGGGCGACCGAGGGGCGACCAGCCCTTTACGGGCGGCGGCAACTATGCGACGGTTTCGTGGGACTACTTCAACACATTCAAGATTCCGCTGCTACGCGGACGTATGTTTACGGAACAGGACAACGGTTCGGCGCCGGGCGTGGTGGTGATCAACGAAGCGATGGCGAAGCAGTATTGGCCAAAGGGCGATCCGTTGCAGGACCGGCTCGAGATTGCTCCTGGTACGGGATCGGCCTTTGCCGAGCCGGCGCGTCAGATCATCGGGATCGTCGGCGACACGCGCGTGCAGGCATTGAATCGCGAGCCCGATCCGATGATGTATACACCGATTGCACAGATGCCGGATGGCATGACGGCGCTGAACTCGCGGGTTGCGCCGCTGTTCTGGGTTGTGCGCAGCAAGGTGGAGCCGCACTCGCTGGCCAATGCAATGTCGGAGGCGTTGCGCGTGGCGAGCGGCGGACTCCCGGTGGCGCATATCCGGACTATGGATGAGATCGTCGTCCGCAACACGTCGCGGCAGCGCTTCAACATGCTGCTGCTGACCATCTTCGGCGCGTCGGCGCTGCTGATGGCGGCGATCGGCATTTATGGGCTGATGGCGTACTCCGTCCAGCAGCGCACGCAGGAGATGGGCATCCGGATGGCGCTCGGCGCGCAG
>DATAVA010000039.1:0-36084 GCA_036267975.1 Steroidobacteraceae bacterium | reverse complement strand
GTTTAGTGCCAATCTCAAACCCGACGTGGCATTCTTGCGTCACAACGGAGGCCATATGCTCGTAGGCTCGCAGGTTCGACGCGTCGCGATCATCGGTGGGGTGCGCATCCCCTTCGCCCGCGCCTATGGCGCTTACGCCGCGGCCGGCAATCAGGACATGCTGACGGAGACCTTCCGGGCAGTCGTCGAGCGTTACAAGCTTGCCGGCGAGCACCTCGGCGATGTCATCGCCGGTGCCGTCATCAAGCACTCCCGGGACTACAACCTGGTGCGCGAAAGCGTGCTGTCCTCGGGGTTGGCGCCCTCCACGCCGGGCCTCGATATCCAGCGCGCCTGTGGTACCAGCCTCGAAGCGGCGATCCTCGTCGGCAACAAAATCGCGCTGGGACAGATGGAGGCCGGCATTGCCGGGGGCGTGGACTCGATCAGCGATCCGCCGATCGTCTATCCGCGCGCCTATCAGCAGCTGTTGTTGCGCAGCTACATGGGTCGCTCCGCCCTGGCCCGGATCAAACCCTTCTTCGGCCTGCGCCCGCGCCACTTCAAACCCGTGATGCTGGGCGTCGTGGAGCCGCGCACGGGCCTGAGCATGGGTCAGAGCATGGAACTGACCGCCCAGAAATGGCACATCACCCGTGCTGCGCAGGACGAGTTGGCCTATGAGAGCCATCGCAAGGCGGCAGCGGCCTGGAAGGAAGGGTTTTACGAGGATCTGGTGGTGCCGTTCCGGGGACTCGCGGCCGACAACAACGTGCGCGCCGACAGCAGCCCCGAAAAGCTCGCGAAGCTGCGGCCGGTGTTTGATACGAGCAGCGCCGCAACGCTGACGGCGGGCAACAGCACGCCCCTGACCGACGGCGCCAGCGCGGTGCTGCTCGCCTCCGAAGGCTGGGCCCAGCAGCATGGATTGCCGGTTCTCGCGTACCTGTCATATGGCAAGGCGTGGGCGGTTGATTTCGTGAGCGGCGCCGAGGGTCTGCTGATGGCGCCCGCCTATGCGGTCGCGGCCATGCTGAAAGATGCAGGCCTGGGGCTGGGTGACTTCGACTATTACGAACTGCACGAGGCCTTCGCGGCCCAGGTGCTGGCGACCCTGGCCGCCTGGGAGTCTGCCGAATATTGCCGCGAGGCGCTAAAGCTGGCGCAGCCCCTGGGCAGCATCAACCGCGCACGTCTGAACGTGAAGGGCGGCAGTGTCGCGCTCGGACATCCGTTTGCGGCCACCGGTACCCGCATTGTCGCGAGCCTCGCCAAAATACTGGCGGCGGATCCCAGCGCCAAGCGCGGCCTGATATCCGTGTGTACGGCAGGCGGCATGGGAGTCACTGCAATTCTCGAGCGCGCGTAGCCACCGATGGCATCTGAACAAGAACTGCGTCAAAAATATCGCGAGGCCCTGGCGCAGCTCGAGGCGCAGGAAACTCAGTCCGGCCAGCTCGAAGGCGTCCTCAGACTGCTGATCGGCCGACTGTGCCTGGCCGGCCGCGGCCGCGACGCGCGCCTCGATGAAGAGCTGCGCAAGATCGGAAGTTTGACGCGCAATCGCCTGGAGATCGCTCAGATCAATGCGGCGCTGGAGCCGCTGACTCGCGCGGTCGCGGCGCTGGACCAGATCAGCACCGAGACGGTCAACATGCTGCGCGGGTCGGACTCCGCGCCGCCGGGCGATGCGACGGGCAACCGGCCCGGGCCGGTATCGGCCGCCCCGGCGGCGGTGTCGAAGGGCGCCGCACTGTCGACCACCCAGACCCAGCGCGCGCTGCATTCGACCACCCAGACACACAAGATCCCGCCCGCGGCCGCGGCCTGGCCCCCCGCCGGCTCCGAGACGCGCATCCACGGCGCGCTCGCGCAGATGCTCGACCGGCTGGCGGCGCTTCCCGAACTGCGCCCGGCAATCAGCGCGCTGCATGACCGTACCTTTGATGACCTGTCCTCGGACGAACTGGCCGAGCGACTCGAACGCGTCACCAATCTGATCGGCGAGCAGCGCACCTCGCTGCTGCGCGAAAAACGCGACATCGAGGACATGCTGGTACAGATCGATTCGCGCCTCGAAGCGATCTCCGCGTTTTTTGCCTACGAGGAGCAGGATCACAGCGACACCCGCGACAGCAGCAACAAGCTGAACATGCTGGTCATGGGCGAGGTCAACGAAATCTCCACCGACATGACGCAGGCCGGCACGCTCAATGAGCTGCGCGGTCGGGTCGGCAACCGCCTCGAGGCGATCAACACCCATCTGGAGGATTTCCGCAATCGCGAGGAAGAGCGGCTGTCGGCGCAGGTGGACCGCACCTTTAGCCTGCGCGCACGGGTGGAGGAACTCGAGCGCGAGAGCCGCGTCCTGCAGAACAGCCTGCAGGAGGAACAGCGCGCCGCGATGATCGATGCCCTGACCGGAATACCGAATCGGGCCGCCTACAATGACCGCATGGCCCATGAGTTCGCGCGCTGGCAACGGCACGGCGGCACCATCACCATCGCCGCCTGGGACGTGGACAACTTCAAGAGCATCAACGACGAATTCGGCCATATGGCCGGTGACAAGGTCCTGCGCATCCTCGGCCAGCACATGGCGCGCAGTGTCCGCGGCACGGATTTCCTCGCGCGCTACGGCGGCGAGGAGTTCCTGATGATCATGATCGGCATGGATGCGGAGCAGGCGCTGAAGGCCTGCAACAAGATCCGCGCGGGCATTCAGGCCATCGCCTTCCATTTCCGTGACCGCCCGGTCACGGTGACCGCCTCCTGCGGCATTACCACCTTTCGCATGGGTGACGTGCCGGAAGTGGCCTTTGAACGGGCCGACGGCGCGCTGTACGAGGCGAAGGACGGCGGTCGCAACCGCTGCGTGGTGCGCTGAGGGCACTGCGGCGGTATCCTTAGCCGCTCTGGCTGAGGAGCATCCCAATGAGCGAATTCACGACCCTGATGGCCCGCGATGGCCACGAATTCAATGCCTGGCTCGCCGCGCCGGCCGGCAAACCGCGCGGCGCGGTGGTCGTCATCCAGGAAATCTTCGGCGTCAATGCCCACATCCGCGCGGTCACCGACAGTTACGCCGCCGAGGGCTACGTGGCGATCGCGCCCGCGCTCTTCGATCGGGTCCGCAAGGGCGTCGAACTGGGCTACAACCCCGACACCATGAAGGAGGGTTTCGGCTACGTGCAGCAGCTGCAACCCGAGAAGTCGCTGCTGGACCTGGGGGCCTGTATTGCCGTGGTGAAGCATGCCGGCCGCGTCGGCGTGGTGGGATTCTGCTGGGGCGGCAAGATGGCCTATGCCAGCGCCTGCGAGCTGCCGATCGCCTGCGGCGTCGCCTACTACGGCGGCGGAATCGCAAAGGAACTGGCCAAAACGCCGAAGTGCCCGATGCTGTACCACTTCGGCGGCAAGGATGCCCATATCCCGGCAAGCGACGTCGAGCAGATCCGGGCCGCGGACACGCGGGGTACGTTCTATATCTATCCGGACGCGGACCACGGCTTCAATTGCGACATGCGCGCAAGCTTCAATGCGGCGGCAGCGCAGCTGGCGCGCCAGCGCACGCTCGCTTTCCTCGCACAGCATCTGCGCGGCGAGTCCGCCTAGCCGCACGGCAGCTGCGGAGGAATCGCTTGCGGTACATCAGTTCACCGGACTTCCGACAGGATGCCGAGCGCATCGGCGTGCTGCTGGTCAATACCGGCACGCCCGATTCCCTGCAGGTACGCGACATCCGCCGCTACCTGGCGAAATTCCTGAGCGATCCACGGGTCATCGAGCTGCCGCGCTGGCTGTGGCTGCCCATCCTGCACGGCTACATCCTGCGCACGCGCCCGCGCCGCTCGCAGGCCAAGTACCGCAAGATCTGGACTGAGGAGGGCTCCCCGCTCCTGAGCCTGTCACGCACCCTGCGCACCGCGCTGGCGAGCGCCCTCGCACAGCGGGCACTGGCACCCTTTTCGGTGGAGCTGGGGATGCTGTACTCGACCCCCAGCGTCGCCGCGGGCCTGGCGAAGCTGCAGCAGGCCGGGGCCCAGCGCATCCTGGTGCTGCCGCTGTTCCCGCAATACAGCGGCGCGGCCACCGGCGCGGTGCATGACCAGGTCATGCACGAACTGACGCGCTGGCGCTGGCTGCCGGAGCTGCGCTGCGTCGCCGATTACCACGATCACCCGGGCTTTGCGGCCGCGCTGCGCGATTCGATACTGGCGCACTGGCAGCAGCACGGGCGCACGGGCCATCTGCTGCTGTCCTTTCACGGCATCCCCGAGGCGTATTTCGACAAGGGCGATCCGTATTTCTTCAAATGCCACCGCACGGCGCGCCTGCTGGCCGATGAGCTGCTGCTGAAGGAGGGTGAGTGGAGCGTGAGCTTCCAGTCCCGCCTCGGACCCTCGAAATGGCTGCAGCCCTATACCTTCGAGCAGATGACGCGCCTGCCCGCCCGCGGCGTGGACGATGTCACCGTCGTTTGCCCGGGATTTGCGGTCGACTGCCTCGAGACCCTCGAGGAAATCGCCATGGAAAATCGCCAGCGTTTCATGCAATCGGGGGGCCGCAAGTTCGAATATGTGCCAGCGCTGAATGCCAGCGCCGGGCATGTCCGCTTTCTCGCCGATCTGATCGGCCAGCACACGCAAGGCTGGGTCGATGCCGGCCTGGACGTGCGGCCCGCGCGCACCCCGCGCGGCACTGCGGCCTGATCCCAGTGGCGCCTTAGGCCCGCATGCCGGGACGTTTTCACGAGCTCAGCATCACCACCGCAGACATCCGCGCTTCGCTCGAATTCTATGAAAGCCTGGGATTCTGGCAGGCGCCCACCGGGGATGCGTGGCCGCATCCCTACGCGGTGGTCACGGACGGCCGCGTGGTGCTCGGGCTGCACGCGGCGCCGGACTTCTCGGCCCTGACTTTCATCCATCCGGACCTGGCGGCCGTCGCCGACGCGCTCAGCGCCGCCGGCGTCACGCTGTCGCTGCGGCACACCGCGGCGGAGGTGTTCAACCGGATCGAGTTCGCCGACCCGGCCGGCCAGAAGATCCGCATGCTGGCGGCACGTACCTTCTCCCCAGCCGAACCTGGCACCCAGGGCGCTTCGGCCTGCGGCTACTTCGGCCACTACAGCATGCCCGCGCGCGAGACGCAGGCCGTCGCCACCTTCTGGGAGTCCCTGGGGTTCGTGGCGCTGCCACCGCAGCCGCAGCCTTACGCGCATCAGAGTCTGACCAGCGATGGCATCGATCTGGCGCTGCACTCGCCACAGCTGCTGCCAGCACCAGCGCTGCTGTTCTGCGAGGAAGACATGCGCGCGCGCACCGATCGCCTGCGCGAAGCGGGTGTCCAGTTCAACGCCGCGCTGCCACGCACGCTGGGGGCGGAGGGCGCGGGGCTGCTCGCGGCGCCCGAGGGCACGCTGCTGCTGTTGCTGACGGGAACGGTCTGATGCTGCGCGCCATGCTCGTTGCAGCTGCTGCGCTCAGCGCCGGTGCCGCCTGGGCCGATGAGGGCATGTGGCCGCTGCAGTCGCCACCGACCAGCGCCGTACGCCAGCAGTACGGTGCGGAGCTGTCGCCCGAGTGGCTGAGCCGGGTGCGCGCCGCCAGCGCGCGCCTGGCCAATTGCAGCGCGGCGTTTGTTTCGGCGGATGGGCTGCTGCTGACCAATCAGCACTGCGTGCGCAATTGCCTGGCCGAGCACTCATCGCGGCGGCAGGATCTGCTCACGGAGGGCTATCTGGCGCTCGCGCGCGATCGTGAGCCGCGCTGCAGTGCGCAGGTGGCCGATGTACTGCTGGACACCGAGGATGTGACCGCAACCGTTGACGCCGCGACGCGCACCCTGGCGGCCGGCGCCGCCGAGCGCGCGCGCCGGACGGTTCGCACACGCCTGGAGCAGGCCTGCGAGGAGCAGTCGCGGGTTACCGATCCGGCGGCGCAGATCCGCTGCGAGATGGTTGCGCTCTACGCCGGCGGCCGCTACTACCTTTATCGCTACCGGCGTTATACGGATCTGCGCCTGGTGTTCGCGCCGGAAAT
The DNA here is from genome assembly GCA_036267975.1 of Steroidobacteraceae bacterium. Taxonomy (GTDB): domain Bacteria; phylum Pseudomonadota; class Gammaproteobacteria; order Steroidobacterales; family Steroidobacteraceae; genus DAIDKA01. The sequence continues at coordinate 30,061 of DATAVA010000039.1, read as the reverse complement.
GGCCATCGCCGGCTTCGGCGGCGATCCGGACAATTTCCAGTTCCCGCGCTATGACCTGGATGTGGCGCTGCTGCGGGCCTATGACGCCAATGGCACTGCGGCGCGTACGCCGGGCTTCCTGCACTTGGATTTCAAGGGCCCCGCGGCCGGCGCGCCGGTGTTCGTGGTCGGCAATCCCGGATCGACCTATCGCGCGCTGACCGTGGCGCAGTTGCTGGAGATGCGCGATGTCGAGCTGCCGCACGCGATCCTGCGCGACTCCGAACTGCGCGGCCGCCTGATCGAATTCGGGCGAGCGCGCCCCGCGAATGCGGACATCGCGCAAATGGCGCTGGCGTCCCTGGAGAACGCGCTCAAAGTGCGCCGCCGCGAGCTCGACGCCCTGCATGACACCGAGCCCTTCGAGCGCCTGCGGCGCGCGGAGAATGAGCAGCGGGCGCGATTCGCGGCAAGCGCGGGCCACGACACACAAGACCCGTGGGAGCAGATCGCCCGCGCCCAGCAGCGCAAGCGGGTGCTGTCGCTCCCGTACCTATATGTTGAAGGCGCGGGCGGCTTCGACACCCTGTTGTTCAGCTACGCGCGCACGCTGGTGCGGGCGGCCGCCGAGCGGCCCAAGCCCAATGATGAACGGCTGCGCGAATACACCGACGGCGCGCTGCCGCGCCTCGAACAGATGCTGCGCGCCGCCGTGCCGGTGTACGCGGATCTGGAGCAGCTGACGCTCGCCTTCTCGCTGGAGCGGATGCGCGAGTTCCTCGGCCCCGACTATCCGCTGGTGCACAGTCTGCTGGCGCGCAACTCACCGGACACGCTTGCCGCCAGCCTGGTGCGCAAAACGCGGCTGGCCAGTCCCGAGTTTCGCCTGCAGCTGTGGAACGGCGGCGCCGCGGCGGTGAACGCTTCCCATGACCCGATGATTGAACTGGCGCGCAGCGTCGATCCGGACGCGCGCGCGCAGCGCCTGCGCTACGAGGATGAAGTCGAGGCGCCGATGCAGCTGGCCTCCGAACGGATTGCCCGCGCACGCTTTGCCGCGGCCGGCACGAGTGCCTACCCGGATGCGAATTTCACGCTGCGCCTGAATGCCGGTACCGTGCAGGGCTGGCGCGAAAATGACGCGCCCATCGCCCCGTTCACACACTGGCGTGGGCTGTATGCGCGCGCCGGCGCGTTCGAACCCTTCGCGCTGCCGCCCCGCTGGCTGGACGCGCGCTCGCGACTCAATCCCGACACACCGCTGAATCTGTCCACCAGCAATGACATCGTGGGCGGCAATTCAGGCAGTCCCTTGCTCGATGCGCAGGCCAACATCGTGGGCGTGATCTTCGATGGCAATATCCACTCGATCGCGGGCGTGTTCTGGTACGACCCGGCCGACAATCGCGCGGTGGCCGTCGATTCGGCGGCAGTGCTGGAAGCGCTGCGCGTCGTGTACCGCGCGCGCAACTTGCTGCAGGAACTGGGCGCCGCGCAGGACTGACGCAGGTGGAATCAGCGCATCACGGCTTTGCCGCATGCTCGCCGCGCAACTGGGCAATGATGGCCGGATTTTCCAGCGTCGAAATATCCTGCGTGATCTCTTCGCCGCGCGCCAGCGCGCGCAGCAGCCTGCGCATGATCTTGCCGGAACGGGTTTTCGGCAGCACTTCGGCGAAGCGGATGTCATCGGGCTTGGCGATGGCACCGAGCTGCTTGCCGACCCACTCGCGCAGCTCGGCGGCAAGTTTAGTGGCGTCCTCGTCCACGGGGCGCTCACCGCGACACACCACGTAGGCAAAGATCGCCTCGCCCTTGATGTCGTGTGGGCGACCCACGACCGCCGCTTCGGCGACGCGCGGATGCGCCACGAGCGCCGACTCCACTTCCATGGTTCCGAGGCGGTGGCCGGACACCTTCAGCACATCATCGATGCGCCCCATGATCCAGAAATAGCCGTCCGCGTCGCGGTGCGCGCCGTCGCCGGCCACATAAAAGCGGTTCTGGAATTTTTCCCAGTAGGTCTGCAGGTAGCGCTGGTTGTCGCCCCAGATGGTGCGCAGCATGGAGGGCCACGGCCTGCGGATCACGAGGTAGCCGCCGGCGTCGGGTTGCGTCACCCGCTCGCCCTCTTCATTGACGATGTCCGCCTCGATACCCGGCAGCGGCAGCGTGCAGGATCCGGGCTTGGTCGCGGTCACACCGGGGACCGGTGCGATCATGAAGGCGCCGGTCTCGGTCTGCCACCAGGTATCCACGATGGGGCAGCGTTCGCGACCAATCACGGTGTGGTACCACATCCAGGCTTCCGGATTGATGGGCTCACCGACGCTGCCGAGCAGGCGCAGTCGCGACAGGTCGTGGCTGGCGGGAATCTCATCGCCGAGCTTCATCAACGCGCGAATCGCGGTCGGGGCGGTGTACAGAATCGTCACGGCGTGCTTCTGGCAGATGTGCCACCAGCGTCCGCCATTGGGCCAGGTCGGCGCCCCTTCGTACATGACGACCGTCGCGCCGAGCGCCATGGGACCGTAGGCCACGTAGCTGTGCCCGGTGACCCAGCCGACATCGGCGGTACACCAGTAGACATCATCCTCCTGGAGATCGAGCACCCAGCGAGTCGACACCTTCACGCCCAGCAGGTACCCGGCGCTGGAATGCTGGATGCCCTTCGGTCGTCCAGTCGATCCGGAGGTGTACAGCAGGTACAGCGGATGCTCGGCGCCGACCCACTCCGGTTCGCAGATCGGCGCCTGGCCCTCGATGGCGTCATGCCACCAGATATCGCGGTTCTCGGCCATCGGCACGGCGTGGCCGGTGCGCTTGAGCACGACGACCTTCTCGATGGTCGCGCAGCCCTGCGACAGCGCCTCATCGGCGGCGGCCTTCAACTCGATGATGTTGCCGGCGCGATTGCCACCATCGGCGGTCAGCAGCACGCGCGCGCCGGCATCTTCGATGCGTTCGCGCAGTGACAAGGCGGAGAAGCCGCCGAACACCACCGAGTGCACCGCGCCGATGCGCGCGCAGGCGAACATCGCGATGACGATTTCGGGCACCAGCGGCATGTAGATGACGACGCGATCGCCGCAGCGCACGCCGAGGGCCTTGAGCGCATTGCTGGCGCGACACACCTCCGCGTGCAGTTCCTGGTAGGAAAGGCGCCGCGAATCGCCCGGTTCGCCTTCAAACACCAGCGCGGTCTTGTGACCACGCTCGCGCAAATGCACGTCGAGGCAGTTGTACGCGACATTCAGCTCGCCATCGGCGAACCACTCGAAATTCGGCGCGCGCGATTCATCCAGCACGCGCGTGAAGGGGCGATGCCAGACCAACTCCTTGCGCGCCTGATCCGCCCAGAACGCCTGCGCGTCCGTTGCAGCCGCGTGCCGCAAGCGCTGCAGTTCGTCACTCTTGAGTTGCGCGCGGGCAACGAACTGTGGATCCGGCGCGAACAGGCGCCGCTCCTGCAGCACGGAATCAATGTTTTTCCCGTCAGCTTTCATGCATTCTTGCGAAGACGTACCGATGCGCTACGGTGCGCGTTCCGATGATACCTACGGCGACAACAACCTGTCGCGTACCTTCCCAAGGCCCGTCATGGAAAACGCATCATCTGAAAATCATGCTGCCGCGGCCTGGGTCGCCGGTCATATGAATGCAGTGCAGCGGCAGGAGTTCGAAACGCATCTGGCGAACTGCGCGCATTGTCAGGAGGAAGTTTCGGCGCTGCTGGCAAAGGCGCTGCAGCCTGCCAAGCCTACGGCTCCCACCAAGGTCGAGGTGCAACCGCCGGTCGCCCATGGCGGCCGGCGGCGGGCCGTGCAGATCGCGATCGCCGCGATCCTGACCTTGATTGCCGGCTTTGCGATCGGCTGGTCGATCTGGCAGATGTCGCACCATTAATTGCTGCGGACCCGCACGGCCGCACTAGGACAACCAGCGCTGGATCCGATCGTGCAGCGGACTGCTGCGCGGGAAGTGGGCGATCAGGTATTCCATTTGATCCGCCAGCACCCGCCGACCCTTGAGGAAGATGTACTCGGCGTAGGTCGGTGTGAACGGCACGGCGATCAACTGCATCTTCGCCTGTTCAGGCGTGCGCGAGGCCTTGTGGTTATTGCAGCGCCGGCACGCGGTCACCACGTTCATCCAGGTGTCCTTTCCGCCCTGACTGAAGGGCCGCACGTGATCGCGCGACAGCTCGCGGGTGGCAAAGCGCTGCGCACAGTACAGACACAGATAGGCATCGCGCCGGAACAGGGTCTGATTGTTCAGCGGCGGCACGTAGTCGTGGCGGCAGTTCCCCGGGTTGCCGGTATGGCCAATGGTCGCGACAATGGAATTGACATCCAGCACCGTGCGCCGCCCGGTGCGGGCATTCACGCCACCGTACAGGGGATACAGCGTCGAACCACAGGTGTAGGCCACCTGCTCCTGGTGGTACAGGCGGGCGGCCTCTCGGTAGTCAATCCACTCCAGCGGCATGCCCGCGATGTCGGTGCGCAGGACGAGTTGGGAGAGTCCGCGCGTCCCATGCGGGGCGATGCGCAGATCGGAATGATGGCCGTGATCGGCTTTGTCCAAGTCGATGCCCAGCATAGGTGCTGTAAGATACGGCAGCTTTGTGCAGGAATTCAATGATACAGGTCGCGTGATGAGAATCGCCGTGTTGGCCTCGGGGGAAGGAACCACCCTGCAGGCGGTACTGGATGCCTGTGCCAGCGGCCGGCTGCCGGCCCGGGTAGGCGTGGTGATCAGCAATAATGCGGCCGCCGGGGCCCTGCGCCGGGCGCGCAGCGCGGGGGTGACGGCGCGGCACCTGTCCGCGGCTACCGCGGGCAGCCCCACCGCACTGGACCAGGCCTTGAGCAGGATGCTGGCCGAATTCGCGACCGACCTGGTGCTGCTCGCCGGATATATGAAACGCCTCGGGCCGCTGACCCTCGCGCAGTTTGCGGGCCGGATCATCAATACCCATCCGGCGCTGCTGCCGCAGTTCGGCGGCCAGGGAATGTACGGTCTGAACGTGCACCGGGCGGTGCTGGCGGCAGGCGTGGAGAGCTCAGGCGCCAGCGTGCACTGGGTGGACGACGACTACGATACCGGCGTGCTGATCGCGCAGGTGCGCGTGCCCGTGGCGCCAAATGATTCCACGCAATCGCTGGCGGCCCGGGTTCAGGCGGCGGAGCGCGAACTGGTCATCGAGGTGCTGGCGGCGGCGGCCTCGGGCCGGCTCGAACCGCCGCAGCAGCGTCAGGCAGGTGCTACTTCTTGACCGCGCGTTTCGCAGCCTTTTTCTTCTTGGACGGATCCTTCGGACGGGTCTTGCCGAAAGACCCCTTGTAGATCTTGCCGCGCTTGGATCGTGGATCTCCCTTGCCCATGCTCGAACTCTCCAAAACACTTAAATTGAAGCGGCGCAGTCTACCACCCCTTAGGTCACTGAACCTGGGCAGATGATATGGATCGGCTTTCGCGCCAAATGTATGTCGTCATCGGCGTCCTCATCGCCGCCTCGCTGGCGCTGGGTGCGTTGGCCGCGGCTGCGGGCGCGCCGCGCCGGGAGTTTCTGACGCTGGCCGCGGTCAGCAGCGTGATCGCGCTGGGGCTGCTCGTGAAACTGAGCTTCAGCACCCGCGCGCTGCTGGCGCGACTGCGCGGCGTGGCCTACGAGGACCCGCTCACGGGTTTGCCGAACCGGGCCTGCGCCGAGGATCACATCGACGCCCTGCTGAACGCGCCAGCACCCGCACCGTTTGCGCTGGTGATCCTGGAGTTGCGCAATGTCCGCGAGATCAATGCCGCCCTGGGGCACCCGGTGGGTGATGAGGCCCTGCGTGAAGTCGCGCGGCGCCTGCGCCAGAACACCGAAGCGGGCGACATGGTCGCGCGCCTGGCCGCGAGCCAGTTCATGATCATTCTGCATCGCTGCAGCAGTGAGCGGGCCGCGTTGCTGGCGCGGCAGCTGGTGGGCGTCATTCACGCGGGCCTGCACCTGGCGGACGTGAGCCTCGACATCCAGATCCAGGCGGGCTTCAGCCAGCATCCGGACCATGGCGCCGCCTCGCGTGAGCTGATGCGCCGCGCCCAGATCGCCTTGGAGGATGCGCTGGGGAGCCGCGCATACGTGTCGGCCTATCGGCTCGGCCGTGACGAGGAACAGCGCCGGCACCTGCAGCTCGCGGCGGGTTTGCGGACGGCCATTGAGGCCGATGCGCTGCGGCTGGTGTTCCAGCCGGAACTGAACCTCGCCAGCGGCGCCATCACCCAGCTCGAGGCGCTGATGCGCTGGAAGCATCCGCTGCTGGGCGACCTGTCGCCCGCGGAATTCGTGCCGATCGCCGAACACACGGGCAGCTCGCGACTGCTGACGAGCTGGGCATTGTCACGCGCCATCCGGCAGCTCGCGCAGTGGCGGGCAGCGGGCCTGCACATCAACGTGGCCGTGAATCTTTCGGCGCCGGACATCATGGATCCGCAGCTGGTCGAGGAGATTCAGGCCTGCCTGCATGAACACGCCGTGCAGCCCTCGCAGCTGGTGCTGGAAATCACCGAGAGCGCGGTCATGCGCGACCCGCTGCTCGCCGCGCGCCACATGCATCTGCTGAAGCTCGCGGGCGTCCGCTTCGCCATCGATGACTTCGGTACCGGTCACTCCTCGTTGGCGCAGCTAAGCCGGCTGCCGCTGGACCAGTTGAAGATCGATCGCGCGTTCATCACCCATGCCCACGAGCGGTCCAGTGACGCCACTATTGTCAAATCGACCATCGAACTGGCGCACAACATGGGTCTCACCGTCGTCGCCGAGGGCGTGGAGAGCGAGGCGGCCGTGCAGCTGCTGCGCGCGATGGGCTGTGACCTGGTGCAGGGCAAGCACATCAGCAGGCCCTTGGATCCGGCCGAGGTGCAGGATTTCGTGGTCGCCGGTGCGCGCGCGCCGGCGTGAGAGAATGCGTCCATGAATTCACCCCTGGCCACTGAATTGCGATTGCGCACCACCTCACGGGTGCTGCAGGTTACGTTTGCCGACAGCCAGGTGTACGAGCTGCCCTTCGAATACCTGCGCGTGCACTCCCCCTCGGCCGAGGTCAAGGGTCACGGTCCGGGCCAAGAAGTGCTCGTCACCGGCAAATCCGGGGTCCGCATCTGCGCGCTCGAGCCCATCGGTCAGTATGCGGTGAAGCTGGTGTTCGATGACGGCCACGATACGGGCCTGTTCACCTGGCAATATCTGTATGAGTTGGGGCGTGATCATGCGCAGAATTGGGCGCGTTATCAGGCCCGGGTCAGCGCCGCCACTGCTGGCGGCAAAGGCAGCGCAGGCGCATGAATAAAAAAGGGCCGAGCTGTTAAGCCCGGCCCCGGAATACAAGACCCCCGTTCTATTTTTCTGCCCCCCGGCTTAAGTCCGGGGAAACGGGGCGAATCATGCTCCCGAGAGCGGGCGGATTGCAATACTGTAGACGGAAAAAACTGGCCCAGCACTTGACGAACCAACACTTGACTTGACATCTCCACAGTTCCTCAACGTCGAAGACTTGACCACCATGAACGATACTGAGCCCACCGACTTCGGTTTCCAGAGCGTGCCGCGCGCGGACAAGGCGCGGCGCGTGCGCGGCGTCTTCGACTCGGTCGCGGGGCGCTATGACCTGATGAACGACCTGATGTCGGCCGGCCTGCATCGGCTGTGGAAGCGCTTTGCCCTGCAGTTGACGCAGTTGCGGCCCGGACAGCAGGCTCTCGATGTCGCCGGCGGGACCGGGGATCTGTCGGCGGGCCTGGCGCGCCAGGTGGGCCCCGAGGGCCTGGTCATTCTCACCGACATCAACGCGGCGATGCTGGCACAAGGTCGCGACCGCCTCATCGATGCGGGGCTGGTGGGCAACGTGCGCTGCCTGCAGGCGAATGCCGAGAAGCTGCCGTTCGCGGCTGACAGCTTCCATTGCGTCACCATCGGTTTCGGACTGCGCAATGTCACCGACAAGCTGGCGGCGTTAAGCTCGATGCATCGGGTGCTCAAGCCGGGCGGTCAGCTGATCGTGCTGGAGTTCTCGCGGCCCGCCGTGGCGCTGCGGCCGCTGTACGATGCCTACTCGTTTCATGTCCTGCCGCGGCTGGGGCAGCTGGTGGCGCGCGATGCCACCAGTTACCGGTATCTGGCCGAATCGATCCGCATGCACCCCGACCAGGACACGCTGCTCGGGCTGATGCGCGATGCGGGGCTCGAGGATTGCCGTTATCACAACCTCAGTGGCGGCATCGTCGCCGTTCATCGCGGCTACAAGTACTGAGCTTGGGAATTACGGATACAGCAGAAAGGCGCTGCGCTCCTGGCGCCACGCGGATTCATCTGCCGCGGCAAGAACTTCAAGATCGGCCGGCAGCGCCGCGGGGTCATCGACCCATTGCCGCAGCAGCGCGCTGCCATTGATGACATCGATGGCGAGCCGGCCCGCTTCGTACTCATACGGAAAATCACGCCACAGCGGCGCATCGCTGCGCAGCTGGCGTGCGGCCTTGAGGGCCAATGCCATCAGCCGCCAGGGCTTGAAGTGCTCGTGCTCGTAGGCTCCGTCCTCCACATGAATCTGTACCCCGGCGCACAGCTCGCCGACGTGCTTGTGGAATGTCGGCTCGAACCAGCACGGCCGCAGTCGGCAGCCGCGCAGCCACTGCGGCGCGAGCTGCTGCATGCGTGCGAGCAGCTCCGCGATCGGCAGATCCGGTGCGCCGAACAGCTCCAGCGGCCGGGTCGTGCCGCGCCCTTCGGACCACACTGTGCCTTCGAGCATGACCGTGCCGGGGTAGGCGCGCGCCATCCACAGGTTCGCGGCGTTGGGGCTTGGATTGACCCAGGCGCGCTCGCCCAGCGGCCAGCCGAAGCCCGGTGCCCGTGCCGGCATCCAGTCCTCCATCGGCACCACTTCGAAATCGACATTGAGCTTCAGGGTGCGTACAAACCAGCCGGCGAGTTCTCCGAGCGTGAGCCCGTGGCGCATCGGGATGGCACCGGCCCCCACGAAGCTGTGCCAGTCGGGCCGCAGGGTCAGCCCCTCGACGGGTCGACCGATGGGATTTGGCCGATCGAGCACCCACACCGATTTGCCATGGATCGCGGCCGCCTCCAGGACGTAGCGCAGCGTCGTGATGAACGTGTAGATGCGGCAACCGACATCCTGCAGGTCCACGAGCAGCACATCGAAACTGTCCATCATCGCCGCCGTCGGCCGCCGCTCGGTGCCGTACAGGCTGAACACCGGAATGCCGTGCACCGGATCGCGGTAGTGCGCCGACTCCATCATGTTGTCTTGCTTGTCGCCGCGCAGGCCATGCTGCGGCCCGAATGCCGCCGCGAGCGTCAGATCACCGCAAGCCGCGAGCGCATCCAGCGAGTGTGTCAGGCGCTGGGTCACGGAGGCCGGGTGCGCCAGCAGCGCGACGCGACGCCCGGCCAGGGGTTTGCGTAAGGCCGGTTCAGTCAATAAGCGGTCGATACCAAATCGCATGGCGTCAGATCTCGAACTCGAAGCTGTCGGGGTGGTGGAAATCGGGTCGGTCGGCGGCGTGCCGCAATGCCCAGTAGCGCAGCTGCCGCTGCGCGTCTTCGACGACTGCCGTGAGCCCGAGCCAAAGTGTCGTGGCCGCGAAATCGTCCGGTACGGTGACTTCCGCCGCCAACAGCAGCCGCTCGGGCTGGGTTCGCAGCTCGATGCGCGGCGGGTGGATGCCGGTCAGGGGTGCCATACCCGCACGGTACCCGGAAAATCGGTACGCCGCCCACTGGCCGCCGGGGGCCAGATTGATTTCCAGGTACGGCCCTGGCGCTGTGGGCCCGGTGCTGATGAAGACTTCCATGCAGGTGTGGCGCCATAGCCCATCGGTGCGCCCATCCGGCTCCCCGCCGGAGCTTTCGGCCCCGGGGCTGGCGATCAGCACCCCGGCAAGGTCCCCGCGCAGCTCGTATTCCAGCAGCAGCCGCGTCGGCGCCGGCCGGGCGACATGGACCTCGATCTGGCCGATCGCGCCGGCGGCAGCGGCGGTGAAGGGGGTCAGGGCCACGGTTGCCGGTCCGGAATGCCTGCTCAAGCGTTGCTCGCCTCGCGAGTGCGGAAATTGATAATGTACACCGGCACTTCGGTGCTGTGATGACACGGACTGCTCATTAGATGTTGCTGGCGAGTATTGAAAAGATCCTGAACCGTTCCCTGCCGCGTTCGCCGCGGGCACAGGCCCTGGCGGCGTCCCTGGCCGGGCGCAGCCTGGCCGTGGAAATAACTGGCACCGGCCCGGTAGTGATCTCCAGCACGGGCGCGTGCCTGCGGATCGAGCGCGGCTCGCAGCAGCCGGCAGATGCGCGCATCAGCGCGGGCCCGTTCAGCCTGCTGGCCCTGGCGGGTGGCGGCGCCCAGGCCTTGTCCCGCAGCGGCGCGGCCATCAGCGGCGACGGCGAAGTCGCGCAGCAATTCAGTGAACTGCTGGGGCTGCTGAAACCCGAGCCGGAAGAGGAGCTGGCCCAGCTCATCGGTGATGCCCCGGCGCACCACCTCGGGCGGCTGGCGCGCCGCGCCTTTGGATTCGGCGAGCGGGCGCTGCGCACCAGCATGAACAATGTCGCCGAGTACCTCGCCCACGAACGCCGCGAGCTCGTGCCGAAGGCCGAGGGCCGCCAGTTACTGGATGGGATCGACGCGCTGCGCGATGACGTGGATCGCTTCGAGGCGCGCCTGCAGCACCTCGAACAACGCTTCGAGCGCACCGGGCCGTGAGGCTGCGGGTGTTGGTGCGCCTGGTGCGCATCCAGCGGGTGCTGCTGCGGCATCGGCTCGATGATCTGGTGCGTGCCACGCACCTGTACCGGCCGCTGCGCCTGCTGCTGCTGCTGTCGCCGGGCTTATGGCGCGCGCGACAAAGGTCTGGTGCGCGCGGGGAAAATCTGCGGCTGGCCCTGATCGAGCTGGGGCCTATTTTCGTCAAGTTCGGCCAGGCGGTCTCCACGCGCCGCGATCTGCTGCCCGCGGACATCGCCGATGAACTGGCGAAACTGCAGGATCGGGTGCCGCCCTTCCCCGGCAGCGTGGCCCGGGCCAGTCTCGAACTTTCCTACGGCCGGCCCCTCTCCGAGATGTTCGCGCGGTTCGAGGAGACGCCGCTGGCCGCGGCCTCGATCGCGCAGGTCCACGGCGCCACCTTGCCGGGCGGACAGGATGTCATCGTCAAGGTGTTGCGGCCGGGGGTGCGCGCGCAGATCGAGCGTGACCTGGAGTTGTTCTACGCGCTTGCGCGCCTGGCGCAAAAGTACTGGCCGGAGAGCCGGCGCGTGCGCCCGGTGGAAGTGGTCGCGGAGTATGAGAAGACGGTGCTCGATGAGCTGGATCTGATGCGCGAGGCCGGCAATGCGTCGCAGCTGAAGCGCAACTTCGCAGGCTCCGATCTGCTGCATGTGCCCGCCGTGTTCTGGGACCACTGCCGCGTCGATGTGCTGGTCATCGAGCGCATCCATGGCGTCGTCATCAGCGACATGCAGCAGCTGCGCGCGCTCGGCACGGATTTCCGCAAGCTGGCCGAGAACGGCGTGCGCATCTTCTTCACGCAGGTATTCCGCCACAATTTCTTCCATGCGGACATGCACCCGGGCAATATCTTCGTGCTGGTGGAAGACCCGGCCAATCCGCGCTATGCGGCCATCGATTTCGGCATCGTCGGCACGCTCGATATGCGCGATCAGTACTACCTGGCCAGCAATTTCCTGGCGGTCCTCGACCGCGACTACCATCGGGTCGCGACGCTGCACGTGGAGTCCGGCTGGGTGCCCGCGAACACCCGCGTGGCTGACATGGAAGCGGCGGTCCGCACGGTGTGCGAGCCGATCTTCAATCGGCCGCTGAAGGAAATATCCTATGGGCATGTGCTGCTGCGGCTGTTCGAAATCGCACGCCGCTTCGACATGGTCATCCAGCCGCAGCTGATCCTGCTGCAGAAGACGCTGATCAATGTCGAGGGCCTGGGACGGGAGTTGTACCCGGACCTGGACGTATGGAGCACGGCCGGACCGGTGCTGCGCAGCTGGATGCGCGAGCGCATCGGTCCGCGTGCGCTGGTCCACAATTTCCGCAAACAGCTGCCGGACATGCTCGAAGCGCTGAACGAGCTTCCCGCCGTGGTCAAGGATGCGGTGCGCCAGTCGCGCGCCGGCCGTGCCGGGCTGCGCCCGGAAGAGGCCGTCGGGCTCTCATTGCGCGTGGCCGTGGAACGCGCGACGCGGCAGCGCGCAGCCGTCACCATTGGGTCGGCGATCCTGCTCGGGGGCCTTATCTGGTTGGGCCTGGGCCGGGAGGTCGCCTGGCCGGGCTGGAGCATGCTGGTACTGGGCGCCGGATGGATCCTGGTGGGACGCAGGCGTTAGACATGTCAACCCGCCTGCGCTAGCCTTGCGGCCCCCATGCCACAGCATCACAATCTGACCGAAGGCTCGATCAGCCGGCGCCTGCTGCTGTTCGCGCTGCCGATCCTGTTCGGCAACATCCTGCAGTCGCTGAATGCGACGGTGAATTCATTCTGGATCGGCCACTACCTGGGCGAGGCGGCGATGGCCGGCAGCTCGAACGCCAGCATCGTGCTGTTTCTGATCCTGGGCGCCATGATCGGCGCCTCCCTGGCCGCGACCATTCTCATCGGCCAGTACCTCGGCGCGCGCCGCCCGCATGACGCCAAACGCGTGGTCGGCACCAGCACCACCTTCGCCGCCTCGTTGTCCATCGTGATGGCCATCGTCGGCTGGTATGTGTGCGAGCCGCTGCTGCGCCTCATGCAGACCCCGCCGCAGGCGCTGACACTGGCCGTGGACTACATGCGCGTCATCTTCCTCGCGCTGCCCTTCATGGTGCTGTACATCTTCGCGACCTCCGCGCTGCGCGGCGCGGGCGATGCGAAGACCCCGCTGTACTTCCTGTTCCTGTCCGTGGGCCTGGATATCGCGCTGAACCCCGTGTTCATCTTCGGCGTCGGTCCCATTCCGCGGCTCGGCATTGCCGGCTCCGCCCTGGCCACGCTGCTGGCGCAGGCGATCAGCCTGGTGGTGCTGGTCGCGTACCTGTACGGCAAGAAGCATCCGCTGTGCCTGCATGGTGATGAGATCAAGCTGCTGAAGATCGACTGGTCGATTGTCAGCACGCTCATCGGCAAGGGCGTGCCGATGGCGCTGCAGATGATGGTGCTGTCGCTGAGCATGGTGTTCATGATCAGCCTCGTGAACGGCTTCGGAGTCGAGACCGCCGCCGCGTATGGCGCCGGGGTGCAGCTGTGGAACTACATCCAGATGCCATCGTTCGCGATCGGCATGGCCGTCTCCTCCATGGCTGCGCAGAACATCGGGGCGCAGAAGTGGGACCGCATCAGCGCCATCACGCGCACGGGGGTCATCTACCAGCTGATCCTGACGGGCACCATGGTGCTGATCGTGGACGTGTTCTGCCGCTCGGCGCTCGGACTGTTCCTGCCGCCGGGCTCGGACGCCATCACCATCGGCGTGCATCTGAACAACATCGTCACCTGGAGCTTCGTGTTCTTCGGTATTTCGATGGTGCTGTTCGGCGTCGTGCGCGCCAACGGCGCGGTGGTCGCGCCGCTCATCGTGCTGGCGATCAGCCTGCTGGGCTTCCGCTTCCCCATGGCACTCACACTGCTGGGCCGGCTGCACGCCGATGCCATCTGGTGGAGCTTCCCCGCCTCCTCGTTCCTGGCCGTCGTGCTGGCGATGGCGTACTACAAGTGGGGCAAGTGGCGGACCCTGCGGATGATCACGCCGCAGGCCGCCGCCGCGCAGGCCGCGGCGGATGCGGCCGGCGCTGAAATAGTCTGATTAGCCGCGCAGTGCCGACAGCCAGCGCGCCGGATCCTCGCCGCGCTCCAGCACTTCCACCAGGGCGGAACCGACGATGACGCCATCGACGTGCTCGCGCAGGGCCTGGACCTGCTCGCGGCTGCGAATGCCGAAGCCCGCGCACACGGGCACGCGCGACTGCGCGCGCACCCGGTCGAGGTACTGGATGACTTCGGCGGGCACGGTCACGCTCTTGCCGGTGACGCCGGTCATGGTCACCGCGTAGACAAATCCACTGCTCGCACCGACCACGCGACTGAGCCGGGCGGGCGTGGTCACCGGGGTCACCATCTGTACCAGCGCAACGCCGTGGGCCGCCAATGCCTCCTTGAGCAGATCGCTTTCATCCACCGGCATGTCCGGAACGATGAAGCCATTCACGCCGGCCCGTACGGCCGCCTCGGGCAGGCACTCGACACCGAAAGCGAGCAGCGGATTCAGATAACTCATCAGCAGCAGGGGCGCGCCGAGCTTGGGCATGCCGGTCAGTTGCTCCAGTATCCAGCGCAGCGTGACGCCCTGCTGCAGGGCGGCGTGGCTGGAACGCTGGATGGTGACGCCGTCGGCCATGGGGTCGGTGAATGGCACCCCGATCTCGACCACGTCGGCCGCCGAGGCGATCGCGCGCAGATGCTCGATGAACAGCGCCTTGCTGGGATAGCCGGCGGTCAGATAGGCGACCAGCGCCGGATTGCCCTGCGCATGGGCGCGCCGGATGGCGTTGCTGATCTGCGCGCCGGGAATGCTCGATGTCGTGCTCATGAAGGATCCGATCCGGTGGGGGCCAACAAGGTCCGCAGCAGCGTGGGCATATCCTTGTCACCGCGCCCGGACAGACAGATCACCACCCGCGTCCCGGGATTTGCCGCCGTCCAGCGCTTCGCGCCGGCAAGCGCATGGGCACTTTCGATGGCGGGCAGAATGCCTTCGTGCTCGCAGCACTCCTTCACCGCCGCCAGTGCGGCGACATCGTCCACCGCTTCGTACTGCACGCGCCCGGTCACCTGCAGCAGGGCATGCTCGGGCCCGACGCCCGGGTAATCCAGGCCCGCCGACACGGAGGTCGTTTCCTGGATCTGGCCGTCGGCATCCTGCAGCAGCATTGAATAAAACCCATGCAGCACGCCCGGCCGACCGTAGCTCAAGGTGGCCGCATTCTGGCCCAGTCCATTGCCGGTGCCGCCGGCTTCGTAGCCGATGATCCTGACACTGCGATCCGCAATGAAGGGATGGAACATGCCGATGGCGTTGGACCCGCCGCCGACGCAGGCAATGACGGCATCCGGCAGCGCGCCCGTCTGTTCCAGCATCTGCGCGCGCGCCTCGCGGCCGACGATGGCCTGCAGTTCGCGCACCAGGTACGGGTAGGGATGCGGACCGAGCGCGGAACCGAGCAGATAGAAAGTATTGGTCGGATCGGACACCCAGTCGCGCATGGCCTCGTCGATGGCGGCGCGCAGCGTGCGATCGCCGCTGGTCACCGGCGTCACGGTGGCGCCGAGCAGGCGCATGCGGCCTACGTTCGGCGCCTGCCGCTCCATGTCAACCTCTCCCATGTACACCACGCAGGGTAGACCGACGCGTGCGCAGGCCGCGGCGCAGGCCACGCCGTGCTGGCCGGCGCCGGTCTCGGCCACCACGCGCTTCGCTCCGATGCGCTTGGCCAGCAGCGCCTGGCCCATCGCGTTATTGATCTTGTGCGCACCCGTGTGCGCCAGATCCTCGCGTTTCAGCCACACCTGCGCGCCCCAGCGCGCGGACAGCGTCGTGGCATACGTCAGCGCCGTGGGCCGGCCCGCCCAGGTGTTGAGCTCGCGGCCGAGCGCCTCCTGGAACTGCGGGCTGGGCAGATGCTCACGCACGCCCTGCTCGAGACGATCCATGGCCGGAATGAGGGTCTCGGGCACATAGCGTCCGCCGAAGGGCCCGAAACGGCCGCGTTCGTCGGGGAACCGGCCGGCGATGACAGCCTGCAGCAGCTGCGCCTTCTCGGCGTCGGTAAACTCGCTGGTCACTGTTGTATCTCCATCGTATGGGTCGCACTCACCCGTGCGTGGGCGTCGCGCGCGGCAGCCACGAAGGCCGCGATCAACGCCGGGCTCTTGCACCCGGGGGTCACTTCGACACCGCTGGACACGTCGATCCCGAAGGGGCGCACGGTGGCGATGGCCGCGGCCACATTGTCGACGCGCAGCCCGCCGGCGAGGATCAGCTGTGAGTGGCCGGCCAGTCGCGCCGCCTCGCTCCAGTCAGTGGTCACGCCCTGACCACTGCTCGGCCCTTCAAACAAGAAGCGCCGCGGCGGTGATTCGAGCGCCGGTGAACCACTGCGCAGCACCGGCAGGATCGGCAACTGTCGCGGCACCCGCAGCACGCTCAGGTCATTGATATCGGTCTGCCAGCCGTCGGGCTTGAACTCGCGCAGGATTTCATCCAGCAGTTCCTGCTTCGGATGGCGCGTCACCGCGATGCACAGCGCCTTGCCGCGCGCGGGCAAGGCCAGGCGCGCGGCCTGTGCCGCCTGAACCTGGCGCGGCGAGGGCGAGAACACGAACCCGATGCCATCCACGCCCGCCTGCAGCGCGGCGTCCACTGCCGCCGCATCGCTGAGGCCACAGATCTTGATCCAAAGTTGCGGTTTGGCGGGCGTCACATCAGATCCACTGCTGGCGCGCGCGCCGTCCGGCCACGATCATGTCGTGGGCGAGGCTCTTCGGATCCGCGCCGCTCATCAGCGCACTGCCGACGAGGGCCATGTCGTAGCCGGCGGCGGCCACGCGGCGTGCGTCCTCGGGCGTCGCCACGCCGCTCTCGGCCACGCGCGGCACGTCGGTCGGCAGCAGCGTCGCCAGCTTCTCGAGTCGTCCCGGCACGACCTTCAGTGTGGACAGGTCGCGACTGTTGACTCCCACCAGCCACTGCACCGGCGTCATGCCCGGGCGACTTCTGCTGTTCGCGCTGCGACTGGGCCCGAGGCGATACGGGCCCGGGTCCTGATGGGCCTGCGCCTCGAGGATGTCGTGTGCGAGCTCGATATCGGCCTCATCGAAGGCCTCGAGCAGCGCGAACAGGCCACAGGCCTTGGCGGCCGAGCACAGCTCATCGAGCTGCGGCCGGGACAGCATGCGCAGGATGATGAGCACGCCGCCGGCACCGTGGGCGCGGGCCTCGACGACCTGGTAGGGATCGACGAGGAAGTCCTTGCGCATGGCCGGAACCCGCCGCGCGCGCAGTGCGCCGCTGGCGGCACTCAGGTGCGCGAGCGAGCCATCGAAGCGGCTCGGCTCGGTCAGCACCGAGACCGCGGCGGCGCCCGCTTCGGCATAGGACAGCGCGCGCTTGGCAGGATCTTCACCGTCCGGGGCGCGCAGCTGACCCACGGCGGGCGAGCGCAGTTTCAATTCGGCAATGAGATCAAATCCACCCGTACCGCGCACCAGGGGCGGCGGTGGCGCCGTGGCCTGGGCCTGCTTCAGCAGCCCGTTTTCAGATAGCTTCGCGCGGGCCGCGAGCACCCGCTCCTGGCTGGCCTGCGCCATCATCTGCAGAAAATCCCCGGTGCTCATGGGGCACCAGCGGCGCGGTGGCCGAAATCGGCCACGGCGCTGACCGTGCGCTGCGCCGTGCCGGAATCGATCGCGGCGGCGGCGGCCTCGATGCCCTCGCGGACCGAGCGCGTCCGGCCGGCGACTTCCAGCGCGAGCGCGGCGCCGAGCAACAGGCAGTCGCGGTGCGCGCCGCGATCCTCGCCGCTCAGCGCAGCGCGCAGTGCGCGCGCATTGTGGTGCGCATCGCCACCGGCCAGATCCTCATTGCGGCACCGTGCCAGACCGAAATCCGCTGGATCGCGAACGCTTTCGCTGACATGACCCTGGTGAACATCAAACTGCATAAAAGGCCCCACAGGTGTTGGCTCGTCCCAGCCATGACTGCCATGAACGACAAAGGCGCGCTCGATCGGCATGCCGGCCACGGCGTCCGCGATCAGTCGCGCAACTTCCGGACTGTAGGCACCGATGACGTACAAAGGAGGCGCCGCCGGATTGGTGAGTGGCCCGAGAATATTGAAGATGGTGCGTACGCCAAGCGCCGCGCGCGCCTGCGCGACGGCCTTCATCGCGGGATGATAGTAGGGTGCGAACAGAAACGTGAAGCCGGTGGCGGCAAGACAGCGCGCCGCGGTCTGCTCATCCATGGGGATCTTCACCCCCAGCGCTTCGAGCACATCGCCGCTGCCGCACTTGCTGGAAATGGAGCGGTTGCCGTGCTTGACCACGGGCTGGCCGCAGGCCGCGGTCAGCAGCGCCGTGCCGGTCGAGATGCTGTAGGAACCCGAAGCATCGCCGCCCGTGCCCACAATGTCGATGGCGCGAATACCCTCCGGAATCTGCGGGCGCAGTGCCAGCGCGCGCATGCCAGCGGCAAAACCGCGCAGCTCCGCGGCCACGATGCCCTTGGCACGCAGCGCGGCGAGCACCGCGCCGGTGACCGCCGGATGGGTGTCGGGCGCAGCCAGCTGGGTCAGCAGCGCAGCCGCTTCGGCCTGCGACAGATGCCGGCCCTCGAGCAGCGCTTCGAGCGCCTTACGCACGCGTGCCACCGCGCTGCTGCAGGAAATTGCCGAGCAGCTGCGGCCCATCCGGGGAGAGGATGCTCTCCGGGTGAAACTGCACGCCTTCGACCATCAGGCTGCGATGGCGCGCACCCATGATTTCATCCTCGTGGGTGCGCGCACTGATCTCAAGCTCCGGCGGCATTTTCGAGCCTTCCGCGATCAGGGAGTGGTAACGGCCGATTTCACACTCCTGCGGCAGGCCGGTGAACACGGTGCGCCCGTCGTGAATGATGCGTGAGGTCTTGCCGTGCATGAGGCGGCCCGCGCGCACGACTTTGCCACCGAAAACTTCGACAATGGACTGATGCCCGAGGCACACGCCCAGCACCGGCACGCGTGCGGCAAAGGCGCGGATCATGTCCATGGAAACGCCGGCGTCGTAGGGAGTGCCGGGACCGGGGGAAATGCACAGGTGCGACGGCGCCAGGTCGAGCGCGGCGGCGACGGTGATTTCATCGTTGCGGCGGACATCGACCCGCGCACCCAGCACCAGGAACGCCTGGACGAGGTTGTAGGTGAAGGAGTCGTAGTTGTCGATCAGCAGCAGATGTGGGGTCACAGGCCCTCCTCCGCCAGCGCCAGCGCGCGCACCATGGCGCCGCTCTTGGCCAGCACTTCATCATATTCAGCTTCCGGCACACTGTCGGCGACCACGCCGGCGCCGGCCTGGAAGCTGTATTCATCGCCGTGGAATACGAGCGTGCGAATGGTGATGGCCTGGTCCATGTCGCCGCGCGCCCCGAAGTAGCCGACGGTGCCGCCGTACAGACCGCGTCCGACCGGTTCGAGCTCGTCAATGATCTGCATGGCGCGCACCTTCGGCGCACCGACCAGCGTCCCGGCCGGGAAGGTCGCCGCAAACAGATCGAAGGCATCCTTGCCGGGCGCGAGCTGACCCTTCACGCCACTGACAATGTGCATCACGTGGCTGTAGCGTTCGATGTGCCGATACGGATCGACATGCACGCTGCCGGCCGCCGCCACGCGTCCGAGATCGTTGCGCGCCAGGTCCACCAGCATCACGTGCTCGGCGTTTTCTTTGGGGTCGGCCTTCAGTTCGCTCTCGCGCGCGAGATCGACCGCGGCATCATCCGCGCGCGGCCGGGTACCGGCGATGGGTCGCAGCTGCGCTTTGCCGCCGTTGAGCTTGACGAGCGCCTCGGGCGAGGAGCCCACCACGGTGATGCTGCCGAGCGCGCAGTAGTACATATAAGGAGACGGATTGATCAGGCGCAGGGCGCGGTAGGCTTGGAAGGGATCCAGTTCGTGCCGTCCGCTGAAGCGCGCCGCGAGTACCAGCTGGTAGACATCACCGGCGGCGATGTATTCCTGGATGCGCTTCACACCGGCGATGTATGCGTCGCGTGTCATCGAGGGCGTGGGCTGCTGGTAGCGCCCCGCTCGCGGGGTCGTCGGCAGGCCACCGCGCAATGCCTGGATGATTTCCCGACGCAATGAGGCGCGCTCGGCTGTCGATCCGGCATGCAGCAGGGCGATGCTGCGCGTCAGGTGATCAAACACGAGCAGTGACCGTGGCGCGACATAGTGCAGTGCCGGCACGCCATCGGCGGTCGCGATCCGCTTCGGCAGATGCTCGAAGAACCGCACGACATCGTAGGAGGCAAATCCGACCAGGCCGCCGGCCAGGGGCACGCCGGAAATCTCCGGTTCGGGCCGCGGCGCAGCGGCCAAGGCGGCGCGTAACTGGTTCAACAGTTCGCCAGCGTTGCCCGGTCGGGGATGCCGCTGCGATCCGACCTGCAGGCCCGATGCATCCAGTTTGACCTCGAGGCTGTCCCCGAAACCCACGAATGAGTAGCGCGCGAGACGCTCGCCGCCTTCGACGCTCTCGAGCAGGAAGCACGGCTTGAACGCCGCCAGCTTCATGTAGGCGGAGACCGGGGTGTCCAGATCACCAGCAATATCAAAAGGCGCTTTCATTCGATTCCTGGCTTCAAATCACGCAGACAACAAAAAACCCATCCCGGGACATTTCCGGAGATGGGTTCTGGCGACGCTCGAGTCTTTTAGGAAAAGTTTAAGGCGGCAGCAACCAGGGCCCACTCCGTCAGGAAGTGCGCCACCAGTAGGTTCCAAGCTCGTTGCGAAGCTGCGTATACATCGTCACGGAGTATCGCCGGAAGGCCAAAGGCAGTCAAGGAGCGCCGCAGGAGTTGCTGATTCAGCGTGCCGCACTTCGCTTACAATACCGTCATGCCCACTTTGTGGCCACGCGCCAAGGACCGGCATGCCTTCGTTTGATGTGGTTTCCGAGCTCGACTCCCATGAGGTCACCAACGCGGTGGACCAGGCCAACCGGGAGCTCGGCCAACGCTTTGATTTCAAGGACACCGGGGCGGTGTTCGAGCTGAACGGCCTGACGGTTTCCGTGAAGGCACAGGTTGAATTCCAGCTCAAGCAGATGCTCGAGATCCTCAAGCTGCGACTCTCGAAGCGCGGCGTCGACATCATGTGCCTGGAGATCAAGGACCCCGTCGTGAATCTCGCGGCGGCGGTGCAGGAAGTGATCCTGCGCCAGGGCGTCGACGCCGATACCGCGCGGCTGGTCGTGCGCCTGATCAAGGACTCGAAGATCAAGGTGCAGGCGAGCGTGCAGGGCGAGAAGGTGCGCATCGTCGGCAAGCAGCGTGATGATCTGCAAAGCGCGATGGCGCTGCTGCGCAAGGCCAAGGTCGACATGCCGCTGCAGTTCAATAACTTCCGCGACTGAGCGCTTTCAATGGCGGGTGCGTGCCGCATCGATCCGGGCACACAGCTTGGCGGTCGCATCCAGCACGCTGGGCCCAAGCCGGCTCAATGCCTGATCCTCAAAGTCGAGCAGATTGCCGGACTGCACGGCCTTCAAAGACGGAAACGTGCGCCAGGCCTGCAGCCACCGCGCGCCCTGCCCGGGTGGTCCCGCGGCGATGATCAGCTCGGGATTGCGGGTGAGCACGGCTTCTATTTGCACGGCAGGACTCAACTGCGGCAGATCACCGAATATATTCACGGCACCGCACACCGCGAGCGCATCCGACATCAACTGCTGACCGCCGACCGTGTACAGCGGTTGATTCCAGGTCTCCAGAAACGCAGTCACGGGCGCGCGCTTCGAATAGTGCCTCTGCAATCGCGTCAGCTGTGCGTCGACCAGACCGGCACGCTGCTGCGCCGCTGCCGAGGTTCCGGCCAGCCGACCGAGCCGCCGCAATGACACGCCAAGATCGGCAAGGCGATTCACCTGCTGGCCATACAATACGAAACCCAGTCGTTTGATCTGGGCGATCTGCGCGGCGTTATTGCCTCCCGGCCAATAGACGACGACATCAGGTTTGAGCTGCAGCAGCCGCTCCATGTCGATCGCGCTGCTGTCACCGATACGCGGTACGCGGCGGGCCGCGGCCGGTTGATCGGAGTAGGCCACCGTCGCGACGAGCTGTGGTCCGGCGCCCGCCGCGAACAGCATCTCGGTGCTGCTGGGTGCCAGGCTGACGATGCGCCGAGCGGGTTCTGCCAGGCGCAGATGGGCGCCCGTGTCATCGACCACATCGATGCCGGCGCCGGAAACCGGCACGGTCGCTGCGAGCATCAGGACCGAAACGCAACATCCCCGTATAATGCGGGCCATGACCTTCAAAGCTGTATTCCTTGATTTCGCCACCGTCAGCAATGGCGATCTTGACATGACCGCGCTCAAGCGCGTACTCCCCGACGTCGTTTTGCACGACGTCACGCCGGATGCCGAAATTCCGGCACGGATGGCGGGCGCGCACATTGTGATGACCAACAAGCTGCGCATCAGCCGCGCGCTCATCGAGGCCAATCCGCAGCTGCGGTTCGTGGGCGTTTCGGCCACGGGCACCAACAATGTCGATCTGGAGGCCGCGCGCGATCACACGGTCGCGGTGTGCAATGTCCGCGACTACTGCAGCCGTTCGGTCATGCAGCATGTCCTGGCCGTGATCCTGGCGCACACGCATCGCGTGCGGGAGTTCTCGCGCCTGGCCGTGGACGGCTCCTGGTCACACACCCCGCAGTTCACGATGCTGAATTACCCGATACGCGAACTGTCGGGACGGGTGCTTGGTATTGTCGGTTATGGCGCACTGGGTCGGGCGGTGGCGCAGGGTGCGCAGGCCGCACTCGATATGCGGGTGATGATCGCCGGTCGCCCCGGGCAGCCGGCCGCGCCGGGCCGCGTGGGGCTGGATGCACTGCTGCGGGAGGCGGACGTTCTGAGCCTGCACTGTCCGTTGACACCGGAGACGGCGAACATGATCAGCACGCGCGAGCTGGGGTTGATGAAGCGCGATGCACTGCTGGTGAATACCGCCCGCGGCGGCCTGATCGATTCGGCGGCACTGGTCGAAGCGCTGCGCAACGGAATCATCGGCGGGGCAGCGATCGATGTGCTGCCGCAGGAGCCGCCGCTCGATGGCAATCCCCTGGTCGACCCGAGCATTCCGAACCTGATCCTGACCCCGCACATTGCCTGGGCGGCCAAGGAAGCCCGGCAGCGCTGTCTCGATGAGGTCGCCGCGAATATCGCTGATTTTCTGAAGGGCGGCACCCGCAACCGCGTCGTCTAGGCGCGCCGGAGCGCGCCGGACGATCAGCTCCGTTATTCCTTCCAGCCATCCGGTGGCTTCATTCCCCCCTGGATCTGGCGGGTCTTGTAGCGCCACTGGCCGTTCACTTTGACGAAGGTGGCGTATTCGCGGCCCTGCGTCCTGATGTGCGGGGCATCGCCCTGCTTGTCCATCAGATACTCGGTGAAAATCAACTGCGAGGTCGCCCTATCGCCGTGCACGATGATGAGCGGATTGCTGATCGTCACGTTGAACGAATACGCGTGCGCGGCCGGGCTCGCGCCGCCGGGACGAGGCGCATAGGCCTTCGCGATGCCATCCTTGCCCTTGTAATGAGTGGTGCCGAGGATCAGCTCGGCATCATCGGCATAGAAGTCCGGGAAGCTCTCGGCACTCTCTTTGCCGAAATTGTAGTAGTAACGTGTGATCAGGTCCTGGATCTCGGCGCGGTCGACCACGGATTTTGCGGTGACGCCCTGCGCCTGCACGGTGGCGGTCGACATCAGCATCATCCATGCAACGCCGAATATGCCGAGGGCCAAGCGCCAATGCTTCGAGAAAGTCTTCATCGTCATTCCCCTGCGTTTCATTGTCGAAGCAGCCTAGGACAAAGCTGAAAATGCAGCAAGCCGGGACTGGGCGAGCGCGGTGCCGCAATGCGGGAACCGAACGCTATGAAGGCGAATGACCCTACGTGGCCTGCATGTGGCGCTCTGCAATCTACCTTTCAGGTTGACGTCCGTACAATCCTGCACCGTAGATGACGCGGTTCTGATCATCGAAGCGCAGGATCTCCGCAACCATTGCGTTTCGGGTCTTGCTGCAATAGTAAATTGCAATGGTATCGACCCCCACCAGCACATCCTGCAACTCAAAGTTCAGCGGCGGCTTCGCGGCCAGTCCGATCGTCCAGTATGAGCGAATGGCTTCCTTACCCTTAAGAGTGCCAGTTGCCACGCCCATTCTCTCGATGATGAGTGGCGACCACATCTCGAAGTCGTCATGGTAGTGCGAAAGGATGCGCTCCAGGTCGTGCGAATTCCACGCCGCAATCCACTCCTGCGCGAATTCTCGCGCCCATTCCGCCGTAATCATCGGGTGTTGGACGGGATGGTTTTCAAATAGACGTGCTGGGTCTTGCTGCGGACATAACCCGCCCGCAAATAGAATGCATGGGATTCCGGTCGATCCACGTTTGAGCGCACGACCAGCGATGTAAGGCCGCACTCCGCCGTCCATTGCTCGGCGGCCTCGACGAGCAAGCACCCGATTCCGTTGCGGCGTTGTGTGCTGTCGACAACCAGCCCGGATATCTCGACTTTCTCCCCGGACTCCAGTATCAGGCGGCGCTCGGCGCATATCCAACCGGCGAGCGTTCCGGATCGTCCTTGCGCTACGGCTACAAAATGCGTGGGCTGCACCGTCAATGCGGAGAGTCTCTTCGAGATCACACTTTCAGATGCCTCGTAGCCGAGCTCGCTGGTGAGTCTGACCACCTCAGCGGCGTCGTCGGGCACAGCGCGTCGAATATGTGCCATATCAGATTGAGCGGCTAACGAAGTCGGGCAGCGTCACTTGGGTGCGGCGGGGACGAGCCCATACCGGGACATCACGGATATCAGCGCAGCCTTGTCTGGAGGCCCGGCGCCGTTGACGACGGTAGCGACGTCCCGGAAATATTGAGGTCCAATGTCCGGCGACAGGACGATCAGGGCGCGCGCCGTCGCGGCGAAAGGATTCGAGAAAGCATGAACCGTCCCGCGCGGGGTGCTCATCGTCTGCCCGGTTGTCAGATCGCGTGTCTCGGTGCCGACCGAGTATCGAAGGGTTCCTTCCAGGACGTACACGCATTCCTCATTGTTGGAATGGCTGTGGGGAGGAGGAACGTTCGAACCAGGTGGCACGGTCAGCTCAAACATACCGAGGCTTCGTGTGGGGGAGCCATCGACGATGTAGTTGATGCCCAGCTGGCCAGCTTTGATTTCGGTGACATTCATGAGGTCCAACCTAGTATTTGGGAAGTGCGGCGAATTTTTCGTGGGGTACCACAAGCACCCAAATCATGCCCAATATTCCGCCTAGCAGGCGATCAAGTCCAAACACAGCCAGAGCGAAGATTGTGAACGCAATGATTGAGTAATGCCCTGCTCCGAACAGGCCGACCTGGGTCATTAAGGCGCCAATACCAAGTGCGGAAGCGATGGCTACTAGACTTTTGAACCAGCGGTTACGGGTGATATCCACAACTGTCTCCTAACTCCAAAATCCAGTGACGCGGCACCTCATGTATGCCGCCACTACGGAGCGGCCCCGAACCCCAGCTCCGAGCCGGTCGGACCAGTCGGGGAGGTCCGGATAAGATTACCGGTGCTCATGCCGCCGTCCAGGCTGATTGTATCTCTGCCTCGCGCACGCGATAGGCGTGGCTTGTCGGAATCTGCCAGGACGACGGTTCGTTCCCGCGCACGGAGGTCCGACACCTGGACCCAAGCCCTGGCTTGCGCGTAGTCATCAATGTGCAGAATCGGTACGGTGCGCCGCATTGCGGCTCTCCGGTCGCCGCTACGTCACGGCTGGCACTTTTTTGCGGTGTGCATCCGTCACACCGCTACATCGATCGATTGCGCCGATCCAACTCGCGCGTCTGGATAACCCTTCGACAGATACCTGCCACCACCCGGGTGAGGAACGCCGCCGCCATCGCCCACACCACGAACGCCACCGCATCCGATGCGTTGCCGTGTTTCCAGGCAATCGTTATCAGCATGACGAAACCGAGCGCATAAGCCGAAAACTCGATGCCGAGCCACTGCCGCATGGGTTTACGCCGCGATGCTGCCGGGGATGTTTCAGTGCGACTCATAGAACCTCCGAGCCACCTAATGCTGAAGTTGAACTGAGCATCACAAGAATACTACGGGAAGCACCGGGCGCCTGCGAGAAGCCGAAACTTCATATTCAGGTCTGCCGCGAAGGCGCGCTCCACGTGTGTTACAGCGCACCAGCTCCACCTCGGACATTGCGCTTAACCTTGTATCTGTATCCCCATGTGGCGTAGCAGAGCACCCACAGCGCCGATAGAACAAAAAAACCCACCACCGCACCGACCGAACTTTGAAACCACGGGTAGCGCGCAAACAACCATAAAAATGCGCCACTGGTGACCACAAAAGACAGCCCGATCAAATAGCCGGCGCGCGTAATTGAAATCCCAAGGATTGCATTGCACGTTGGGCAGTTCAGCGTTGGCTTCCACATCGTAAACAAGCCCCCCATCGCCTTCGCCGGCACGCCATTTAGGTCGAGGTTGAGGCGCAGCAATGGCGAGTGGCAGTTAGGGCATATTTGGCGCATGCGCTCTACCGTCCAAGTTTAAGGACGTGGCGCTGAATTCCGACGCGCACTTTACTCCAAGCGCGTCCGCACCGACGTATGTCAGGCCGCAACATCACTGCTGGCCCCTCGATGGAGAGTCACTGTCTGGACACCGCGAAAGCTCTAGCGTGAGCCAATGTCGGGCCAAACACAATTCCAATGCCATCGATGTTCGCTAACGTCGAAGTTGAGCAGCGCGTCCGCCCCGACGCATGATTGACCGATCCGTCAGTTGGCGCGCCACCGACCTGGCACAGGTATCCGCCTTTTATTGGCCAAGAAGAGCACCAGCAAGCCCGGTGGCCACGACCATTCAATCGTAGTTTGCCACTCGAGATATTGCCTGTATTCGCTCTCGGTGTGAGGCTGCCCCTGCTTCCCGCAGTAGCCGTGACTGGCGCACTGATGAATTGGGCCGTCGTGATATCTCAAGACGCCGTAGGCGAATAGGACCAGCATCCAGGTCACTACCGCAACGACGACGACCTTGAGAATTCTAGCCATTGGTCTGACATCCAAGTTGAGCGGCGCGTTGCGCCATCATTACCGGCACTTCTGCGCAGGTGCGCCCTCCAATCACTTGATTCGTCCAATAAGGTGGATTGTAACGCTGTCTCCGGCTTTCTTCCCCAGACGCGCGCGCAGCTCTGACTTGATAGGCAACTTATGGGTCCCATCCCCGAGGGCCATGAATGAGCTCTGAAAGGATAGTCCGTCGACGGTAGCCTTGCCCTTTACAAGACCTTTCGTCTTGAAGTACTCGGCCGAGCCGGGCATCACGACATAGGTCCAGCCGCCTTTGTTCGGACTTGTTTGTAGGGGGGCGGTAAAGCGCTTGTCCAACGTGATCATGGATGGCCTCCTGGATTGCGAATCGGCCCCTTTTCAATGCGACGAATAGTGGCGGCCCATTGCGGCGCGGGTCTAGGTCACGCGGCATTGCGTCCGTCGCCCGCAGTACCAGACCAAGCACCGTATTCACAGCGTGCCCTGTCCAGCGCAAGTTATACGGTCGCATTCGTAAACTGCGTGAGTGACAACGCGTTTCCGTCTGGATCCTTAAACCACGCGACCCTTGCGCCAGAAGGCGACGTCCAGATACCTGAAGTGTCTTGGTTCATTCCGTCGAACCGACTGAATTGAACTCCACGCGCTTCAAGGTCGCGCACCGCGCCAGAAATATCCGGTACGGCCCATCCGAGCACCGTATGCGTTGCCGGCTGCAACTTGTCAGTCTTGGCGATCCTCAGCATCCGCCCATTGACGTCAAATACAAGAGCGAAGTGCTCATCAGACACAAGAGACAGCGCCAGCACATCTTCATAAAACGCGCGGGAAGCCGCGGGATTTGTCGTAGCAAGGAATGATATAGCGTCATAGTTGCGCAGCATGCGTACTCCTATTGGTCTAACGCCACCTAGAATGTTGGAGGGCATACCGACTATCGATACTTCCAATAGCCAGGCCGACGACGGTGATGTGTGATCGCTAGCAACGGCAGATTCTGCACTGGCAGAGTTTATTCTGGAACCGCGAACGTGAAAATATAGCGCTGGCCAGACAACTCGCCCGATCCACTACCAGTACCGCGTGCACCGGTGATGCGGAATGTGCCCGTCCGCTTATCATCGCAGTTCAGCACGCCTTCGCCCCGCCGCCGTGATGTGTTGACAAGGCTACCTCGGCACGTCGCCTTTCGGCTTGAAATGAGCACGAGCTCACCTGTTCCTCCCTTGATGCCGGAACCCGCGATAGATCCTGAGAATGTTTCATTCGAGCGCTCCATACGGCCATTGATCGGGATGCTTGTGGCGCAGGAGGCAAGAAGGACAATCGAGAAGGACGGCGAAGGCTTTTCTCATTAGATTGCTCCGACGATGTTGAGAGTTGACCGATGCGTTTTAGTGGCCTAACGCCGAAGTTGAGCAGCGCGCCACCGCACACCGTGACGGCCCGGGCACTTTATTCATGGCGCGTCCGCTCAAACCCATGTTAGGCAGTGATGCCACTTCTACCAAGTCATTAGCTCACCTGAACCACGGAATTTCGCTGGTGTGTCTTTGTAGTGCGGCAGGTTGTCCTCTACCCGAACTGCCGCGTACCGGCATTGGACATGAAATTCCGGACTGAACCGCCCATCGGGTAGCAGATCGCCGTTTACTCCGCGAAATGGATACCCCGGCACTTCGGCAAAGACATAAGTTCCGCAGCGACTGCACCTGGTACGGGGACTCGTCTTCAAAATTGAAGCACCGACTTCCCCGCGCATTACAGCTACTGCAGAGGCCGGGTAAAGGGCAACAGGATAGGCCTTGCCATGCACCGCTTGGCAGTCATCGCAATGGCACACGTACATCGCCATCGGTTCACCCGTCAATTGCACTTCGACCGCACCGCAACTACATCGAACGAGAGTGATGGTCATTGATTCTCCCGCGCTTCTGTGCGGCTGGCATCCAAGTTGAGTGGTGCGCTGCAACATTACGGCCGGTAGTTCACTCACAGCGCGCCCACTCGAACGTCTGTTAGGGTACGTCTGAAGAACTGGCTATGACGACGACATGTACAACGGATTTCGCCTCGCGAAGGGCATCAGGCGCAGCTTTCGAGCCGGCCTGCGTCGTAAGACGGCCGTGCTGGCAGATTGCACCCCCACCTGTCCTACGCATGCAGCAACCTCCTGCGCACGATGAACAGATTCGCCAGCCCGGCGGTCACTTCCAGGCGGTGCAGGTTCTTTGCAAGTCCTCGGTAACGCACCTTCTGGAATCCGAATACCCGCTTGATCTCCCCCAATGGTGTGCTCAACCTTGGAGCGCACGCTCGACTTGGTCCGGTTTACAGCCTTGATCCGCTCATCGATCCGGTGCGCTGATGATCGCGGCATCCACGATGGTGCCGTTGCCCACCTTGATCCCGTTCTCCCGCAATTACGTGTTCATCGCCTTCAGCAGCGTCTTGCCCATGCCGTTGCGCTCCAACAGATGGCGGAAGTTGCACACCGTGGTCTCATCCGGAACCGGCTCTGTTCCCAGGTCTATGCCGGCAAAGCGACGCATCGAGGCGGAGTCGAACAGCGCTTCCTCCACCGCAGGATCGGAAAAGTTGAACCACAACTGCAGGAAGTAAATCCGCAGCATCCGCTCCAGCGGCACCGCAGGCCGTCCGCCTGCTTCCCCAGTGCCCTTCGGGTAGATCGGCTCAATCGCCTCCCCAAGTTTCTTCCAGGTTACGACCCGGTCCATGTCCGCCAGGAACTGCGCCCGGCGTGTCGTCTTGCCGTACTTCTCAAATCCCGTCAGCGTCTGCTGCTTCATCGATGCGGCCCTCCGTGCTTCGATTTTGCACCAAATCCAGCGGGCAAATCAGAGTGTCCCTAACGCCAAAGTTGAGCCGCGCGCCACAACATCATTGAATGCGGCGCATGCGAGGACTGATCAGGCACTTTATTCACGGCGCGCCCGCTCCACCGCATGTTAAACACGACGACATAAATAATGCAGCATAGTGCTATTATTGCTTCGTTCTTTTCTCTCGGAGGAAGACGATGCGCAAGCTGCAGATTGAGGACGCCGAGGTGATGCGAATAGCGATCCAACAGGAGATTGAGCGTAGTGA
>DATAVA010000038.1:0-5465 GCA_036267975.1 Steroidobacteraceae bacterium | reverse complement strand
GCCGGCCCCGTCACATTCGGCTGCACGAATGCCACCACCAGTTCCCGTGGTGGTGTCGCCGCCAACAGATCCAAGTTGATCCCATAGCCCGCCTCGATCCCCTGCGTCTCCAGTGCCTCCCAGGTTGACGTGGCATAGGTGAAGTGGAACTTGTCCACGGGCGCGCCTGACGGCGACGTCGCCGAAGTCTTCAGCAGCGGAAAGTAATTGACCGTCGTGTACTGCGAGGGATCAAGGTCCGGCACCTGGTCAAACCACAGGTACAGCTGGTGGGTCCAGCTGCGCAGGTAATTGTTTTCATCGGTAGCGGTACCCTGCACGTCCGGATAGTGCATGCCGCTGATCGGATCGGTGCCCGAGCGCGGCGTGGCGCATTTCGCCGCGTAAGTACTTGCGGCCAGGAACCGGCCGGACACGTACGTCGAGGTGGTCGTGCCACCGCTGGTCCCGGTGGAGCTGCCGCCTGATGAAGAAGTGCCGCCGGCGACTGCGTCGGATGAGCCACCACCGCCACAGCCGGCGAGCAGCAACCCTGCAAGTACGGCGGTTCCCAATAAGCTGAAGCGTGCAGCCGCGACAGTCATTCAATGCGCTCCGAGTGCCGCCATCCGAGGCGGATCCCTGAAGAACAGCATGAACAGCAGTGCGACCACGATGGCCATCACGGCCGGTACGGTCCAGATCGCTTCCCAGTGATGTCGGGTCGCGCTGTCCTGGGCATAGGCGTAGTGATCGACCACCGCGCCGGCGGCCCAGGAGCCGATCAGCTGCCCCACGCCATACGTGACGACGTGGATGAAACCTTGCGCACTGGCCCGCTGCGTTCGCTGCACGGTCTGATCCACATAGATCTGGCCGGTGACAAAGAAGAAATCGAAGCACACGCCGTGCAGAATGATGCCGCCATACAACAATGACACGAGTGTGCCGTTGTTGCCGAAGGCGAACAGCGCGTAGCGCGCCACCCAGGCGAACATGCCCACCAGCAGCATTTTCTTGACCCCCAGGCGTACGAAGAAGAACGGGATCAGGAACAGGAACAACACCTCGGACATCTGGCCGAGCGTCATCTTGCCCGCGGCATTCTGCATGCCGGTTTCATTCAGAAAGGCATTCGCGAAGCTGTAATAGAAAGATAGCGGTATGCAGATGAGCAGCGACCCGATGATGAAAATCGCGAAGGAGCGATCCTTCATGTAGGCGAGGGTCTCGAGACCCAGCGCCTGAAACAGCGAGGGGCGTTTGCCGGCATTGCCCGGTGGCGTGTGCGGCAGGGTCAGGCAGTACAGCCCCATGAGCAGCGACAGCAGCGCGCCAAAACGCAGCGGCAGATTGGTGTTCTCGATCGAGTGCCCCAACACCGCCGGCGCCGCGACGCCCACCGCCAGACCGACGACGATCCAGCCGATCGACCCCAGCACCCGCACCCCCGGAAACTGTCGGGCCGGATCGCTCATCTGGTGGAAGGAGACGGCATTCGCCAGCCCGAGGGTCGGCATGAAGCAGATCGAATACAGCAGCAGTGTCCAGAAGAAGGCCGTCGGATCGGTGATGGTGGAGATCCACCACAGGACGGCGGCGCCCACCAGATGCAGCACCGCCATCACGATCTGGGCCGGAAAGAACCGATCGGCGAGCATGCCGGCGATCACGGGGGCGAGGATCGCGCCCCAATTGACGGTGCTGTAGATGCCACCCACCGAGATGGCATTGAAGTGTATGGCCAGCAGGTAGGTGCTCAAGGTCACATACCAGGAGCCCCACACACAGAACTGCAGGAACATCATCACCGACAGCCGCAGCCGGGTGGCCAGGTTCATCGGCATCAGGCAATCGCCGCGAGGTACTTGGCGCTGATCGCGATGGAATCGAGGGGATCGCCCTTGAAGGGCGGCTCCTGCTCGACGAAGAACTTGCGCACGCCGGTGGCGTACGCCACATCGAGGATCCTGCGCCAGGGCAGCATGCCACTGCCGACTTCGGCCGGATCCTGCCGCATCGCGTAGTTGGTCTTGGTCGTGGCCATCAGGTCCTTGACGTGCATCATCCGGAAGCGGCCCTTGCGATGCTCGAGAATCTTGATGGGATCGGCGCCGCCGGCTGCCACCCAGCCCACGTCCATTTCGAAATGGACGATGTGGGGATCGGTGTTATCCAGCAGGATTTCCAGGCCGCAGGTATCACCGATGGGCCGGAATTCCACGTTGTGATTGTGGTAGCTGAGGCGCAGGCCGACCTTCTGCAGTGCAGCACCCTTGGTATTGAGAAACGTCGCGGTGCTCTTCCAGTCATCCACCGTGATCAGCGGACCGACCTGGTCCAGGTAGCCGCCGTAACCGCCGCTCCTGGCATCGGGTTTGGGCAGGTGGGCGGGCATCAGGAACATCGGCAGTACGACATCCTGCAGGCCCAGCACCTGCATGCTCGCCGCGAGCACCTCCGGGGGCTGATCAAATCCGGGCTCGCCATGGGTGGATTGAGGCTGGATATGGATGCTGGTGTATTTCAGACCCGCCTCATCCGCGGCCTGGCGCATGGCCTGCGGCGAATTGCCGTACAGTCCGGCCAGCTCGACCGTCTGATACCCGGCGGCGGCGACCCGCGCCAGCGTGCCCTTGAGGTCCTTGCGGGCGGCGGCCCCGACGGTATACAGCTGCAGGCCAAGCGGCAGCTGGTGACGCTTGAAGAATGGCGCGGGCTCGGCAGCCACGGCCGGCAGGCGCGGCAGGCTCAAGGCGAACCCCGCCACCGCCGCACCCAGTACCCGGCGGCGCCCGATCATCGTGTCGTCGGCGTTCATCTGAATCCCCCCGCGGACTATTGTTCTACGTTTGTCCGCAGAATAGCCGAAATCGCACTGCGGGGTGCACGCCGGAGGCTGGCGAGGGATGCACAATTGGTGTTCAATTGGCCTCCCGCGCCGCACAAGGTTATTCGTGGAAGCCGATTCCGCCATCGCCCGCCGCCCCGACTGGACTGTGCTGGTGGCGGCGGCCTGCCTCGCGTGCAGCTGGTTCTTCATGAGTGCGCTGATCACGCAGTACGGCGCCGTGCAGCTGCAGTTCCGCTTCTACAACGTGCTGACCCTGATGCACTCCCCCGGCCGCATCGCGACCGGCCTGTTCGGTTCCGGCGTCACCTGGGATGCGTGGCTGTTCGGCACCGTTTGCGCGGCGGCGGTCCTCGCCGCACTGGCGCCGGCGGTCTCCACCCGCAAGGCGGCTTGGCTGGGCTGCGTCGCGCCCTTTGCGCTGATGGTCCTGAGCGGCCTGATCCTCTATCACGGCTTCAGCCAGGACCTGGTCACTGATAATGGCTATCTCGGCGACTCCGGCGTGCGCCTCAGCCACTTTGCCAACCAGCTCGCCAACCGGGTCGGCGGGATGATCGCCCGGCGCATACACGTGGGTGCGGGGGGTTACATTTCCGTTGCCGCCAGCGTCTTCCTGGCCATCAAGGGTCTGCGGGGCTATCAGCATGCGCCCTGAACTGTCGCGCACCGCACGCCTTCTCGTGGTGTCAGTCGCGCTCACGCTGGGCGCGAGCTGCGCGACCACGCACGTGGTGAAGGACAACGTCACGCGGGTGATCAAAGGCCAGCCCATGGACAATTCGGGCTACAAGCAGGCCATCTCCTCGGACACCAGAACGCTGGAAACGCAGCTACAGCAGTTGCGGCAGAGATTTGCGCAGGAGGTCACCACGCTGCGTGCGAATGCGCAGAAACGCTGGGGTCAGGGCGCGAAAGTTGCGGACCGCACGGTGTACGTGAAGTACTCGCAAGGCTACAACAGCCGCGTCATCACCGACTTTGATCACGGCATCCTCACCGTCGAAACCCGCGATCCGAAGGATCCGAAGGCCAGCCTGCGCACGGCCGTCATCGCCGCGCTGCTGACGGGCAGCGATCCGGCATCCGTCGACCTGTTCAGCGACAAGGAAGTGACGCTGGACCCGACGCACCGGCCCTATCTGTACGGACTGATTCACGACAACCAGGGCCGATCGATCAGCACCCACAAGGAAGCGGAGAACTACGCGACCTTTCTGCTCGCCAATCGCGCGAAGTCGCGCACCGTTCCCGCCAGCGAAGGCGGCGGCATCGCCTGGTTCGTGAATCTCAACATGGTGAAGAATTTCGAGGCGCGCGGCGCGGAGCACTACCGCGCCAGCGTCGACAAGTACGCCGCGCAATACCATGTCAGCCCGAGCCTGGTGCTGGCGATCATGCGTACCGAGAGCAATTTCAATCCCTTCGCGGTGAGCGGTGCGCCGGCCTACGGCCTGATGCAGCTGGTCCCGACCAGTGGTGGCCGGGCAGCCGAGCGTCGCGTCACCGGCAGCGACCAGACACCCACCTCCGAATACCTGCTCGATCCTGAGCACAACATCGAACTGGGCGTCGCCTACCTGTCCGTACTCAACAACGATGAATTCAACGCGGTTGCCGATCAGAACTCGCGCGACTACTGCGTCATCGCCGCCTACAACACCGGGCCGCACAACGTGACGCGCGTGTTCGCAAGCGACCGCAATGCCGCTTTCGACGCCATCAATGCCGAGCAGCCGGCGCAGTTATATGATCGCCTGCGCACCGGGCTACCGATGCAGGAGACGCGCGACTACGTGGTCAAGGTGACGGGCTACCGCAAGGAGTTCGTCGCGGTACCCGCGCCCGCAGCCACTCCCGCCCCGGCGTCCCCGTCAGCGCCGGCAGCGGCAAAGCGGGCCGGATAAAGGAAAACGCCCCTGAAGTCTTTCGACCTCAGGGGCGTTTTGTTTGAGAGCCTGGCAGTGACCTACTCTAGCATGGCAACAGGCCACACTACCATCGGCGCAGAGCGTTTTCACTTCCGAGTTCGGAATGGGATCGGGTGGTTCCCGCTCGCTATTGCCGCCAGGCAAACCGTTTGAGATCGATGTACCGGTCCGTGTTACGGGACCGGTTCACCGTTCTCGAATCCATTGGGTTTCTTGTATCGACGCCATGTCGCGTTCGAAATGGAATGAAGCACTCCATATCTATTGCATCGGTCGATAACCATCTTCGGAAGTGTGGCCAACTCTTTTGGAGTCAACCAAACCCCTTGAGGTTATATGGTCAAGTCTCACGGGCAATTAGTACTGGTTAGCTGAGGCCATCACTGGCCGTACACACCCAGCCTATCAACCACGTAGTCTTCGTGGGCCCTTTAGGAGAGTCAAGCTCTCAGGGAGATCTAATCTTGGGGGGGGCTTCCCGCTTAGATGCTTTCAGCGGTTATCCCGTCCGTACATAGCTACCCGGCAGTGCCACTAGCGTGACAACCGGAACACCAGAGGTACGTCCATCCCGGTCCTCTCGTACTAAGGACAGCTCACCCTCAAATCTCCAACGGCTACGGAAGATAGGGACCAAACTGTCTCACGACGTTTTGAACCCAGCTCGCGTACCACTTTAATCGGCGAACAGCCGAACCCTTGGG
>DATAVA010000037.1:0-10854 GCA_036267975.1 Steroidobacteraceae bacterium | reverse complement strand
CATCGATTGGCTGACGCGCATCCTGGGACTGAAGCTGCTGTCGCGATACCCGAATCCGGACGGCACGGTGGCGTTCGCGGAACTCGCCTGGCGCACCGGCGTGGTGTTCGTCTCCACTCGTCCGCCACCGGACAATCCCTGGTCAAAGGTAGGCATTGCCTCGATCGCGCTCGCCGCACCCGACGCCGAAACGGTCAGGCGCCACTTCCACCAGGCCGTCGCGGCCGGCGCCGACGTCGTGCGCGAACTGCATGTTTCGCGCACCCCCGCGTTCCCCCAGGGTAGTGCGCAGTTCGACCTGCGCGATCCGCAAGGCAACCTGTGGACGATAGGCACCTACCAGCCCAAGACCACTCGATAGATCGGATCTCATGCACGACATATAGCCAAGCTTAAGTTAATCCGAACCGGAATCTGTCTCATTTGCAATGCGGAATCGTTCTCATTTATAATTTGCGGGCTGGTTCGGCCAGCAGCTGAAGCGGAGCGATGATGTACGTATGCGTATGCAGCGCGGTCACTGACCGCGAGATTCACGAAGCGGTCGACCGCGGCGCTTCATCGCTTTGCGACGTGCAGTCGCGCCTGCCGGTGGGCATGTGTTGCGGTCGCTGCCAGGAAACCGCGAAGGCCATGGTCGACGAGTACGTACTGTCCAGCCGTCGCAAGAACGCAGCCTGAACCCGCGCCGCAGCGCGGCGCCCAAGTCCACAACCTCTTCCTTCGTGCCGGCGGTTGACATCGCCGCGGCGGCCCACTTATTGCGCCTGCCTGGGGCCTGGACCATCATGGCCCGTTACCCGTTTCGATGTTGGAGTGAGCTTCATGAAGGGCGATCCGCAGATCATCAAGCACCTGAACGGGGTGCTGAAGAATGAGCTCACGGCCATCAATCAGTACTTCCTGCATTCCCGGATGTTCGGCAACTGGGGTTTGTCGCGGCTCGAGGAGTACGAGAAGGACGAGTCCCTCGATGAGATGAAGCACGCCGACCGGCTCATCAAGCGCGTGCTGTTCCTGGACGGCCTGCCGAATCTGCAGGATCTGGGCAAGCTGCTGATCGGCGAAAATATTCAGGAATGCCTGGAGTGTGACCTGAAGCTGGAAATGATGGCGCACAAGGACCTGAAGGCAGCCATTGCCGACAGCGAGTCCCTCGGTGATTACGCGTCACGCGAGTTGTTCGAAGCCATTCTGGAATCCGAAGAAGAGCACATCGACTACCTGGAAACCCAGCTGGACCTCATCAAGCGAGTCGGCATTCAGAATTACAGTCAATCGCAGATGGGCGAGGGCAAGGAAGACTGAAGTACTCGCTCGACCGGCGTGCGCTTCAGGGTTTGGCGCCCGCAACCCTCTTCGACCCCTGGATCTTCTCCGGCAGCGCGACGGTCAGCTCGAGTACTTCCTGACCCTGATCGCGTTCGAGGTTGATGACCACGGCTTCAGGGTCAACGTTCACGTACTTGCGGATGACTTCGAGCAGCTCCCGCCGCAGCAGCGGCAGATAGTCCGGGCCGCCGCGCGCACCGCGTTCCTGCGCGACGATGATGCGCAGACGCTCTTTTGCCACCTGCGCCGACGGCGGCTGGCGGCGAAAAATATCAAGTAGCCCCATGCTCAACCTCCAAACAGGCGAGCGAAGAAACCTCGCTTGGGTTCTTCGGTGAACCGCAGCGGCACCGTTTCACCGAGCAGTCGTGATACGGCGTCATTGTAGGCACGCGACACATCCGATTCGGCGTTCAGGATAACCGGGGTCCCGGCGTTCGACGCCGAGAGCACATCGGTGGACTCGGGGATCACGCCCACGACATCCAGGCCGAGAATCTCCTTTACATCTTCCACGCCCATCATTTCGCCGGCAGCCACGCGCCGCGGACTGTAGCGGGTGAGCAGCAGATGTTCCTGCACGCGCCCCGTGCCGCCTTCGGCAATCCGCGTCTTGCTGGCCAGCAGCCCCAGGATGCGATCGGAGTCGCGAACCGAAGAGACTTCGGGGTTCACGACCACGATGGCGCGATCGGCGAAGTACATCGCCAGGTGCGCACCCTTCTCGATACCGGCCGGGGAGTCACACAGCACATAGTCGAAACCGTCGGCGCGCAGTTCATTCAGCACCCGTTCGACGCCTTCCGCGCTGAGCGCGTCCTTGTCCCGGGTCTGGGAGGCGGCCAGCACGAACAGTGTGTCCAGCCGCTTGTCCTTGATGAGCGCCTGTTTGAGCGTGCACTCGCCATTGATGACGTTGACGAAGTCGTAGACGACCCGCCGCTCGCAGCCCATGATCAGGTCCAGGTTGCGCAGGCCGATGTCAAAATCGATGACGGCGACCCGCTTGCCGCGGCTCGCAAGACCACATGCGATGCTCGCGGAAGTCGTTGTCTTCCCCACGCCCCCCTTGCCCGAAGTGACAACGATAATTTCAGTCAATACCCGATCTCCGTTATAGAATTCAATTATTCGTCGAGCCGTGCGAAGCGCAGCGCATCCCCATCCAGCCAAGCCTGCACCGGCTTGCCGGCAAGTTCCGCCGGGATGGTCTCGAAGACGCGGAACACGCCGGCGATGGATACCAGCTCGGCGTAAAACGCCTGGCAGAAGACCCGCGCGCGCGTATCACCGCGCGCTCCGGCCATGACCCGGCCGCGCAGGGCGGCGTATACATGCGCGCAGCCATCCGCCATCAATTCGGCACCCGCGCCCACCGGCGCCATGACGATCAGATCCCGGCGCCGCGCGTACAGGCGCTGCCCGGAACGCACTGCCTGGGTATGGATCAGCGGACTTACGTCCGGCTCCGGTTCGGCCGCATGCACCACCGGCGGGGACTTGCTCGTGGCGCGGAACTGGGCCAGCACCGGCATGTCCACTTCGCGCGCCAGGGTATCCGTCGCAGCCGTACCATTGACAAGCCCGACGGGCAGCATGCCGGCACGGCGCACGGCTTCAACCACACCGCGCAGCTCGGCTGCGTCCGGTTCGCGACCCAGCTCGCTCAAGTCCAGGCACACGGCCGTGCGCTGGAAAAATTTTGGCGCCGTCGCGACCCGACCGGTCAGCTCATCGACAATGATGCCCGGATCGGTGCTGCGGATGCGCACTTGAGCCATGTCCACGGGCCCAAAGCGGATCTCGAGAGCGGCTTCCTGATTGGTGGCTTCTGCGGGTCGGTTCATAACGGGGAGCGGGCCGACGAAAGTCGTGCAGTGTACTGGGAGGATTGCGTCATGAGTAGTCGCGCGCGATCAATCGCGCAGGTCCTCCACCGGAGTGCGTACCCAGCTTCGCCACACGGAAACGAGGGCGGCCATCAGCGCGGGTCCCAGAAACAGTCCGACCAGGCCGAATTGCTCCACGCCCCCGAGGATACCCAGAAGTACCCACAGGAACGGCAGGCTCGCGCCCTCGCCGATGATAACCGGTCGCACGAAGTGATCGGCGACGAATAACAGAATGCCGCCGGCCACCAGCACCGCGATCGCGCCACCGATGGCGCCGCTTAGCCCGAGGGTCAGGGCCACCACACCAAACGCGAGCGGCGCCGCGAAGGGGATCATGGCGAAAATACCAGTGATCGTACCCAGCAGAATGGGATGCGGGGCCGACACCAGCGCATAAACGCCGGCCATGATCGCGCCCTCCGCGATGGCGACCAGCACGATGCCATCGACGGTGGCACGAATGGCGGCGACCACGCCACTGAGTATCGGCACCACCGTCGGACCGAACAGGCGGCGCGCCGCAAACGGCACGTCGTGTCTGAGGCGTTCCCGGTTCAGGCAGACAAAAAACAGGGTGAGCAGCGTGAAGCCCAGAGTGACCGCGCGATGCAGGATCTGCACGCCCAGTCGTCGGGTCCATTGCACCAGGGAGGGGTGCGCGGTGACCACGGCGCTGCCGATCTCATCATGAGCCTGCCCGACCAGCTGCAGCCACTGGGTCTGGATCCAGTCGCCCACGGTGGGCAGTTGCAAAATCCACTTCGGCAGCGGTGGCGGCCCGTCGTGGGAGGCTTCCGCGAACGCATGCAGCAGCGATGCCGTTTCACGAACAGCGACGAAGCCGAAGTAGATGAGCGGCACGACGACGATTGCGCCAATGATCGCCGTGAAAGTCAGCGCTGCCCAAAGATGGCGCCGGGTCCCCGAGAATCGCTTCAACCAATAGTCGTACAAGGAAGCGGTCGCGATGGCGAGCACCACTGCCCAGCTTAATGCGGGCAGGAACCGCTGCAGCATCCAACCCCCTGCCAGCAGGAGCGCGCCGACCAGCACGTAGCGTGCTGTCTTGTGGGCTGGGGAGTCGCTCGGCCCGGGCAAAATTGAAGCTCCAGCAGGGAATATCGCTATGGTACAGACTCGCGGCAGGGCTTGGACATGTCTTAAGGAGACTCTTTTGTGAAATTACCCACCCGGATCCTGGTCCTGTGCCTGCTGCCCGCCAGTGCGGCATTGGCACAAAAGGTGATTTCACCCACGTCGCTGCCGTCGCCGAAGGAGGCCGTTTCACCGACCTCTTCGACGCCCGCCGCCCATGACTGGGCGGCGCGCACCCTGAAAGACTGGCCGGTGGAACGGCAGGTGCTGGCCGCTCATCTCGTGACGCACTACGGGGAGCCCCAGGAAGTGACGCCGCGGTCCGTGAGCTGGTATGACAACGGGCCGTGGAAGCGCACCATCCTGTACAAGGATGGCGACGTGCATCGCTTTCCGCTGTCGCACCGTGATGTGTTGTGGCAGACGATCAACTACAAAGTACCGACGAACAAGGTCGGCGCGTTGCTGAGCTACGACGGCAGCATCCTGGTCGACCGCACCCGCGGCGAAATCACGGTGCACTGCGACTCCGAAGAAGCCAACACCCTCATCCTCAACATCGCCAATGACATCGTTACGGGCGAGGACACCGTGGAGCAGGCCATGGCGTTTCATGCGCAGGTCGTCGAGGGGATGCGCATCCACGAGCCCGAAGAATACCCGTTGAAGCTGCGGTTCAAAGTCGCGAAGACCAATGCGGCCACCGCCGACCCGGGCGATGAGGCCGAACTGCTGCGGCATCTGATGAATACGCCGCAGTAGCCTAAGGCGCGGCGCGCATGATCGGCGCGTGCCGCGCAAATCGCTGCGCGGCTTCCCGTGCCGCAGGTCCTGCGACCGCACCGTGCACCAGCACTAGGTACAGTGAGACATTGCGGGTTGCCCCCGTTTCAAGCGGCAGTGCACGGGCGGCGCCGGTTGCGAGCGCCGTTGCCACCAGGTGCTCCGGCAGCCACGCAAAGGCGAGGCCGGCGCTCACCATCGCCAGCGAAGCCTCCATGCTGCTGACGGTAAAGCGCCGCTCGGCGCCCAGCCAACCCTCGTCGCGCGGCTGCTGCAGTCCGGAATCGCGCACCACCACCTGGGTGTGATGCGCCAGGTCGGCGACTGCCAGCAGGCGTTGCAGCTTCAACAGTGCGTGGTCGGGATGCGCAACTGCCGTGAACGGCACGTCGAACAGGAAGTCACCCAGGTGACCGGTGGGCACGCGGCTGGTGACGACCACATCGGCGCTGCCCGCGCTGATGGCTTCCTCGGCGCCGGACAGCACGGCATCTGCCAGCTGCAGCTGCGTATGCGGGCAGGCCGCGCTCAGTTCTGACACGATCCGCAGCAGTCGCTCGCGGGGGTAGGCCACATCCACGACCAGCTTCAGCTGCGACTCCCAGCCGCGCTGCAAACTGCCGGCCAGCTCCTCGAGAGTCGCCAGCTCCTGCAGCAGCGGGCGCGCCCGGCGCAGCAGAACTTCCCCG
Source organism: Steroidobacteraceae bacterium (assembly GCA_036267975.1). Lineage (GTDB taxonomy): Bacteria > Pseudomonadota > Gammaproteobacteria > Steroidobacterales > Steroidobacteraceae > DAIDKA01. The sequence goes on along the minus strand of DATAVA010000037.1, from coordinate 5,063 downwards.
TGAGGCGTGAGCACGGCCTTGCGTCCTGCCATCTCCAGCAGCGCAACGCCCAGGGACTCCTGCAGTCGCGCCACGGCATAACTGATGGCCGATTGGCTGCGGTGAAGCGCCGCGGCAGCCCGTGCAAATCCGCCCCGGTCGATGACCGCCGCCAGTACTGCCCACTGCTCCAGGGTAGTCCGCGGCAGCCTCATATATTCAATAATACGATCATAAGAAGCGGATTATTGCGCTTTTCAATTCATAAAATCGAGAATAGCCTGACCGACATGGAACGGGAGGCAGGTATGAACGAGATCCGTCGCAGCAGCGAACGCGGCTTGGCAGACCATGGCTGGCTGCAGAGTCGCCACACGTTCTCCTTTGCGGATTACTACGATGCCCGCCACATGGGTTTCGGCCCGCTGCGGGTGATCAATGAGGACCGCGTCGAGGCGGGCGCGGGCTTCGGCACCCATGCGCACCGCGATATGGAAATCATCAGCTATGTGCTCGATGGAGAACTCGCCCACCGGGACTCGCTGGGCAATGGATCGGTGATCCGCCCCGGGGATGTGCAGCGCATGAGCGCCGGCACCGGGGTTCGCCACAGCGAATTCAACGGCTCGAAGGAGCGGCCCGTGCACTTCCTGCAGATCTGGATCGAGCCCCAATACTGTGGCATCGAACCCGGATACGAGGAAAAGCATTTCGCGAGCGAGGAACGGCGCGGGCATCTGCGCCTGATCGCATCGCCGGACCGCGCACACGGGTCGGTGCTCATTCACCAGGATGCGCGCGTGTACGCGGGACTGTTCAGCGGGGCAGAGCGCGCGCGGCTGGCGCTGGCGCCTGCGCGTCAGGCCTATGTGCACGTGGCCCGCGGCACCATCACCGTCAACGGGGCGATGCTGGAGTCCGGGGACGCGCTGCAGATCACGACGGGTGACGCGGTGCTGCTCGAGAACGGTCAGGACGCCGAAGTGCTGGTGTTCGATCTGCCGGATTAGTGGGCTTGCGCCGGGGGCGCGGCGGGCGCGATCACTTTGCGCATGATCGGGACCATCGCGGTCGCGATCACGAATGCAGCGGCGATGGCGAGGAAGGCATCTGCGTACGCCTGCGTCTGCGCTTCGCGCAGCGTCAGTGACCACAGCTGCGCGAGGGCGCTGAGGTGCGCATGCGCTGCATCCCCGCTGGCGCTATCGGCCAGCGCCGCCGAATGCACCAGCAAGCTGCCGAGCGCTGGGTTGGCGGTCGTCAGGTGGCTCGCGAGGCGTTCGAAGTGCAGGTTCGTGCGGCTGTTCAGCAAGGTGCCGCATACCGCGATACCGATGGCACCACCGAGATTACGCATCAGGTTGAAAAGTCCGGAGGCGAATTTCAGGCGCTCAGGCGCCAGTGACCCCAGGGTCAGGATCACCGCCGGGGCCACCGCGAACTGCTGCGCGAAGCCGCGCAATGCCTGCGGCAGCAGCAATTGACGCCAGCCCCACTCGTGAGTGATGGGCGTGAAGTTCCACATGCTCAGCGCAAAGCAGGCCAGCCCGAACATCATCAGCCAGCGCAGGTCAATCCGCCGCGACAGCGCCGAGTAGATCGGTATCGACATGATCTGGAACAGGCCGGTCGAGAACACCGCATAACCGATCTGCAGGGCACTGAAGCCGCGTACGCGACCGAGAAACAGCGGGGTCAGATACACCGTCGCAAAAATCCCGACTCCGGCGACAAAGGAAAAAAAACACCCCAGCGTGAAGTTGAGGCTCTTCAGCGCACGCAGATCGACCACCGGCCGCGGATGCAACAGGCTGCGCACCACGAAGGCGATGCCGGCAAGCGCGGCGATCCCGGCGGTCATCGCGATGGTTGCATCGTCCATCCAGCCCCAGCGCGGACCCTCCTCCAGGGTGTATTCCAGACAGCCCAGTGACAGTGCCATCAGGGCCATCCCGAGATAATCCGCCCCGCGCAGTACTTTCAGGTCCGGCGTGTCGATCCGCACCAGCAGCGGCACGACGATCGTGACGATCGCGCCGGGGACCAGGTTCACGAAGAACAGCCAGTGCCAGGAATAATGATCGGTGATCCAGCCGCCCACGGTCGGGCCCAGGGTGGGCGCGAGCGAGGAGAGCGCACCGATGGTTGCAGCGGCGATGACCCGCTGATGTCCTTTGAAATACGTGAAGGCCGTGGTGAACACGGTCGGCACCATCGAACCGCCGAGGAACCCCTGCAGCGCCCGGAACACGATCATGCTGTGAATGTCCCAGGCCCAGCCGCACAACAGGCTGCTCAGCGTGAACCCAGCCGCCGACACACTGAACAGCCAGCGCGTGGACATGACGCGCGATAACCACCCGGACAGCGGGATGACGATGATTTCCGCGATGAGGTAGCTGGTCTGCACCCAGGCGGTCTCATCGGTCCCGGCGGACAGGCCGCCGCCGATGTCGCGCAGCGATGCCGCGACGATCTGTATATCGAGCAATGCGATGAAATAGCCGACGCTCATCACCGTGAAGGCGACCACCTTCATTGCCAGCGGCAGTTCATCCGGCGCGGTTGAGCGTTTCACGGCGCCGCACTGCCGCGCTGATCGACCTGCACCCGCACCGACAGACCCGGCCGCAGCCGGCCAAGGTGCGAGGCATCGCCAAGCAATGCGATGCGTACCGGAACGCGCTGCACGATGCGCGTGAAGTTGCCGGTGGCATTTTCGGCGGGCAGCACGCTGAACTGCGCACCCGTGGCGGGACTGAGGCTCGTCACCGCACCGTGGAAAGTGACGCCGGGCAGAACATCCGCACGGATGTTCACCGGCTGGCCCGGGCGCATTGCGGCCAGCTGGTTTTCCTTGAAGTTCGCGTCCACCCACAGGCCCTGCGCCGGCACGATCGACAGCAGTTGCGTGCCGATTGCGGCATAGGCGCCGACTCGCGCGCTGCGATTGGCGACGACGCCATCGACGGGCGCACGCAGCTGCGTGTATTGCAGGTTCAGGCGCGCGAGCTCCTGGTCCGCGACCGCCTGCGCCAGTTGCGCCTGCGTTTGCTGCCGCTCGGTGCCGATGACGTCCGACTGGCGCTGTGCGGCATCCAGGCCGGCACGGGCGCGTACGCTCAGCGCCTGCGCCTGCGCGAAGTCCGAATCCGCCTTCTGCGAGCTTTGGACCGACGCCGCACCACGCTGCGCGAGGCGCGCGAAGCGCGCCTGGTCATCGCGCGTGCGCACCACTTCCGCGTCGGCGGCGGTTATCGATGCCCGCGCCTGCGCGATCATGGCCAGCTGCAGATGCGCGGTAGCCGCAAGGTTCGCCAGATGCGCCTGCTGCGCAGCGACTGCCGCGTCCGCGCGCTCCAGCGCCGCGCTGAAATCACGATCGTCGAGCTGTACCAGCAGGTCCCCGGCACGCACGCTCTGATTGTCGGTGACCGGCACTGCGACGATGAAGCCGGATACCTTGGGTGCGAGCACGGTGATGTCCCCGCCAACGAAGGCGTCGTCGGTGCTTTGCGTGAAGCGAGACGCGGCGTACCAGCGCAGGCCGAGTGCCATGACCGCGAGCAGCATTAGGCCGGCGACGCCGCTCAGCAGCAACTTACGCCACGGCAGGGGATGCAGCGCAGATCCTGCGACATCGACGACGGTATTCACGACACGCCTCGCGACGGGTAGCGCGCGCGGGTGCGCGCATTGGCGGCCGGTCCCGGCGCAGCACGATATTGCGGGGCCGCCAGCGGGCTGCCCGTTTTGCGATCGACCAGCACCGGCTCGGCGACTTCGCCGGTATGGCTGTCGATGATCTGCACGCTGATCCCTTCGGGAGCAAAGTGCCGGTTGCCCCAACTGAGCAGGGACCACAGTACCGGGCGGAAGTCCCGACCGCGCTCGGTCAGCAGGTATTCGAAGCGCGGGGGCCGCTCCTGGTAGCGCCGCTTCGCGAGCAGTCCTGATTCGACCAGCCCCTTGAGCCGCCGGGCCAGCATGTTCGGCGCGATGCCGAGGTTGTCCTGGAACTCATCGAAACGCGTCAGGCCCAAAAAGGCGTCGCGCAGGATGAGAATGCTCCACCACTCGCCTACCCGCTCCAGACTGCGGGCGATGGGGCATTGGGTGGTATTGAGATTCTTGCGTCGCATCCGCAGCGCCTCGTGACTATCAAAATGAAAGTCTTTATACCCCAGTAACTATTATTATGCAAGTTACTGGCTGCGCGCCGAGGGCGAAGGTCGGAGCCGCGGCCGATCAGCTAATGCCGATATAACTGGTGAGGTGGCAGCGGCGGCAACCCGAGGGCCACGCGCAGCTCGGCCGCCGCCGTGAGTTCGTCGGCGACGAAGCGCGGCTGGTCGAACAGCGCCTCGGCGAGCGCCGTGCCCGCCAGATGGCCCGCGAACACATCGCTGGGGTAGTGAACCCCGCCGATCTCGCGGTTGTGCGCGTACTCGTCCGCGCGCGCAAAAATCTGTGCGCGTCGCTCCGGCACCATATCCGCCAGCACGATCGCACTGGCCACCGCCCAGGTGCTGTGGCCGCTCGGATAGGAGGCCGAAGGCGGTTCGGGGACGATGGGTGCCAGGTGTTTGTCCGTGACGAAGGGCCGCGGCCGGCCGAAGGCGCTCTTTGCGGGATTCATGAACAGTCCCTCATCCCGGCCGATCCTCGCAAACAGTTCGGCGGTGAGGGGTAGCTGCTGCGGGTTGAACTGCGGGGGACTCCCGAGCGCGTCGGCGAACCGGAAGATGCTCACGCTCGCATCCTCACGCGCTCGCTGCACGGCGGCCGTCGTGCGGGTGGCCTGCAGGCGCAGCAACTCGTCCAGCTCGGTCCGTTCCTGGGCCGAACCGGCTGCTGGCGGTGGCGGCAGCAGCCGGTACAGATCAACGGAATTTGGCGCCAGATAGGCGCCGTGGGCGCTGAGTGCGAACTGTGACGCGGCGGGCGGCGGGAGGGTCGCGATCGGTGCAGCATTCACGCCTTGATGCTGCAGTTGCGCAGAGGCCGCGCAGCCACTCAGTGCGAATAGCATATTCCCGAATAAAATCAATAATCTGGTGCGCATCTGAAGCTCCCCCGGGTGA
>DATAVA010000036.1:0-27388 GCA_036267975.1 Steroidobacteraceae bacterium | reverse complement strand
CGCGTCCTGCTTTCCGCTCAGGGGCGGCAGGCGGATGGAGACATCTCGGGGCGTGCCGAAGCTTTGCACCTGCGGGTCGGGATAGCCGGCCTTGGACATGGCGATGCGCACCGCATCCACATTGGCCGCTGTCGGAAAGGTCGCCGAAATGTTCACGCCACCGGTGAAATCGATGGCGAGGTTGAGCCCGCGGGTGATGAACAGCGCGATCGAAGCGATCACCATGAAGATCGACAGTGCGTACCACACCTTGCGTGTGGCCATGAACGGGAAGTTGGTCGGCTTGTGAAAAAATTCCACTTTGAATCCTCGAAGCGACCAGCGCTCAGATGGGAAGGCGGGCGAGCTTGCGCCGACCGCCGTACATGAGGGTGATCATGGCGCGACTGCCCATGAGCGATGTGAACATCGAGGTGGCAATACCCAGCACCAGCACCACCGCGAAACCCTTCACCGGACCGGTACCGAACACCCACAGCACCAACCCTGCGATGATGGTCGTGACGTTCGAATCCGCGATGGCCGAGAACGCCTTGTCGAAGCCGGCGCGGATCGCGGCCTGTGGCGACACGCCGTTGCGCAGCTCTTCGCGGATGCGCTCGTAGATCAGCACGTTCGCGTCCACCGCGATACCCACGGTCAGAATGATGCCGGCGATACCGGGCAGGGTCAGCACGCCGCCGAACAGCGAGTACAGCGCCGTCAGCAGCACCACGTTCGCCAGCAGCACGGCGTCGGCGACCAGGCCGAACACGTGATAGTAGAGGACCATGAACACGAACACCGCGCCCATGCCGATCAGCAGCGCATTGCGGCCGCGCTCGATGTTGTCCTTGCCGAGGCTCGGGCCGATCGTGCGCTCATCGATCGGATAGATCGGCACCGACAGCGAGCCGGCCCGTATCTGCAGCGCCAGGTCCCGCGACTCCCCGGACGTCAGGCCGGAGATCTGGAAGGAGTTGCCGAACACGCCCTGGATGGTGGCATCGTTGATGACCTTCTCGTCGGTAATATAGCGGGTCACCTTCTTGCCGTTGACCTCGCTGACCTCGCTGCGCTTTTCGATGTACACCACGGCCATCGGGTGACCGAGATTTGCGCGCGTCACCGCCAGCATCCGATCACCCGCCCGCGAATCCAGCTTGATGTTCACGATGGGGCCATCCTGGCCGGTCGCGGCCGTGGCGCTGGTGAGTTCATCGCCGGTCGCGATGATCTCGCGCTTGAGCAGCAGCGGCTGGCCCTTGGTGGTGTAGTACAGCTTGGTGCCCACCGGTGCGTTGCCGTGCTGTGCGACATCGTACGGATCGCCGGTGGCGGCGTTCAGACGAAACTCCAGCGTGGCAACCTTGCTCAGGATGTCCTTCGCCTCAGCAGAGTCCTGCAACCCCGGCAGCTGCACATTGATGCGATCGACGCCCTGGCGCTGCACGATGGGTTCGGAAACACCCAGCTGATTGACGCGGTTGCGCAGCACGACGAGGTTTTGCTGGATGGCATAGTCCTGCCGGTCGCGGATCTGCGAGGTCGTAAGGGTGCCTTGCATCGCAGGACCACTCGGCAGCGTCAGCGTCGTGAACGGCAGGTCTGGCAGCGCCTTCTTGACGACCGCCTCCACGGCATCGAGTTTGGAGCCTGCCGGCAGGGTCACGCGGAGGCTATCCGCGCCGGCGCCGGCCGAGGACATGATGGCCACCTCGTTGAACGGCAGATTGGCCTGGGAGAGCGCACGGCGCAGGTCCTGGGCATAACTGTCCAGCAACTGCGCGATCGCACTTTGCGTATCGACCTGGTAGAGCAGGTAAAGACCGCCCTGCAGATCCAGACCCAGCTTCATCGGGCGCAGGCCGACATCGCGCAGCGCGGCAGGCTCGCGCGAAGCAATCGCCAACGCCGTGATGTACTGGTCGGCGAACTTCTTATTGACGGCATCGCGCGCCTTCAACTGATCCGCGTTGTCGGCGAAGCGCACCATCACCCGATCGGAATCCAGATAGGCGCTGGTGTACGCCAGATGCGAATCGTTGAGGAACTGCTCGATACCGGGCAGCGCGGCGGCCTGCATGGGATCGCGGTCCTTGCGCTCGATCTGCAGCGCCAGGTCCTGTCCGAAAATATTCGGCAGCGCCAGTACCAGCCCAAGCGCCAGCACCACGAGAATCAGAATGTATTTCCAGCGCGGATACTCAAGCATTTTTCAAGCGCTCTTCAAAGTGCCTTTCGGCATCAGCGATGTCACCTGATTCTTCTGCACCTTCACGCGCACGCTGTCGGCGACCTCGATGGTCACGAAGGCATCCCCGACCTCGACGATGCGACCGAGAATGCCGCCGGAGGTCACGACTTCATCGCCGGCAGACAGTTTTCCGAGCATGGCCTGGTGGTCCTTGGCCTTCTTCTGCTGGGGTCGGATCATCATGAAGTACAGGATCGCAACGAATGCAATCGGGATGAGCAGACCGCCATACTGGCTGGTGGATGAAGCGCCGCCGGCCTGCGCCATCGCCGCTGGAATCAATGAATTCATGGATGCACCCGAGGTGAGGGGGGCGGCATTATGCCACAGGGTCCGCCCGGGCCCGCCTGGGAGCGGGAAAAGCGGCGGCAAAGGCCGCGAAACGGCCCTCCTCCAGGGCTGAGCGGATCGACCGCATGAGCTGCTGGTAGAAGTGCAGGTTATGCAGGGTATTCAGCCGGCTTCCCAGGATCTCATTGCAGCGATCCAGGTGCCGCAGGTAGGAGCGGGAGTAATGGGCGCAGGTGTAACAGGCGCACTGCGGGTCGATCGGTGACAGGTCCGTGGCGTGGCTGCTGTTGCGGATATTGATGACCCCCGTGCTGGTGAACAGGTGGCCATTGCGCGCGTGGCGGGTCGGAATCACGCAATCAAACATGTCGATGCCGCGCGCGACGCTGGCCACAATGTCCTCGGGAAATCCCACCCCCATGAGATAACGCGGGCGGTCCGCCGGCATATGCGGCACGACCTCTTCCAGGACCCGCAGGCGCTCGGCCTCCGGCTCGCCGACGGCCAGCCCCCCGACCGCGAAGCCCGGCCAATTGCGCTGCATCAAGGATTCCAGCGAGGCCAGGCGCAACGGGATATGCATGCCGCCCTGCACGATGCCAAACAGGCCGCCGGGGGGCTCATCGCGGTAGTAGTGGGCATGACCGCGCGCCGCCCAGCGCATCGAGCGCTCCATCGACTCGCGCGCCTGCGCTTCGGTCGCCGGATAGGGCGTGCAGTCGTCAAACGCCATCGCGATATCGGCGCGCAGCGTCCGTTGCATGTCCATGGAGCGCTCGGGGGTGAGCTCCACCTCACTGCCATCCAGCGGCGACTGGAAACGGACGCCGCTTTCTGAAATCTTCCGCAATTGCGCCAGGCTGAAAACCTGGAAGCCGCCCGAGTCGGTGAGAATGGGCCGCTGCCAGTGCATGAAGCCATGCAATCCGCCATGCGCCTCGATGATCGCGGGTCCCGGCCGCAGCATCAGATGGAAGGTATTGCCGAGCACGATCTGTGCGCCGACCTGCACCAGATCCTCGGGCGTCATGGATTTGACAGTGCCGTAGGTCCCCACCGGCATGAAAGCCGGCGTCTCGACCACCCCATGGGCCAGCCTCAGCCGGCCGCGGCGCGCCGCGCCGCTCGAGGCCAGGAGCTCAAAGACCGGTTGCATGGCCGCTCAGGTGCCCACACCGGGCGTCACGAACATGGCATCACCATAGCTGAAGAATCGATACCGCGAGCGCACGGCATGCTCGTACGCGACCAGCACGCGCTCGCGGCCTGCCAGCGCACACACCAGCATCAGCAGTGTGGATTCAGGCAGGTGAAAGTTGGTCAGCAGACCATCGATGACCTGGAAGCGAAAACCCGGACGGATGAACAGCCGCGTGTCCCCCGACCAGGGCACCGCGCCGGCGGCCTCGAGTGCGCGCACGACGGTCGTACCCACCGCGATCACGCGCCCGCCACGCCGCCGCGTCTCCGCAATGGCCGCGCACGCCTGCGGCGGCACGACCACGCGCTCCTCGTGCAGCACGTGGCGTTCCAGATCCGGATTGCGCACCGGCTGAAACGTTCCGGCGCCGACATGCAGCGTGACGTAAGTGCACTGGACACCGCGCGCCTGCAGGGTTGCCACCAGCCGTGCGTCAAAATGCAAACTGGCGGTGGGTGCCGCGACGGCACCAGGGTCACGCGCAAAGATACTTTGATAACGCTCGCGATCCGCGACGCCGGCGGCACGCTGGATATAGGGCGGCAGCGGCACCGCCCCGTGGGCTTCGAAGAACTCGAGCGCCGCGGCGGGCGGGCGTACCTGCCACAGGTCCTGCTGCTGTGCCAGAATCAGCACCGGACCGCCGGCGGTCGCGATTTCCAATCCCGGCCTGATGGGCTTGCCGGCGCGCAGCTGCACCAGCGCCGTGCCATCCTCCAGAATGCGCTCGAGAAAGATCTCGACTCGGCCGCCGGTGGGCTTGGTTCCCATCACCCGCGCGGCGATGACTCGCGTGTCATTGAAGACCAGCAGATCACCGGGATTGAGCAGACCCGGAAAGTCCTGCATGGAGCGGTCCTGCAGTCCCGCGCGCGGGTCCAGCACCAGCAGGCGGCTGGCAGAACGCTCGGGAAGGGGCACCTGCGCAATCAGCTCGGCGGGCAGGTCATAGGCAAAGTCAGATAAAAGCACGGCCGCATGGTATCAACTCATGCGGCCGGCCACGCGCCCGCCTGTGTCTGCTTATTTCGGGGGGACTGCCGCGAGCTGGGGGAGCGAGTCAGTAACTCCCAGTGGCACCAGGCGCCCCTGCGGCGGCGGCGGCTGTATTCCGGGGTCCATGTCCGGCCCCGGACCGCGTCCTGGACGCCGTCGTTCGGGTAGAGTCCCTTCAACTTCCATCGATTTCTTCTGCCGCATGATCTTGAGGCGGATTTTCTCCCCTGGCTGATAGGAGCGCAGGATCCGCGTCGCATGCGAACTGTTTTCGGGCACGCGGCCATCAATGCTGAGGATGACATCCCCGTCCTGCAGTTTCAGGAACTCACCTTCGCGCGGCACCCGCACCACCAGCACGCCCTTGTCCGTGCCGAAGTACTGGCCCAGCGCGGGGGACAGATCCGCCAGCTCCATGCCTTCGAAAATCGCGCCAATTCCACCGCCCGGACCGGGCGGCGTTTCGATGCTGCCCCAGGCCTGGGCTGGACGCCACCCCGGCCCCGGGACCTCGAAGGGCGGAAACAATTGCGCCATGCCGGCCCGTGCGGTGACGGTGAATTCCTTTGGCTTGCCATCGCGCATCACCTTCACGGCGACCTTGGCATCGGGCTTTACGGCAGCCATCCGGTCAACCACCGCACGCGGCGCATTCGGCCCCGTGGTTGATTCGCCATTCAAGGCCACGATGACATCACCTGGGGCAATGCCCGCCTCCGCCGCCGGACCTCCGGGACTGACGCCCATAACCGTCGCGCCCTGCTCCTTCGATGAGGGTTGCACCTGCAACTGCAGCCCCAGAACCGCACGCGTACGCAGGCTCCTCACCCGCGCCATCGCCGACTGACCCAACTGCGATGAGAGCTGAGCCACATCGCGCGCCGCCGCTTCGAGTTTCTGGCGCGCCGCCGCCAGCTGCGCTTCGAGGTCGGTGCCGGGCGTGCTCGCCGTCGCCCCAGCGGTGCTCGCGGGGCTGTCGGCTGCCAGCGCATTGGCGCCGGCCAGCAAGCCGGCCAGCACGAGACAGGATAACTTGGACATTGCGTTCACCGTGGGATTCGTAAGTGTGGGGGACGTGGAATTTCAGGGCCCGGCCAGCAGGTTCTGCGCATAGCGCACCTGGGCCAGCGACTCGACCAGCTGCGCGCGATCCCGCACCAGGACGGCCACCTGCTGCGCATGCGGCTCCGAGATGCGCACGGCATTGAGCTGGTCATCCATGGTCGCGATCTGATCTTCGAGTTCGGTGACTGCCATCTGCGCAGGCACCCGCACCAGGGCTCGCTGTGGATGAGCATCCAGCCAGCTTTGGGCATTCACGGTGGGCAACAATACCGGCCTTCGGCGCGGCGGTTCCTGCTCCGGCGGTTCCTGCGCCGGCGGTGCGTCCGCCACGGTCGCTAGCGTGCCGATCGTCGGTGCCAGGCCGTGCTTTACCGCCCATCCCGCCAGCACCACCGCCACCGCGGCGGCGAGCAGCCGCAGCGGCCGCTGGGTCTGCTGGGCCCGGCGTCGTGCGTAGCGATGCGAAAATTCCGCATAGCCGTAGGGCACATCGCCGGGCGGCAAATCGCGCAATCGCTCGAGGAGCGCCTTGGGATCTAGGTCGGCGCGCATGTCTGGGGTGCCTCCAGTTCGAACCAGGCCCGCAATCGCTCATGCGCGCGGGCCAGTTGGGATTTTGAAAAGCTGACGGTACGGCCGAAACTTCGGGCGATTTCCTCGTGCGACCAACCCTCGACTTCGTATAACCACACGACCGCGCGCGCCGTGGGACTCAGGGTCGCCAGCGCCCGCTCGACATCGAAGCTTTCGGCATCCGGGCCGGGCAGCGATCCTCGCACCGGTCCCAGCAAAGCTTCCGCGTCCGCGTTTGAGCCGAAGCTGAGCCGCGCCCGATGCCACGGGGAGCGCAGGAACATGAGGCTGCGGGAGAGCGCGATTTTCCCTGCCCATGCACCGAGCGGCGCCTCCTGGCGGTAGCGATCGAGCTGTTCGAACACCGTGATCATGGTGTCCTGGAACACATCCTCGGCCACCGCGCGCACCCCCACGATCCGTCGGATCAGGGCGAACACTCCTGGTGCGAGCAACGCGTAGATCTGCTCCTGGGCGCCCGGATCGCCCGCGCGTGCGCCGGCCAGCAAGCCTTCCACGACGCGGATTTCGTTAAGTTTCGTCACCTATGGATTAGGATGCGCCAACCCGCCAAAAGGTTGCACCCGCCGCCGGAATCGCTACGATGTCGCCCGGCAGCCCCCTCGAGGCCCGAGTGGCGGAATTGGTAGACGCAGCGGACTCAAAATCCGCCGCCCTTAAAAGCGTGTCGGTTCGACTCCGACCTCGGGCACCACATCATCCTTCGCTGTCCTTCGTGACGACTGAGTTTTAGTCCGAAAAGACTAGAAATCTATGCCATTTGGTATTGCCATCGGTACGTAGCCCTTCGCCGGCTTTCGTGGACTACCGGGGGCAACCGGGGGTAGATTTGGGGGCAGCCACCCATCGGGTGGGGGTAACAATCAATGCCTCTAACTGCCGAAAAGATTCGCGCCGCCGCGGCCACCGACAAGTCGCTGAAGCTCTATGACGGTGGCGGTCTGCTGCTACTGGTCACTCCAGAAGGCCATCGATGGTGGCGCCTCAAGTACAGATTCGGAGGCAAGGAGCGATCCCTGTCGCTCGGCGTCTACCCCGACGTCCCTCTCAGTGAAGCGCGCGATCATCGCGACGACGCCAAGGCTCTCCTGCGCCGCGGCATCGATCCGTCGGCTGCCCGACAGGCGAAGAAGATCACTCAGGGCGACACCCTCAAGGCCGTCGCTGAGGAATGGCTCGAGCTGCGTGGCCGCACGCTATCCCACGTCACCATCGACAAAAATCGCTGGATGCTCACCGACTACGTCTTTCCACGGCTCGGGACCAAGCCGATGACGGCTATCAAGCCGCCCGAACTGCTGGCAGCACTCAAGGTGATCGAGTCGCGCGGGCTGCAGGAAACCGCGATCCGCACAAAGCAGTGCATTTCGCAGATCTATCGTTACGCAATCTCAAGCGGGCGGGCTGAGCGAGACATCACCGCGGACTTACGTGGAGCGCTCGCACCGGCGACGACGAAGAACCGCGCTGCCATCACCGATCCTGCCCAGGTTGGCGCGTTGCTTCGTGCCATCGATGGCTATATCGGGCAGCCAGTGACCCATGCCGCGCTGCGGTTCGCGCCGCTGGTTTTCGTGCGGCCAGGTGAACTGCGCGCCGCCAGGTGGACCGAGTTCGAGCTTGAAGCCAAGGAACCAGTGTGGCGGATCCCAGGCCAGCGCATGAAGATGAAGGAACTCCACATCGTTCCGCTCTCGACTCAAGCGGTCGCGATACTTGAGGCACTGCAGCCGTTGACCGGGATAGGACCCTACGTGTTTCCGTCACTGCGCTCGCGCGATCGGTGCATGAGCGAGAACACAGTGAACGCGGCGCTGCGACGCCTCGGCTACGACAAGCACACGATGACAGGACACGGCTTCCGGGCGATGGCCAGCACCCTGCTCAACGAACAAGGGTTCGCCCCGGATGTCATTGAACTTCAGCTCGCGCACCAGGAGCGCAACAAGGTCCGCGCTGCGTACAACCGTGCGCAGCGCCTGGCTGAGCGCCGAAGAATGCTCCAGGCATGGAGTGACTACCTGGAGGGCCTGAAGGCCGGTGCAAAGGTTGTGACATTGAAGCGATCAGCGTGACCTATACCGACCGCGCACGGTGGATTATGAGGCGAGTTCGGCTACCTGAGCGCGGCCCTTTATTCGAGCGGGCCAAGGTGTCTGCTGATGCATTGGGATCGCTCGCTCATCATGTCGCATTGCTCCGATGTGCTGCGGAGACTCTGGATGCATCTCGCGCAGGCAGCGACGCTGGGGCCATTGAAAAGGCAGCAATCGAGTACGGGCGTCAGCACGGGCTCGTCGAGAAGCTGTTGACGGATGGCCCGCAAATGTCCCTCGACAGCGAGGACTTCAAATTCATGGCGAAGGCGGTGGGCTATAGAGACCAGCAAGACCGTCACACCAAAAATTCTGCCGAGGCGAACGCCAGGCGCACCAAGCCTATTGACGCCAAACGCTACGACGAGTTAAAGGGCGACGGCTTGAGTCAGGAGCGGATTGCCGAGCAACTCGACGTGACGGTGCCGACGCTCCGCAGGTGGCGTAAAGCGAACGGACGGCATTAGTTACTCAAAAACCCCGTCATACAATCGTATTTGCGCCAGCGGCGCAAATCGGCCAGCCGGTGGATGGGCCACGCATGCACGTTGAGCGTTGACCTCCAAAGAAATGCAAATCGTGAACAAGTCCAGTGTCTGAGGAACCCGCGGTGCCTAAGCAGCGAGCATGGTCTGCCTACGAAGAGGCCGTGTATAAAGAATTCAAGCAGCACTTTCGAGGTTCGGATGTTCGAAAGAATATTTATCTCAATGGGCGATACTCAAAGCGCAAACGTCAGATTGATGTTCTGCTTACAGAAAACACACCTGCGGGAAAGCAGATTGTCCCCATCGATGCGAAACAATATAGGCGCCGCGTCGATGTGAAAGTGGTAGAGGCCTTTGAGGGGTTTCTACATGACCTCGGTGCGACACGCGGGCTGCTTATTACGAATACCGGCTACACGAAAGCAGCCTTGCGGCGGGCCTTCAATTCCCGCCGAGGGCTGGAACTCGATATTCTCAACTTTTCCGACCTCGGAAAATGGCAGGCGTTCGGAGCAGTGCCCTATTTCGGCAAATCGGCATTCTTGATCCCCGCACCTTTCGGATGGGTAATCGATATCAGCCCCGCCGACGGCCGTATATGCAACATGTTTCAACGCGGCTTGAGTCCGGCTGCGGCAATGAAGCAACGCGAACTGATGTATCTGCAGTGCTGGGATCGAAAGCGCGAACCACTATCAGCGCAGCAACTTGATAGACGGCAAGTGCAGTGGATGCGCGCAAAGCGGCTGACGGTCCGTGTCACGCGTCTAAAGGGTGTTGGCCGCCTTGATGCCAAATCACACATACGTTTGGCCGCTGTAAAACAGTATCGGGCGATCGAAGCAACCGGCTTTCTTGAGTTCAAGAATACGATTCTCTTCGTGGTGATGCTTACACCAAGGGAGAAACTGGCGCCGAACCTTCGGCGGCTCGAGCATATTTTGCAGTCGGCGCTACCGGTGAAGCTGAGGCGCGATAATTCCCATCTGATTGCAAGCGCAAAGGCACGCTTTGACTCTGCGACAAACGAGGACGAGCGCGCTCTTGCGCTCAGGGAGATTGGGCATTGGTATCGCGACATGGGCAAGGTCCGCGAAGCCCGAGGCGCCTTGGATGCTAGCTTGTCACTTCGATGTGATTACGGAACATTACATGAACGCCTTGGCCTTGCATTACAGACGACGGAGCGCAGAGTCATAAAGGGGTTGCTTGAAAAGCTGATCAGGCTCGCGCCGGAGAATCCAACTGTTTATAACGATGCGAGTCGTGTGGCAATGGAAGGCGGCCATCAGGCAGTACTTCGCAGGCTCCTTCTTAGACTTGCGGATGAAGCCAGCCTCACCGAATTGGCGCGAGCCAGCTGTCAGCTATACGCGGCTCAGTTACAGTCTGCACGCAAAACCGCTCTCGCAGAGATACAGCACGTCAAGGGGAGGTTGAAGACGATACTTCCCCCTACCCATCAGGTATTCAAAGCAATCCAGGCGTTTGAGCAAACGAAGCAGACTCGAAAGCGTAAACCATAGGCAACTCGATCAACCGGTTACTACTGAAAACCGGTCCGGGCCTTTCTGGCCAACCCGGATGTGCTGACTATTATGTAGAGCCTTCACCGGCAGTTGCCGGCCATCGAGGGCTCTACAGATGACTGATTCCGCTGCATCGACTGCCGATGCGCCCGCGGCGGACGCGAGACTACCAAAGCGTCGCCGCGGCAACCCCAACGCTCAACCTCCCACTGGGGCCCCGCGCGCCAGCGCTTGGCTGTCTACGTCTGTGTACGAATGGATGCGCGACCGCATTTCAGCCGCTGGCGGTGATCCGCACCAGATCCAGATCGAGCAGCCGGCGCGGCTGATGCGCCTGCCGGAGGTGCGACGAGTCACGGGACTGGGCACTACGTCGATCTACACGTTGGGCAAAAAAGGCCGCTTCCCGCGGCCGATCTCGCTCGATTCATAACCCCAGAACGACGAAGGGCGCTCTTGTCACAGAGCGCCCTTCTGACACCGACGTGCCCCCACCGCAACGAGGAGACTCATGAACTATCGCATCCCGCCGCGACAGCGGCAACTGATCTTGCCCTCGCGGCCGATTCCCGGATTTGGAATCACCGGCTCGTTCGAGTGGGCTACCCCGCCGGCACGCCGCATCGAACGCATCCGCGCTCTCGCAGCTTCGCGTCTCGGCATCGCTCGCACAGCCGTGTTCGTAGGTATGTCCCACGCCGAGGTCACGCGCCTGCTGGACGGGGGCGGCCTGTCATGAGCGACCGGTTAACGCCGACCGACTCCTTCCGCGCGAAAGCGTGGAGGGACATCCGCAACCGAAAAGATGTGACGGCCTTATCCAGCAATGCCCACCGGCTGCTGGCAGGCATCGTCCATATCGTGCTCAACCAGCACAACAACGGCGCCATCACGCTTGGGCCGGTCACGTTGGGACGGCTGGGCATCACGAGCCGATCCAACCAGGTTGCCGGCATCAAGGAACTGATCGCGGCGAAGCTCCTCACGGCCGCAACAGATGGGCAGTCGGGCCGCGGCACGCATTACGCGCTCTCGTTCTTGCCCCTCAAGGTCGAACCCATTCAGCGTATCAACCTGTCCACGGGTGGACAGGTGAACCTGTCCGCGGGCAGACAGGTGCCCCCCGAAATCCTGTCCATGGGTGGACAGGACCTGTCCACGGGTGGACAGGTTGCAGCACCGACCTACAAGAAGTTCGCGCGCGTGTGCGCGCACGCGGAAGAATCCTACGAAGGGGAAAACCTTAAATGCACTCGCCACTGAGCGCATCGCAGGAATTCGCTGCCCGGCTCCTCGATCTGCCAGCGGCGGCTTCCTGCCTCCGCGACTATCAGCGCCGACAGCTCCAGCAGGTAGCGCAGTCCATCCGTCAGCAGATCTACCGGCTACTCGTGCAGCTGCCGACTGGTGGCGGAAAGACTCACGAGCTCGCCGCCATCACGTTGTGCGCACAGCTCGCCGGGCTGCGCGTCATGATCCTGGCCACGCGTACCCGACTGGTGCGCCAGATACACGAGCGGCTGCGCGAGTTCGGCATCCCGCACGGCGTCATTGCCGCAGAGATGCGCGGAATGCTCGATCGCTTTCAGCTCGTCCAGGTCGCGAGCGCCGACACGCTGTACCGACGTTGTCTGGGAGACGGTCGGATGCCGTTGCCGAGCGCCGAGGTGGTGATCTTCGATGAAGCTCACCTGGCCGTTGCTCGCTCTCGCATGGCGCTGCTCGAGCAGTACCCGCAGGCCGTCCGCATCGGATTCACGGCCACTCCAGCACGCAACTCCGGTGCATCCCTTTCCGCCGGCTTCGACCAGCTCATCACGGGCCCAACGATCCTCGAACTTATCCGTGGCGGACAGCTCGTGCAGCCGCGAATCTTCAACGTCCCCATCGTCACGAAGCAGGAGCTTAAGGAGCTCCCGAAAGACAAGGCCAATGACTACGCCCCAGAAGCCCTTGCGGCACTGCTGTCCCGTCAGAAGCTCATCGGCGATGTAGTTGCCAATTGGCTGCGACTGGCTGCTGGCAAGCGCACCATCGTATTCGCTTGCTCCAAGAGCCATGGCGCCCAACTGACCCAGGAGTTCTGCACCGCGGGGATCGCCGCCGAGTTGCTCACTGACCAGGACGATGAGGCCGAACGCGAAGCGGTCATTGGCAGGCTGGTGTCTGGCCAGACGCTGGTGGTGGTGAACTGCTTCCTCATGGCCTACGGCATCGACATCCCGAGCGTCGAAGCCATCGTGCTCGCGCGCCCAACGCGCTCGGTGACCATGTTTCTGCAGATGGTCGGACGCGGGCTGCGACCGGCCGAAGGTAAATCGGACTGCCTCATCATCGACCACGGCCGCGTCGTGCAGAACTTGGGACTGCCCCACGCTGATCGCACCTGGACGCTCGACGGCAAGCGCAACGTCAATCGAGAGGCTGAATCCAAGCAGAGCGCGCGCTCGCGCACCGAGAAGGCGCGCACGTGCCCGGAATGCAGTCACATGTGGTTGGTAAGCGAAGATGGGTCTGCTTGTCACAACTGCGGTTGGAAGCCCGCGCCGTCAGCGCGCGCCGTTGAAGTCGAGGCTGCCGAGCTGGCGGAGCTGGAGGAAAATGACCCGGCAACCGTCGCCACCGATTCTCTGGTGGTGCAGGAATTCTTCCGGCAGGCCTTGCATTACGGGATCGCACGCAACGCGGAAAAATGGCGCCTGACACCGAACAAGGTGCGTGCCGCCGCCTGGTATCGCACGAAAGACAAATTCAAGCTGCAGCATGCGTTTCTGCCCGGCTGGGTCTGGTTCATCGATGCGATGCCGTGCACGCCTCAGGTGTCTGGTTGGATGAAGTCCCAGCAAATCCGCTACGCAAAACGCAGGAGCGCGGCATGACCGCGCTGCGCGCTGCGGACATCCACGCTCGCGTCGATTGGCCTGACGTGCTGGTGCGCCTCGGCCTGGATCCCGCGTTCGTCCGCGTGAAAAAGTCGGGGCCCTGCCCAGCGTGCGGCGGTAACGATCGCTACACGTTCGACAACCGTACGGGCCACGGCGACTTCATCTGCCGCCACTGTGGCGCCGGTGACGGATTCGAGCTGCTCAAGCGAGTGCACAATTGGACGTTCAGCGAGGCTCTCAGGAGCGTGAAGCAAGCCGCAGGCATCGAAGCTGGGCACGTTGAGGTGCCAATCTCTCCGCGTCCCGCGCTCGCGGCGCGCAACCTCGAGGCGGCCGTTCCGACCAGCCGAGTGCGCACCATCTTGCGATCGGCGTGCTCACCGACTGACTGCGCTGACGTCGTGGCCTACATGACGCGCCGGCTGCTGTGGCCATTGCCAGAGGACTGCTGTGTGCGTGGCCATGTCGGGGTGGACTACTTCACCGAGGGCCAAGCCATCGGCCGGTACGCTGCTCTTGTCGCTCCGGTCACCGATATCGACGGGCAACTGGTGACAGCGCATGTCACGTACCTGCAGGGCGGCCGGAAGCTTGAAGGCCACGAACCGCGCAAGATCTTCGGACCGACAACAGGCCGCACCGGATGCGCCGTGCGCCTGATGCCTGCAACCGAGACCCTGGGCGTCGCCGAAGGTATCGAAACAGCGCTGTCGGCCAGCCGGATCGACCAGATACCGGTGTGGGCCACTTTGAATACGTCACTGCTGATGAAATTCGAGCCCCCTGCCAGTGTGCGCACGCTTCGGATCTACGCCGACCGCGACGCGCCAGGTCTCTTAGCGGCCTGCCGGCTCATGGAGCATCTGCAAGGTCGCATCCGGCTCGAGCTGCGCGTACCAACGGCACCGCACAAAGACTTCAACGATCAGCTGGTGTCAGCCGGCTCAACTCGGAGCACATCGTGACCAACTTCCCGACTCTTCCACCCGGTCAAGCCCAACTGCCGGCGACCTACGAGGCCGCGCAGCGCGCCCTGGCCGAATGCTCCCGCATCGATGAGTGCAAAGGCTGGGCAGACAAAGCCCAGGCGCTGGCCAGTTACGCCAGGCAAGCCAAGGACTCCACCCTGCACAACCTCGCCCTGCGCATCCAGAACCGTGCCATGCGGCGGGCCGGCGAGTTGCTTCAGCAGATTCAGCCCTCGCCCGGTGCACGTACAGACCTCGGGAGGGTGCCCACCCGAGGTTCAGCGCCAGACCAGCCGGCAATGACTACGTCCCCCGTCACGCGCGGGCAAGCCGCCACAGACGCAGGCCTGTCAGAACACCAACGCAAGACCGCACTGCGCATCGCTACCGTGCCGGTGCCAGAGTTCGAGGCTGCCGTGGAATCTAATCAGCCTCCGACCGTGACGCAGATGGCCGCAATGGGCACAGCCGAGCGGGTACAACCGCAAGAACCCCCAGCGCCGCAGGCTGACCGAGTTGGCGCGGCGAGCGTCCTCACGCTGCTGCGCGAACTGTCAGCTTTCTGTGCGACACACGATGCGGCCGCGGTAGCCGCGGGCATCACGGATCCGGAGGTCGTACGCGGCTACGTGGAATCGACCGACGCCTGGTTCGATCGCTTCGTGACACGGCTTCCAGCTCGGTCGGCGAATGAGGATGTACTGGAATGACCCGCGATGAGCGCTTGCGCGACCCTCCAGGCTGCATGTCGACGTCAATCAGCTAATTTCTGCTCTGGGCCGCCACTACCCACAGGGTCCACACCGTTCGCGGCGTAATGACGTCCTCGCGCAATCTCAGCTCAGCGTGCGCGTACACGGGCCGCCACGAGCACGCATAATCACGCGCGCGCGCCCGTGTGTCGGAGCGTCTGGAAATATCAAATTCACTGCGGATCAGCATGTTACGCGTGTTGCAGCTACGGCATGCTGAGACTGCGGACATCGCGTCAAAGCAACCGCGTCCAATACAGCGGATATATCCACGCCCGTCACAAAGCGCCGTGCGCTACGCGCTGCACCGTGTACGCTTCGCGTCCCATGACACCAGAACTGTCATCGGATGCAGTCGCTGACCTGGTCGGCCCATCGCCTTGTGACGGCTGCGCCCATCGCAGGCGCTGCGCACGGCAGCTCCTGGCTTGCAGGGCCTTCATACTGTTCGCCAAGCTGGCACCCGAACCTGAGTGGCAGACCGCGCCGCACGAGCCGACGGCCCGAATCTTCGCCAAGGTGTATCGCACCACGTCAGAAGACGACGCCCAAGACTTCCGACCACGATATGGCGGCCGAGGCTGGGACCCTGAGGCGGCGCGCATAGCCTTGATGGAATGTTGCGAGATACCGGATGGTATAGAAGTACTCAATGAGCCGGTTGGCCCAGGCACCGAGGCTGAACAAGCCGGAGTCAGCGCGCCTGCCTGATCCAATGCTGTACCTCACGCATCCACGCAGTGTTGGCGTTGCCCTGAGTTGAAGATCGTGCACTGTGTTGCGTGTGATTGCACACACGACACTACCACGCAGCGCGTTCACCGTCCTCGAGGCGGCGGCGTTGCTGCGGATCTGCCGCCGCAGTTTTTATAACCGCATCAAGGATGGATCGGTGCGTACGGTCCTGGTCGGGCGGCGCCGACTCGTTCCTGCGCACGTCCTGGCTCAGCTGCTCAACCCAGATGGCGCAGAGGCTGCCAAAAAGCCGCCCTCAGGTCTCCCACGCCTGCCCGAATTATTGGCGAGGTGCCAACCATGCGTCTGAGGTCACGGCATGGGGTATCTAGCCCGACGGGATCTGCGAACTTCGGCTTTAGTTTTGGAATGTCGTCCATCAGTACCTCGGTATGCCCAGCTGGCGCGGACAGCTACGCCACGCCATCTGACCTTTCGGGCGCCGGCCACGATTACATGCTCAATCCTCGCTACGGCACAGCGCGCCCCCAACCTGCACTGAGATTTATCAATGAAATTTAAAGCATTGTGGCTTGCGTTGGTGCTGCTCCAGAATCTACTGATCCCGCACCTTGCGCTCGCGGCATACGCCTACGTGCAGGGTGCATCGAATTTCAGCTCCGGAAATTCGCTGGTGCAGGCGTTCACATCCAGCGTCACCGCGCACAGCACGATCATTGTGGTGCAGGACTATGGCGGCGGCTCGACTTCCACAATATCGGACTCGGCAGGCGACACCTATGTGGGACTTGGCCAGCAAGGTAGCTCGCACGCCTGGGTTTGGATCTGTCAAAACGCCTTGGGGGGGAGCACGACCGTTACGATTGCTTGGACGGGCTCATCCGGCAGCGGCGGCATCTCGATTCAGGAATACGGCGGCCTGGTCACCAGCGGGGGAACCGTTGGCTCGATTACCAATCCGCAGAGTGCTCCGGGCACGAGCGCCAATGCGGTCACCAGCACAGCTACCTCGGTTAGTGCCGCACCCGTAATGCTCTGGGGAATCACAAATGACGTCAATGGTGGTGGCGGCGGTCCGCCGGTCGCGGGCACCGGCTTTAGCGACCGCGGCGCAATTTGGTCGCTCAACGCAAACGACAATGGCGGGCATCTGGAGGACGTGCGGCAGACCAGCACTGGGAGCTACGCACTCACCTTCACGGCTCTTTCGGGCTTCGACAACTACTTCACGACTCTGCTCGCATTTCAGGAAGCAACAGCCGGCACCTGTACCCATAGCGGTTGGTCGAAAACGGGCGCCTTGGCGGTCCCCAACGGATCAAGCGGGCAATATTGGAGCCTTACCGGCAACTGGGTGACGCCCGACTGCTCGAGCATCCCCTACTGGCGCCCATCACTCGGATCGGCCGGCACGAACTGACCCGTGTTCCGGGTAGTGCACTGCTGGCTCAGGGAAGGCGAAGGGATGTACGCCATGATGCCGCCGTGCCAGCCTCCTGGTGCATCCATGGCGCCAGGTCACCCCTCCAACACGTGCCAGGGGTCAGCGACGATTTCGCCTGTCTCAGCGTCAATGAGGATGTCAGGCGGCATGTTGGTACTCAGGTGCTCCTGTGCGACCCGTACACGCCACACGCGCCGGCCGGGCACGCCAGGTGGGGCTGGGCGCTTCCACCGCTCCATCTCACGCTGCAACCGCTGCCCTCGCGTGAGCAGCATCCAGGCTTCGGCATCGCTGGCCGCGTGCTCCATATGCGCAGAAGGCATTGGTGCGGTTGCCGTCGGCGCCGGTGACTCTGGGTCGGGCCCGTCGGGCTGCAGTTGCTTGAGAAATGCTGGTATAGCCACGCCCGCGAGCTCGGCGGTGCGCTTGCTCGGCGGCGAGTCAGGAACGAAATCGTCTACAGCGGCCAACTGGTCGCGTAACTGGCGCGTCAGCCAGTCCAGTGCGATCTCCAATGCCTGCTCTCGCGTAATCATCGTCTCCCTCCGACGCCTGCCACGGCCAACATGGCGCAGCTGCCACTGAGATGCAACGATGACCGATGACACGGGCTCGCCCACCGATTCCTCGATCCCGTTCGCCTCTGCGCCGCAAGCTGACGATTCGACAGCCGTGGCAGGCCTTTCGCCCTACGCGCCCGGAGCATCGACGCCTACCGCTGCTGCGCCACCATCGGAGTTCGACTATGACCCGCTGATGCGCGCGGCCGATACCGTGCTCGGTCCGCGTGACGCCGGACAACCCGGCGCCAGCGATGACTTAGGCTCTGATCCACTGATTAAGGCGCTCAATCAGATCGAATCGACCGGCAACGCATCGCCGGCGCCGTCAGCGCCCCCGGTTGTCGCAGCGCCATCGGTGCTCGACCAGGTGAAGCAGAAGACTTACGAGGCGCTGCAGGGGCTCGGCGGCAGCTTCCACGGCGCCGAGGAAGCGATCAACACCGTCGCGGGCGCAGTGCCGGTGATGCTCGACAAGCTGCACAGCGTGCTCTCCGGGCAGACGGAGACCGGGCTGCAGGATGCCTGGTTCAAGACCATGGTGGACCCGGACGTAGCGGAAGATGCGGACTTCCAGCTCGGTCCGAATGCTAGGTTCGCTGACAAGGCCGTGCACGCCGCGGGCTCAACCGTCGGCATGATTTCTCAAGCAATTCTCACCGGCCCCGAGAGCACCGCAGCGAATTCGGCGACGTTTGCAGCTCGAGCGACGACCGGCATCAAGGCGATGACGGCGCCCGCGGCAATCCAGGCGGTCAATACCGGCCGACAGGTGCTGCAGGAAACCAACGATCCGAAGAAGGCGTTGGCGGCTGGAGCCGTCACGTACATGACGAACGCGTTGATGGGCGCAGTCCCGATGAGCGTCGGCGGGCGCCTCCCGGCCCGCGTGGCCACTGGCGCGGCAATCGGGGGCGCCGCCGGTGAAGCGCAGCGGCAAGCCATGAACGCCGTGGTGCCGGACTCGATGCAGCAGCCGTTCGATGTCGGCGACACGGCAATCAGTTCGCTGATGGGCGCAGCGTTCGGCGCGCTCCCAGGACACGCCAATGAGGGCGCCACGCCGACACAGCCAGCAGCGCCTGCCGAACCCGCAGCACCGAGTTTCGCCGCCGATATGCAACGTGCCGCGGCAACGGTTCGACGGGCCCAGGACGCTAGCGATCAGGCGGCCAGCACAGCTCAGGCGAACGTCAGTGGAATGACCGACGAGCAGTTGGCGCGCTTCCCGCGCTACAACGACATCCTCAAAGCGGCCACCGGCAGCGGCATGAGTCAGGACGCGGCGGCGCAGTACGCGAGACAGACGTTCGTCGCTGAATTCGGGCAGAACGCCGGCATGCAGGCGACCGCCACGACCATGGATGCCCACCTAGCCACCGCAGAAGCAGAAGGGGCACGAGCAGCTGCTGCCCAGAATGCGAAACCTGCCGCCGACACAGCCACCAACGGCGCCGCAGCGACCGCCAACGACTTCAGCGCGGTCGCGCAGCAGGCACGAGCAGCTGGCGTCGATCGCAGTCTGATCCGGGCCGTATCGCAAGGCGTGATCCGCGGTGAATTCACACCGGACGTGGCCACCAACCAGCTCCGTGCAGCAATGCAGCGCAAGACACCAGTCGCGCCGGCGAGTGACCGGGATGTATCTGTCGCCACAGCAGCCCCGCCGGCAACGGCAGACGATGTGAGCTCAGTCTCCGCCGCTTCACCGCCTGGTACGAAGATGCCAGGACAGGCCGCACCTGAAGCAATTGCAGGTGGCAATGGACCGGTTGAGTCAGCCGACGCTGCTGAGAGCGCATCTGGTGCACAGGCCGCCGCGCCCGAAGCGGCACCGAGCGCACCGGCATCCACAGTCCCAATGTCTGCGATGGACACTTACAGCGCCGCGATGCAGGAAGCCAAGGCGTCCGGCGTCGATGCCGACACGCTGCGCGCCTTGCAATTGCAGGTCATTCGTCGCGAGACGCCGATCGCGGACGCTACTGAGCTGCTGCGCACCCTGACGGACATTGAGCGCCACGCTCAGGACCAATCCGGCGGCAAGCCACGCACCGAACCGTCCTCCGCGAAGGCAACGCCACCCGCAGACACCTCGACGACACCCACGCAGCAGCTCTTGTTCGCCCGCAACGGCCAGCAGCAGGCATCCGATGAGGGTTCCCCGTTCTACTCGGCCGCGATCCGCGCCGCGGAGGGGCTGCCTCAAGAGAAAGCGAGCGGCCAGCAATGGTACTCGACCCTAGCCAACCGACCCGGCGTGAAGCCTGAGGAACTGGATTGGATGGGCCTGAAGGACTGGCTCGGGAGTCGTCCGTCCGTGACGAAGCCGGAGCTGCTCGACTACATGCAAGCGCACCAGATCCAGCTGCACGACGTCGAGCGCACAGGGAAGAGCTTGCCGGGACAATTCGCGAGTGACGTACGGTACCTACACTACAAACGAGAGCAAGCACCGCTCGCACCGGAGGACGCTGATCGGTTGCAGGATCTGATGTCACGTCCTGGCACGAAGTGGGGCGAGTACAAACCCAAAGGTGGCTCGAACTATCGCGAGCTGCTGATGGCACTACCCGGCGGCAGACGTGGCGGCGATTACCAAAGCGCGCATTGGGCTGAGCCTAACGTTCTGGCGCATGCACGGGTCGATGATCGTACCGGCGAGGACGGCAAGCGGGTGCTGTTCATCCATGAACTGCAAAGTGATTGGCATCAGCAAGGGCGACGTGCGGGATATCGAACGGAGGCACTACAGCCTCGCACGTTGACTGACGAGGAAGTCCGAGAACGAGCTGGGGCATCCAAGGAGGAGTGGAACGGCATCAGCGCTGGCGCGCGCAATATGGCTCACAGGGCTGAACAATCAAAGCACGACTACGATCTGCGCCTCCACGGCCCAGTACCGGAGGCGCCCTTCAGGACATCGTGGCCACAACTCCTGATGAAGCGACTGATCCGCCACGCAGCCGAGAATGGACACGACCGTATTGCGTGGAGCACTGGCGACCAGCAGGACGCTCGGTACGCCCTGGTCGGTGGCGGCCGCAGCGAACAGCGCCTGAACGGCATGCGCGCTTTCTACGACGAGATGCTGCCGCGCGAGACCGACCGCACCATCAAGCGCTATGGGGCACAGGTTACCGACACCGGCATCCGAGCCGCCGTCGTGCGCAGGGGTACGCCGCCGAAGATCCTGCCGGCGCATGGCTTCGATATCACTCCCGAGATGCGCGAGGCGGCGATGGCTGGGCAACCGCTGTTCTCGCGCAGCGGTGAGCCTGAGGACGGGCATGCTTTCGCGGCCAGGGTGCTGCACGAGTTGGGGAAGCAAGACGAGCTGTTCAAGCTGCCAGCGAGCCGCGAGCGCACCCTGCCGGGCACGTTGCAGGATCTTGCACCCACGATGCGCTGGGGCGGTGAGGACACGCGGCCCGACGAGCGAGACGAATCCGGCGCCGACAAGCGCTACATCGCCTTCGCTGAGAGCGGTGAGCCCGTTTACATCTACCAGCGTGGCAAGGATGTGTGGACCGACGTGAGTCGGCTCAAGCGCGGGGAAGGCGGCGATCGCATCTACCAGGCCGTGGCGGATTACGCGCGCAACACCGGCCGAAGATTCGTCGGCGACCCGGCCGGACTTTCATCGGATGCGAGGGGCCGCCGCACGTACCACATGCTGAGCAACCACATTCGCTACGGCGACACGAAAGGCTTTGAGCCTGCGCCTGAGCAGCTCGAAGGCGCGCCGGAGCGCGGTATTGCTCCCCTACGCTGGCCGGCGGACAATGAGGGACGCCTGCGGGCGCTGATCCAGTCCTTCCACGACACCACCGCCAACCAGATCCCTGAGCTGCGTAACCTCCACTATGATTTCGACCGACACGCCTTCGTTGACTCTCGCACCGGCGCCGTGGTGGATCGAACTGCAATGGCAGGGCTTGTACACCGCGCAGGAAGTGGAGCGGCGCCGGCAGGCGGCCGAGCGGCTCGCGCGGCGGTGTTTCTCCGTTCCCTTGCACAGAGCGAAGGCAGCCGCAGACCCGCTCTACTGGCACAAGTACATCGACTCATCGCCGAATCTCACGGTGACCTGAGTCCGCTGTTCTCGCGTCCTGACCAGGGCGCACCCGAGCCGGATGCCACGACGAACGCTGAAGCGTCCCGCGAACCGGCGGCTGCACTGGCAGCTTCCATCTTCGGCAGTGAACAGAGCGCCGAGCCGCGGGACAACTATCAAGAACGCGCCGCCCTGTGGAAGAACTACCGTCGCGGGTATCTGACCCGCGGTGGCACTGAGCACCCCGCGTTGGTCGCCGCGGATGCGGCCAATGTGCCGCGCGACAACCGGGCGGCCTTCAATGATTTTCTCGATCGGCACACGGCCGGGGGCGCCTCCGAGGACGCTGCGCCGGCTGAAGTCGCCGCGGCGAAGCCATCCCAGGCGCCGCAGGAGCGCCCGAGCGCCGCGGTGACGCAGCCGCCCGAGTCACCCTCACCGCATGCCGCCCAGGTCCGCGGCTGGCTCGACAACGCGATCCGTGAGGTCAAGGGCGTGGCGGACGTGCACTTGGTCGATGATGTGGATCAGCTGCGCCACGTGATTGGTCGCGGCGACATCCCGAACGATGTGCAGGGCGTGTACGTATCCGGCGGGCGCCAGGTGTGGCTCGTGGCGGATCAGCTCGGCAGTGCCGCTGAGGCACAGAGAAAGTTCGTCCATGAAGTATTCGGACACCTCGCCATGGAGCACTTCGCGCCCATGCAGGAAGCAGTCCGGATGGTTCAGCAGCTGCGGACGTCGCCCACCTCAACCGTCGGCAAGCTGTGGGACGAGGTATCACGCACCCAGCCGGGCCTGGATCCCACCACGCAGGCAAAGGAAACCATCGCATTGATGGCCGAGCGCGGCTCGAAGCATATGGTCATCCAGCGATTGCTGGCTGCCGTGCGCGACCTCATCCAGCGGATGGGCGTGAAACTGAAGTACTCCGAGGCTCAGCTACGGCAGCTGATCGCAAACGCTGGGCGTGCGCTGCGTGAGGGTGCGCGGCAACTACCGGAGGAAGATGACGTTGCGGCCCATCAGGCGGATATGGCGTACCGCCGCGGCGATGAGGATGCGCTGGGCGCGGCCCTGAACCGTATGTCCATGGCCCGCACTCCGTTCGGGGACGAATCTGGACCGCTGCGAATCCTCGCCAAGCCGGATGTCGAGGCATCGGACGGCCCAGCGACAGAGGCGGCCGTGGCGCACCTCATCGCAGGCCCTAAGCCACCCGCGGCATCCGCAGCCGATGGCAGCACTCAGCCACTGTATGCCCGCCAGGCGCCAGAGGATCCCGCAATCGCCGCCATCCGGCGTCGTGTCATGGCCAATGCCAAGTACGAAGGGCTGCCGTTCAGGGATCGGATGAAGCTGCTGGTGCAGCGCTGGACCGGGTTGTCGGGGCTCGCTGTGCGCCAGGGGATGATCGACAGCTTTGCATCGATCGGCGCCTACGAGAAGCTGTTGAACGAAGGTAAGCTCCTGGACGCCTCGGCGAGCCCGTACAAGCAGACGGTGGCTACACAAAACCTCCCTTCGGTCATGACGGCCATCATGCACACAGGCGTGCCGATCTGGCAGGACGGCGCCTACGTACGCGCTCCCGAGGGCCGCAAGGGATTGATCGAGATGTTCTCACCGGTGGTAAACCACTCGGACGGAAACCTGCTGCCGCAGTGGGAGCTGTACGCGGCGGCCAGACGCGCTGGGCGGTTGATTGGTGAGCAAAATCCGGATGGCACCAGCCGGGAGCGACTGTTTACCCAGCAGGACATTGACCAGGTGATGCAGCTTGGGACGAAGTACCCCGAGTTCGGCCATGTGTTCAACGACTGGCAGCAGTTCAACGGTCATGTCCTGGACATGGCGCAGGAAGCCGGCTTGATCGATCCTAAGTCACGGGCAATCTGGGAGCGCAATGATTACGTACCGTTCTACCGCGCGGTGGAGGACGCCAGCGGCACGGTTAACTCCGCAGCGCTGCGGCGCGCGATCTCGGAGCAGAGCCCCGGCATTCGGACGCTGCACGGCGGCACGCAGCCCCTCGAGGATGTATTCGAGTCGATGCTGATGAACACCGCG
The DNA here is from genome assembly GCA_036267975.1 of Steroidobacteraceae bacterium. GTDB lineage: Bacteria > Pseudomonadota > Gammaproteobacteria > Steroidobacterales > Steroidobacteraceae > DAIDKA01. The sequence goes on along the minus strand of DATAVA010000036.1, from coordinate 3,460 downwards.
CACCTGGTGGACTCGTCCTTCAAGAATCGGGCCGCTCAGTCGATCGTGACGATGTTCGACGGCGTTGCAACCGACCCGCTGCCCATGGACCGCCAAGCCGTAGATATTGATGTTCCGCAGATCCGCCGCGCGCTCGGGAGTGCCGGTATCAACCTGGCCGAGAAGCTGACGCCAGAGCAGTCGGATCGCTGGCTGACCTTCTTTCGCGGTGTGAAACCCTCAGGCGACAACGTCATCAGCGTCCGATTTGGCGGCAAGCCTCGCTACTACGAGGTGCACGACCCGCTCTTGTACCAATCGATTACGCAGATGGCCCCAGACGGCGTGAGCGGGCTGCTGCGGCAGCTCGGGTTCACGGCTGCAAAGAATTTCGTCACGCGCATGGCCACGGCGATGCCCAGCTTCATGGTGCGCAACTTCATCCGCGACACCACCGAGGCGTGGGTACAGAACCACATCGGGCTCAAGCCGTTCATCTCGGCCGCCCAGGGCTTCAAGACGGCGATCCTCGATGACTGGCGCGGAAAGGACAAGATTGTTCACGACCTGATGCTGGCGGGCGCTGGCGGCGATGCCGTATACGACAACCAGCCTGGGAAGATCAAGAAGATCCTCACGCGCGAGATAGCGCACTACCCCGAGCGCATGGCTGCCAGCGTCCTCAAGACCGTGGTGTCGCCGCGTCGAGCGTGGCAGGCCTACACCAAAGTGCAGCAGGCGAGTGAGAACGCCAACCGCATCGCGATCTATAAGGCCGCGCGCAAGAACGGTGCCAGCCACGCCGATGCGGCTTATCAGGCACACGATCTGCTGAACTTCCAGCAGCACGGCGCCTGGGCCGGCGTCCGCTTCGCCGTCGGCGCGCTGCCATTCCTCAACGCTAGAATGCAGGGTTTTGACCGCCTGCTGCGCAGCTACCATGACAACCGCGGCGCGTTCGCGCTGAAGGGCGCCATGCTCGTCGGGCTCACTGCAGCCACCATGGCGCTGGGATCTGGCAACCCAGAGTATGACGAGCTTGAGGACTGGGACCGGGACACCTACTGGCACTTCTTCGCCGGGGGCGTGCATTTCCGGATCCCTAAGCCGTTCGAGCTGGGATCTTTGTTCGGCACCTTGCCGGAGCGGGCGTTCCGCCTGATGCAGGGCGAAGACAAGGCACGCGACGTAGGTCAGAGCATCCTCAGGGTGCTGTCCGACACGTTTGCCATGAACCCGATCCCGCCGGCGGCTAAGCCGGTCATCGAGGACGTGACGAACCACGACTTCTTCACTGGGCGCCCGATCGTCCCTGAGGCCATGCAAGGCAATCTGCCGCAGCTTCAGACACAGCCGTGGACCTCGCCGACACTCACCGCCTTGTCCGGCTCGCTGCCAGAGTGGATGCCCGATGCGCTGCGCTCACCGATGCGGCTGGAGCACTTCATCCGCGGCTACACCTCAGCCGTCGGGATGCAGGCCTTTACGGCGGCAGACGGACTGGCCCGCGAGTTCGGAGCCTACCCTGAGGCGCCGACAAAGCCGTGGTACGAGGAACTGCCCGCGGGTCTGGTGAGCACCAGCGCACCGCGGAGCACGAAGTGGATGGACGAGCTGTATCAAATGCAGACCGAGGCGAATGCGGCGACGAAGGCCGTCACACAATACGCCCAAGCCGGTCAGCTGAAGGACGCGCGTCAGGTGGTGCAGGAGAAGGGTCAGCAGATCGCGGCCCGCGGGGAACTGAACGTGCTCGCCAAGGCGATGTCGGGGCTGAACAAGCAATCGAAATTGGTCCTGGAGTCAAATCTCTCAGCCGACCAGAAACAGCAGCTGATCGAGCGCATCAATGAACGCCGGGCACAGATCGCCCGCATGGTGGCCCCGCTCGCGCCGAGGTTCTGATGGCCGAAGCCCGGAGCATCCTCGTGGTCCGGGACATGTGCCGTCAGGTGGGCCGCCAGACCGGCTCAGCATAGATCGCGGCCTCGAAAGACCAGCAGCACCGACGGGCTCTGCGCGATGCCGCCATGGGGCCGCCCTGGCACGTTGGAACACCTGCCTTTGGCTCATTCGATTCCAAGATCGCCACGCTGCGGTCGCAGCTTGCGCCGGGCAGGTGTCGGGTTTTGACCCGCACGGGTTCTAAGCAAACGAACGTGCCGTGGCGAACGTGCTGTTCCTTCAGGTACTCTGAGCCACACCGGGGATCTGGTCAGGGGGGCAACGTGAGTGTTTAGTTCAGAGGCGGAATTGGTCGAGACGGCCATCCGCCATCTTAAGGGTAGCGGCTCCCCGTGGGGCTCTGTAGAGCTTGTCACAGAGTGGGACTATCGGCATGGACGCGCCGATATCTTGGCCAGGATGCCCTGCCGCGCGATTGTGGCACTTGAGGCCAAGCTCACGCGCTGGCAGGCCGCCTGCGATCAGGCCTATCGAAGCACGGCATACGCGGCGCAGGCCTACGTACTGGTTCCAGACCACACGGCCATTCGCGCACTTCGGTCTCCTAAATATTTTCTCGATCGGCACATAGGTCTTTGCAGCGTGACCGATACAGATCTTCGGGTGCTCATCGAAGCCCCCGTCGTGCGACCTCTGATGAATTGGGTCACTGAGTTGGCGCATTCGACCTTTGATGGCCTGACTGATGATGCAAGCACCAAACTTAGAGGCTATCGCCCAGCGCGCCTCTGCAGCGCTTAAGGCGTCTTACATCCGGCCGTTGGCAGCTGGCGCCTTCAAGAGTGCGCACCTCGTTACCCTGGCCGACCGATCGTATGCCCTGAAAGTCGCTGCCCTCGGCCCAAATTCACAGGCACGGGTCGAACGCGAGTGTGACGCGCAGCGTAGCTGCTCGCATCCCGCGATCGCCAAGATGGAACAATCGGTGGCCTTCTCGGAAAATGGAGCGAACTATTGGGTGTGGATAGAAGAGTTCTTGCCAGGTGGAACTCTTGAGGCGCGCCGGGGCGTTTCCGTCCTCGCACCAGAGACGGTGCGTTCCTTTGCAGTACCGATGATCGGGGCGCTCGACCACCTTGCAGCGCGGAAACTGGTCCATCGAGACATCAAACCCGCCAACATAATATTCCGATCGGATACCGAACCGGTCCTGACTGACTTCGGGATTGTCAGGGCATTGGATCTACCAACGCTCACGCACCATTTCATGATGCAGGGGCCAGGGACGCCGGCTTACGCTGCTGCGGAACAGCTAAACAACGAAATCGCCCTGATCGATTGGCGCACTGATCAGTTCGGGCTGGCCGTGGTGCTCTCGGAATGCCTGCTTGGTCACCATCCTTTTGCGCCTGAAAAGGATGTTCAGGCGGCGATCTCAAGAGTCGCAGCGCGCGCAGCAGTGCCTTCAGCCACTCAAAAGGGTCTTGAGGGCGCAGGATTCTCGGCACTACTTCGCGCTCTTGCGCCGTGGCCGCACCAGCGATACCGGACGCCGATAGAATTTCTGAATTCAATG
>DATAVA010000035.1:0-90874 GCA_036267975.1 Steroidobacteraceae bacterium | reverse complement strand
GTCGCAAGGAGCGCGCCAGTTCAATTCGTGCCGCATGGGTGAGCTCGGTGTCCATCGGTGCCTCCTGGTTGAGGACACCAATGGTCACATTTCGAATGAGGCAACGAAGTCCTTTAGTAGGATTTCACTTGAGGCAATGCGACCAGGCTAACCATTGCTCAGCAAGAAACGGATGACTACCGGCAGCGTCTCGCCGCGCTGATCCAGCGCGCGGTGGTCAGGCATCAACGCGCTCAGCCCAAGCGGACCTCCAAACGTAGGAAATCAGCTCGGAAGGGGCCCGGTTCCAAACCCAAGAAAGTCAAACGCCAGCGAGCAGGGAGGCGGCGATGAAGCGCTCTCTACGCACTCGTAGCCCTGCTCGTCGATCCATTGACGTTGCGTTGGACCCGCAGCAACTGCTATCAGTGGGCGCACCAAGAGCGGGGTTTGTGGCCCCACTGGGGCATCGCCCAGGTGACCGGCGGCGCTCCTCCAGCATGGGGCGCGGGTTGCCTGACGCGAGATTTACCGGGACACCAATCATGTGGAAATCACTACTTGCCGGCGTACTGCTCGTTTGCGCAGTACCCGCCTTGGCAGACAATGACACGCCCGAAGATTATTCGGATTTGGAAGCCAAGGACCCCGCCACGTCAATTCAACAGCTGTATGCCATCTGCTCGAGCACAGACAAGGGCGAGAAGCTTTACTGCGACGGCTACATCACTGCCATGGTGGAAAGCATGACTGCGGTAGGAAAAGAGCCTCTAACCCGTGAATACGGAATTTGCCCGACGGCCCCAGTCAGCACGACGGCGAGCGTCGAGGCGTTCAGGAATTGGGCGCAGCGGCATTCTAAACAATGGAGTCTTATCCGATATAGCGGCGTCGCCTGGGCGCTTCAGGAAAGATGGCCCTGCCGTTAGTTGATTTTCCGGCCGTCCGGGGGTGGTTCGCCGAGCAGGCGGTTACTCTGCAAATACTTCCTGCAAAGCAGCCAGAGCTGCAGAGAGCGTCCTGGCACTGACCGCGCCGAGTCGCTTGACCAAGCGCACCTTGTCCACGGTCCTTAGTTGGTCGAGCACAATAAGGCCCTTCGTTCCCCCGTGCGTCACCGATACTCGGAAGGGCGCACTGAAGCCCTTACTGGTCATGGGAGCGACGATGACCGTACGCAGATGCAGGTTGAGTTCCGGGGGCGATACAATGAGACAGGGCCGGGACTTCTTGATCTCGCTACCAACCGTCGGGTCAAGCGCAACAAGCCAGATCTCACCTCGCTTCACCACTCAAGTTCCACATCCGCGGCGTTTCCAAACTCTCCCATTAACAGATCGTCTTCGCCTTGAATCGCGACAGATTTTGCCGCCTCAGCCCATCCGGAACGTACAGCCTTGCGCGGTTTGCGAAGCACGATGGCCCCGCGCTCAACGGTGAGGTCGACCTGCTCCGTCAGCCCGACCTGAGCCAAAACGGGCTTGGGAATCACTATGCCCAATGAATTCCCGATGCGTCGGACGGTAACTGGCAACGATTTCATTGTAACAACAATGTTATTACGCCAGGTGGAAAGTGTCAATATTTGTATCGCTCACGAGTCATTTAACATGCCACCCGTTATGCGAAACAAGCATCGTCGGGTGGTCGCGCTGGCCGCCCTACCCCGCAGTCCAAGCGTTTCGCGCCTTGACCTCAGGCAGCACGAGCCGAATCCCTAAATTATCCGACGGACTCATCCACAGCAGCCGCTCGAACACCGCCTCGGCTTCCTCGAACTGCTGCAGGCGCCACAGACACAGTCCAAGACCGTTCAAACAGCGCAGGAACGGCCGATTGTCGATGAAGCCCCACGGCAACAGGCCCTCAAAGCTCTCGCCCAATGACAGCTCGCCAATCCGCACGCCGCGCTGATAGTGATCGATCGCGGTTCGGACATCTGCGTCAAAGGCAAGATTGCCCAGATGCGCGTGGGCGTCCAGGCAGCGGACGTCCTGAGTCAGTAGCTTCTCCAAGAGCTTCCTGGCGCGGGCGACCTGCCCGCGGTCTTTTAGCTCATTGGCCTCAAGGATCGGATCGCCGTCGAAGTCTTCCGGATCCACGCCTGGCAGAATCTGTTCCATTTCGTACTGCGGTCGCAGCCCGCGCTTAATGATGGGTTTTGCCCACGCTCCAATCGGCTCACCCTCCTCTGCCCAATATTCCTCCGCCGGATCCCACTGGCCGCGCGCTTCCAGTTTGAGAGGCACGAGGCCGGTGAGCCAGGCGTTGGCTTTGTAAGGTTGCTCCTTCTTGGCCGGTTTGCGCTCGAATCGCAGCAGAACGGGCGCACCGAATGAATCGCCCGGCGGTGCGCGCAACCACTGCAAATAGAAAGCACCGAGTCTGCGGCCCGCGACCGTGAGCTCGACGGACTTGCGCGGATCGGCGGGCATTATGCGGTCGCGATACAGCTGCAGCACCGTCAGCGCGGGTACCTTCAGCGTGACGCCCGTCTCATCCTCGGTGACCTGGTGCTGCTCCACCGGCGCCGAAATGAAGCTGACCGATCGCACCGTTTCATCGGTGTGCAACCGGGTTTGAATCTCGTCAAGGAAGTGGTCGTCAATGGCGATGCGGCGAATGTCACGGGACTGTCTGATCATGTCGGTCTTCGGCATCCCCAATTCCTGATCGCTGTGGCAATTGAACAGTGCCAGCCCCAAGCGTTTGGTCCCAGCGCTTCCGCGAGCAGCGTAACCCGATTATCTCTTAAGAGGCGAGCCCGGATCGAGCGGATGGGGCAGCTGCGCGGCTGTCTCATTGCAGCTTCGGTTCGATGCCATTCAGCAGCCTGAATCGACCCTCAAGCCGCTTTCTCAGCGGTGGGAGTGGTTTCATAGGTGCCGCTGGCAAGATCGACGCTCAGCGTCTTGGCGACCGCTTCCGGGCGTACCTCGCGCCCCTCCCGCACAAGTCGAACCAGGCCGAGCTTCGCCAGCAGCTGCAGAGAGCGGGAAACGTTCGACTGAGCCCGCCCCGTCATCGCTACAACTTCGGAGATCGTGGCAGGATGCTCGCGCAGCAGTGTGCCCAGCAGATCCAGGGACTCTTTGGATAAAGCAGCGAACAATGGAGCAGCCGGAAGCGGCGACGGCTTTCGCTCCCCGCGCGCAACTGCCCGCATTTCCTCGCGCAGTTCAACCAGTGATTTGCGGGACATCGTCGTCGTCCTCCACCTCTAGTTCCACGTGCCCGGGGTCGAACTCAAAGGCCACATCGTTTTGTTTGCAGGCCTGCTCTATCGCGCCAAAGAAGTCGACCACCAGCGCATCCGCGTTGCGGAACTCATAAGCCACAAGCTCCGTCGTACGCTGAAATCGATGCTGATGGTCATAGGCCTGTACCCGTGGCACTCCATGTGCGTTGTCGAAGCGCAGGAGTCTGGTGTTGTCCACATCATGAAGGGTGAAGGAGTACTTCAACCCATGGGGCCGGGCGTCGGTGACTTCGACCATTTTGACCTGGAACCTAATGCTCCACCCATTGACCAGCCATACCGCCGCCCGTGGTAATCGAGCAGCCGGCTCATCGCCTCATCGTGCGAGGGCGAATATATCATCTAACGATATATGAAGCGAGTGAGATTTGCCAAGTCTCGGTCGCGCCCGCACCCAGCCACAGCCTTCCTTGGCGGCCGCGTTGAGCAACTTGGACGCCATCGCCGAACGCCCCGAAAAGCGCGGCTATGAATTGAACGACTGACTAACCCAATACGAGGACGAGCCCATGCAAACGATAAATGATGCGATCCGACTGATACGACGCCGAGTACCCGGAAGCGACGCACGCCGTGGTGCAGGCCGCCCATGCCATGCGTAAACCGGTGACAGCCGTCACGGCTCACGAAGTAGAGGCGTGGGCCAATCCATTCGCATAAATCCGCCGAGAGTTAACTATCCCGGGGTATAGGCACGATCCGATCGATGAACGGCCGCCCTGGCGGCCCAAGAGCGGTGATTCCGTGATGCACAACCAGCCAGGAGCGGTCATCCACCTGCCGTGATCCCCTGATCGAGAGGAGATATTCCCATTTGCCAGTAGTATGGTTTGCTTTAGTCTTTAGGCTGTCGCCAGAACCAGGGAGCTACTGGCCATGCGTGCCCAGCCAATCCTGAAGCTACGTTCTTGCGCTGAGCCGGCACCTCACTTCCCGCTGCTCATCGATGGCCAGTGGAGTGCGGCACGCGGCGGCGCCTGTTTTGCAGCCCACGACCCTTACCTGGAGCAGGACTGGGGCAGCGTTGCCGAGGCCGGGGACGCGGACGTCGATGCGGCGGTGAACGCCGCGGCCGCCGCCTTCGCCGACGGCCGCTGGTCGCACCGTGTGGCGGCGGAGCGGGCACGGTCCCTGCTGCGCCTCGCCGACCTGATCGAGCGCGACGCTGAGACCCTCACCCGGCAGCAGATCTTGGAGAACGGCAAACTCATTTCCGAGATGAGCCCGGGGATGGCAGCAGTGGCTGGCGATTGCCGATTCTTCGCCGGCCTTGCCGAGACGCACAATGGTGCCACGGTGCCGCCCTCGCGTCCCGGCTTCACGACCTTTACGCTGCGCGAACCGGTGGGCGTCGTCGCGGCGATCACGCCCTGGAACACACCGCTGGGTCTGCTGGCCTGGAAGCTGTTCCCGGCCCTGGCGGCCGGCAACACCACTGTTATCAAGCCTTCGGAAATCACGCCGACCTCCACGCTGATGCTCGCTGAGCTGATCCGCGAGGCCGGCATCCCGGACGGGGTGGTCAACGTCGTGACCGGCGGAGCCAGGACCGGCGCGGCGCTCGTTGCGCACCCCGGTGTCAGGAAGATCGCATTCACCGGTTCGACCGCGACCGGCCACGCCATCGCGATGGAGGCGGCCCGGCGCACCGTCCGGGTGACTCTGGAACTTGGCGGCAAGTCCCCGAACATCATTTTTGCTGACGCTGATTTGGACAATGCGGTCAACGGCATCATGGCCGGCATCTTCGCAGCAACTGGGCAGACCTGCATGGCAGGCTCGCGGGTCCTGATCCAAACACCCGTGTACGACCGCGTCTGCGAGATGCTCGCCGAGCGCGGTAGCCGCATGCTGGTGGGTGACCCGCTAGACCCGGCTTCGCAGCTTGGACCCCTTGCCTCGCGCGCACAGCTGCAGAAGGTGCTGTCCTACTTTGCCATCGCCAGAGACGAGGGACTGCCGTGCATCGCCGGCGGCGCGCGGCTCGAACGACGGGGATACTTCGTCGCCCCCACAGTTTACCGCGATGTGCCGCCTGACAGCCGTATCGCACGCGAGGAGATCTTCGGGCCGGTCGCCGCGATGATCCGTTTCGATGGCGACGACGACGCCGTGGCCCTCGCGAACGACACCCGCTACGGGCTCGCGGCGGGCCTGTGGACCGAGGACCTGCGGCGCGCGCATCGCCTGCTCCATCGGATCCGTGCCGGCACAGTCTGGGTGAACAATTACCGCGTCATCGGCCACACCCTTCCGTTCGGTGGCTACGGCCAGAGCGGCATGGGGCGCGAAATGGGCGCGGCGGCACTCGACGCGTACACTGAATCCAAGAGCGTATGGATCGACATGGGCAACAAAGTCGAATTCAGGACCGGCCCAACCGGGAATCACAATGCACCATGATCTTGTGGTAATCGGCTGCGGCGCCGGCGGACTGGCGGCGGCGGTGGCGTACGCCGATCAGGTCGGACGCGACGCACGTATCGCCGTGCTGGAGCGGGCCACGCGCGAAGGCCGCGGCGGCGCCACACGCTGGACCAGCAGTTGGTTCCGCATCACAGCGGACAGGCAGCTCGATCCAGGCTTCATCCCGACGATGCAGCGCGTGACCGGCGGCCAGGCGGACCTTGAGTATTGCCGCGTATTCGCAAGCGAGGTCCCCACGACCTTCGACTTTCTCGACCGCCACGCCGTCCCGTGGGTCTACTTCGAGCAGCCGTTCGCCAATCGCAATACCGGCGGCGGTCTTGCTATGCCGGTTCCCGGTGGCGTCGCGATCGTCGACACGCTGGCACGCGTCATCGACGAGATGCCGCACGCATCGATCCTGTACGAGACCGAGGCCATTGCACTGAGCGCCGACGCCGACGGCGCGGTTACCGGCGTCCAAGTCCGCACTCCTTCGGGAGAGGCACACCTCAGCGCGGGCGCGGTTGTACTCGCCTGCGGCGGCTTCGAGGGCGCGCCGGATCTGCTCACCGAGCACCTGGGATCCCGCGGCGCACAACTGCCGTTGATCGCACCGACGCTGGCGAACAATCGCGGCGACGGCATCCGCCTGACGCGGCCGCTCGGCGTCGCGCTCTGCGGGCAGTTCGACATGTTTCACGGGGAGCCGGTTGACACTCGCTCATCCAAGCCCGATGCGGTCGTCTACGCGTATCCGTTCGGCATCGTCGTCAACCGCCACGCGGAGCGCTTCTTCGACGAGGGGGCGGATAGCTTCGATGCGACCTTCGAGCGGCTCGGCTACCAGATCTGGGCGAACCAGGGCCAGGAAGCCTATTTTGTCGCCGAGAAGGCCATTCTCACGTGGCCGAACGTCGCCAACATCATCCTCACGGACCGGCCGCCGATCGAGGCTGATACGATCGAGGCACTCGCCGGGAAGCTCGGACTCAAGCCCGCGGCGCTCGCCGACACCGTGAGGCAGTACAACGCCGCGATCGGCCCTGGCGAGACCAACCGCAAGATCCGCGACGGCAAAGCCACCCGCGGCCTGCAGCCACCGAAGTCGAACTGGGCGATGCCGATCCAGCACGGCCCGTTCATCGGCTACCCGCTCACCTGCGCGATCACTTTCACCTTCGGCGGCATCCGCAGCGATGCGCGCGCGCGAGTAGTGCGCAAGGACGGCACGCCGGTGGTCGGCCTCTACGCCGCGGGCGAAGTCACCGGCCTCTACTACAATGAGTATCCGGCCGGCACGTCCGTCCTGCGGGCCCTGACCTTTGGACGGATCGCGGCACGTGATGCCGCGCTCGCAGATCGCTGAGCGGTGGACATCATCCACGTCGCCGAGATGCCCTGGGGCGAGAGCCTGGTCGCCCAGCGCGCCGGCGGAGTCGTCGCGAACAAGCGGCTGTTCGAGGGCGAGGAAGACAGCCCCGACAACTACATGCTCGTGATGTCGAAGGAGCCCAAGAGCTTCTTTTCACCACGGCACCGCCACCCTTGGGACCAGATCCGCTTCTGCCTCGAGGGCAGGATCCCGATCGCCAAGGGCCTGTTTGTCAAGGGCGGGGAGATCGCCTACTTCCCGGAGAGCGGCCACTACGGGCCGCAGGAAGGGGGCGACGACCGCATCGTCCTACTGCTGCAATTCGGCGGTGCGAGCGGGCAGGGATTCATCGGCCCCGATCGGGTGAAGCAGGCGCGGCTCGATCTGGCGAAGGAAGGCCGCTTCGAGGGCGGCATCTACCATCGCGACACGACGCAGGGGCGCCGCAACCGCGATGCCTACGAGGCGATCTGGCTGCAAGTCAGGGGCGGTGAACTCTTGTATGCGCCGCCAGTGTACAAGACGCCCGTCGTCATGCGACCGGAGGCGCTTGCATGGCTGCCGACCGCGGCCGCAGGTGTCTCGGCCAAGCAAATCGGCGTCTTTCCGCACCGGGGCCTGCACCTCAATGCGTGGTGTTTGGATCCCGGCGCGGTCCTTCAGATTTCATCGAGCCGCTCGTTGAAGTTGCTGTTCGTAACCGCTGGCGAAGGCGCGCTCGGGGCACAGGACCTGCGCCGCTGGACTGCGGTGCGCCTGCTGCCGTGCGAAGGCGCCACGCTGCGCGCTACCACCGTCCTTGAGATCCTCGAGCTCTCAGTGCGGCCGGTCGCCGAGCTGTTGCGACCCCTCGACGCCGTCCCAGTCTAAATGGATTTACGATCTTGACCCCACTCGGCCCGTAGTGATCAGTATTACGGGTAACCACGGTCAGATCGTGGTGCAGGAGCGTCGATTGGGCGGTCTACCGTTTTGACGTCATTCCAACGGCTGGTCTGAAGTGGGACGTGGGGCAGCCGGCCAAGCCCGGACTGCCAAGACAACGAAGGGCCTTTCGGAACGCCGCCATTTCCAAGCGCCGTCGCGAGGGCAAAGAAGCACAAAATGCGGCCCGCAGTTTCCTCGCCCGACACCACTACCGTATCCTTCACATAATCGATCGGAGTGCGGTTATGTCCCAGTCCACTCTTAACGGCAGCTGTTTGTGCGGCTCCGTGAAATATGAAGTGAGCGGCGAGCCGAAGCGCTTCTACCACTGCCATTGCTCTCGCTGCCGCAAGGCGACGGGTACGGGTCACGCCTCGAATCTGTTCCTTCAACCGGCCGTGCTCAAATGGCTCAGTGGCGAAGAGCAAGTCGTTGCGTTCAAGGTGCCGGAGGCCAAGCGATTTACCAACACCTTCTGCGCCATTTGTGGCGGCCGCTTGCCGCGTCAAGCGAAAGACTCCGATATCGTCATGATTCCGGCCGGCTCGTTGGACGATGCGGCACCCATTAAGCCGCAGGCGAACATCTTCTCGGAGTCGCGCGCGAGCTGGTCCTGCACCGATGACGAATTACTTGTCTACCCGGAATTCCCGCCTCAGTAGCAGTTCGGTAGTGCGCGGGTCTACTGGACAGTATTGATTACAGCGTTTTGGCTATCGCTGTGTGAAAGAGAGCCATTTTTGAGGGGAGACCAAGATGCTGAGTATTGTTGACGCGCCACCCACATTGGCCGTGAGAAATCTGAGCCGCGCGCGACCATTCTACGAAACCGTCCTCGGACTTCGGCCGGTCGGGCCAACCATGCCGACCGTGCAGTGCTATCTGGCAGGCCGCACGGTGCTGGTGGTCTAGGAATCCGAGTTTGCGGGCACCCACAAGGCATCCGCCGTCTCTTGGCCACTGGGCAAAAGGTTTACCAAGATTGTCGCGGATCTGAAGGCCAAGGGCGCGCCGTTCGTGTACTACGACATACCCGGCATGAAGTTGGAGGGCGATGCACACGTAGGCAATGGCCTGCGCCTCACCTGGATCAGGGACCCCGACGGCAACATCATCCATCTGGGCGACTTCGGCGCAGACTGATGCGGGCAATGCCAATGAGCCAAGCCGCCTTTGCGTTGCACCCAGCTTGATGCTATATTGCATCAATTCTGATGCGAGCGAGGAGTCGCCATGCGGACCACGATCACCATCGACGATGACCTATATGAGAACGCGGTGAAAGCCGCCGATCCCGGCATGGAGAAGGCCGACCTGATTCGTGAAGCCATGAAGGTCTTTGTCCGGGTCCAGGCAGCCAAGCGGCTGGCCGCCTTAGGCGGCGGCAGCGTAGTCATGAAAGACATCCCGCGGCGACGGCCCACGATAGATCGCCACCGGTGAATCGGGTCCTTGTAGATACATCAGTCTGGGTCGCACATTTCAGATTCGCCAATCCAGTGCTTCAATCCCTGCTCTCGACAGACCAGGTCTTGTGCCATCCGCTGATCGTCATCGAACTTGCCTGCGGAACCCCGCCTGCGCCTCGTGCGCGGACACTCGAACATCTCAAAAAACTCCAGCAGTCCGTGATCGCTACGCCCGATGAGATACTCTCGCTGATCGAAAGCAAGCGATGCTATGACACGGGATGCGGCGCCACCGATGTCGCCTTGCTTGCATCCGCCCTGCTCACGGCCGACTCGCGGCTCTGGACAATGGACAAGGATCTGGCTCAGTTGGCGGTGCGCTTGGGCGTTGCATTCGAGGCAGAAGGCATTGCACCGCCTGCGTGAGAGTGAGGCAACAATTTGGACTAGGTCCGTTGCAGCAGTCAATTGGCTGGCGATTTCACATGCTGCCCGTTATGCGCCCCGCTTCTTCGCGCCGCCCTCTCGGTGCTGACGCAACGCGATGTGATGATCTCAAGACTGGAATCGCGTGTGGCCCGCGCGCGCCAAGAAATGGCAGATTAGCGGCAGCGACTCGCCATTGTGATTCAGCGGCCTGTCTTCCGGCAGGAAGCCATCGCCACCCATGCACCCCCGAGACCCAAAACCAGTGCGAAAATGCTCGCCTGCCGCGACGAAGAGGGCAAAGCACATGCTGATACGTCGGTGAATTCGCAGTTGACGGTAAATTGGACGGCCTGAATCAGGACTTCCATCGAAAAGGTACCCTACCGGTCGCGATTCTCCACAGTACGATAGCCGGTCGCGGCGCAGGCCTGTTCTGCAACGCTCGCGTCTCGCACGCTCACTGCGGCCCTGAAACTCCTAAGCGACTTTTGATCTTCTCGAGACCTGCCCGGGCGCACACTTCATCCAGCTGACCGACGGGTCCAGCGCCGTGCGCGCCGCTTGATCCAATCGCGCCGATCAGTTCCTTGCCGCGCCAGATCGGCAGGCCACCCCCTGAGATGAACATGACCGGTGTCATGCGCCTTAGCATCGCTTTATCCTTCTGCAGCTTCGCGCTCAGCTCAGAGGTAGGCACGCGAAAGCCCAGAGCAGCCACCGCCTTGCGCATGGCGACGAAGACACTGCCGATCGAACCCGCTGCCATAAGCAGCGCGCGCGGCTTGCCTTGCGAGTCAATCACCGCCACCGCGACCGCCACACCTTGCTTGGCACACGCCTCCACCGCAGCGCGCGCCGCTTCGGTAGCTATCTCGAGGGATGGTCCCGGCGCAGCGCGCGGCGGCGGCGCGGCTGGCTCCGAGGCTGCCGCAGCCGCCATGGCAGCCGGGCTCGGCACCGGAATCAGGTGACCTGTATCATCGAGCATGCCAAATGGCGGCAATGCATCTGTGGGCAGGCTGCGTGGCGATGCGGGTTTGTCATCCTCCGGCCCGGCCGCGCAGGCCCAGTACAATGGAACTAGCGCAGTGCCAATACACAGTGCCTTAATCAGAAGTCGTTTCACGTCGATCCCCTCAATGACTGGTCGAGGCGCTTTGCCGCCAGGTAAGTAACAGGGCTGCTCCACCGCCGATGATCACGAACGGCACGATTCCAAGCAGCACCGTTTCGGACGTGCCACCGCCCGCAAGCAGCATGCTCGCAAACAGCGGACCCACGACAGCGCCGAGTCTTCCGGCTGAGACTGCGGCGCCGACCCCCGTGCCACGCATGCCGGGCTCGTAGTACCGCGGCGCAAGCGCGAACAGCAGCAACTGCGCGCCAACGATCAGACCGCCCGCAAGACCACAGGCCAGAGCCGCAAGCGAAAACTGCTTGCCGACGGCTGGCACGGCAAGCAGTGCCACGACCATGCCCAGATAGGTCAGCACCACCCATACTCGTCTGCGCGATCCTGCATGTCGGCGAGCCAGGAACATCGCACCCAGGCTGCCGCAGACATTGAACCAGATCGACGCCCAGCTCGCCTGACCATGCGTGAAACCCAAGCCGACGATGAGTGAGGGCAGCCAATTGAGCATCAACAGCAATATCAGCTGGGTAAAGAAGAATGCGGTCCAGAGCAGCAGTGTCGTTCGTGCGCGGCCAGCGGCGAACAATGTCGTGCTGATGCCATCCACCCGGGCCGCCCCGTCGTGATGCTGGACTGCGCTCGATCCGGAAAACATGCGCCACATCATCATGGCGACGAGCAAAGGACCGGCTCCCCCGATCAGGAAAATACTGCGCCAACTCCACCCGACCCTTTCTCCGAGGGCGATCAGGGCCGCGATTGCGCCGCCAAGAGGCATCCCAGCCATGACTGCCGTGACGGTGCTGAGACGGCCCTGCGGTCGCGCGGCTTCCGACGACAGCGCAATGAAGGCCGGGAGTGCTCCACCCAGTCCCAGCCCCGTGAGCAATCGCGCGACCAGCAGCGAAGCGGCGCTGTCTGCAACTGCCGTCAATAGCGAGCAGAGCCCAAACAGCAGCAACGACAGGATAAGCGTTCTGCGCAGGCCGAGGAAATCCGCGGCACGTCCGCCGAGCGCAGCTCCGAGAAACAGTGCGAAGGGTGCGGCGCTTAGGATCAGCCCCTTCTCGGTCGCCGTGAGTGCAAACTCAATGGTCAGGCGCGGCGCAGCCACACCGATTGACTGGTTATCAAAGCCCTCGAAGAGCGCAGCGGCGGCGCAGAGGCCCAGCGTGGGCGCCCGTGATGCCACCGACCGCGCCCCGGCGCCTGACGCGCGTCAGAACCGCACGTCCGCGGAAATACCGACCTCGCGCAAGGATTGTTCACCCACCCAGCCGGAGACTCCCGAAATTCCGCCCAGGGGCAGGAACGGCACCACCCCAGGGGGAATGAAGGCCGGACCACCAAACAGCGTCAGGGGCTGATGCGAGTTGGTCAGATCGCGCGCAAAGATTCCAACACCCCAGCGACCATCACTGGAACGAAGATCAATATGCGCACCCACGGTCCACGCACTCGGGAAGACGAAACGCGGATCCGGACTGTACCCCAAGCGTATATCGGACTTATAAGTCACGTCCGTACCGAAGTTGATTCCCACGGGTCCCAGCGGAACGGTGTAGTTGCCCGTGAATGTCAACTTGTTGCGGGGCACTCCGACGAGCTGCAGTCCGCCCATCGGCAGCGTGGTGCCGGTCAGATCGCTCGGATCGAAGCCGCGATAGCTGTCCGGATAAGTAGCCTGATCGTAGATATATCCCAGTGTGAGCTGCAGGTTCTCCACCGGGCGACCGTTGATGCTGAATTCCGCGCCGCGCGAGGTCACATTGGTTGAATTGGGTGTGCAGGCGAGGGTGCCGACGGGTGAGAGTGCACAGCTTTGCCCCTGATAGTTCTGGTCACGCTCGTCGAACAGCGTAAAGTCGACGCCCAGTCGTCCGCCAAGCGCGTTGCCCTTGATGCCCACCTCATACGACCAGGGTATTTCCGCGGGAACGATGATCGCTGGCGTCTGGGGGGTTGCCGCGGAAGCCTGTGGTCCCTTGTATCCGCGAACCACCGTGGCGCGCGCCGTCCAGTCCGAGCCCAGCTTATAGATCACGCCCACCTTGCCCGAGATATTGTTCTGGGTCAGCTCCAAGGACGAGGCTCCGGGGTTGTCAGCGGAGAGCGGTTGAAATCCGAGGGGCGATTGGTAGTCGTTGATGGATTCGTAGGTGTAACGCGCGCCCGCGATCAATCCAAGCGCATCGGTGACGTGGAACGTCGTCTGTCCATAGACTGCCGTGGAGACAGTACTCGTCTGCGTCAGGGTCGTGGTGGCTGATCCCTCCTCGAACGGCGGAAACGGCAGTTGCACGTGAAAAAATGCGCCCGGTGTGCCGTAGCCCAGCGTCAGATAATTCGAATAATACAGTCCGCTCGTATACTCAAACCGCGTGTCGCCGTTGGACGTCAGCCGCAGCTCGCCGGAATATTGCCTGCTGGCCGTCAACACCCCTGTCGACCAAATCTGGGGAATTTCCTGGGGAACGGCCTGGATGTCCTGCGAGTCCGGCCCCGTCTCCTCGCGCCGATACGCCAGGATGGAGGTCAGCGTGGCCGCGCCGAGATTGACGTCGGCCTGCGCAGAAAGTCCGTAGTTGTAATCGCTGGCTTCCTCCGGATGATTGGCGCAGCGATCCTGGTTCGCGAATCCTGGGGTGATGCCGCAGCTCGCGAGCTCCGCCGTCAACGCCGGATTCGCATACGCGTACGTGAATGAGGCTATCGCACCACCCTCTGCTCCCTGCTGCACGGTGCGCTCCCAGTCGGAGATCACGTTCAGCTGCACCGAGTCCGACAACTTCAGCAGATAGCGTGCCCGGAGTCCGAAGTTGTCCGCCGTATCATCGCGACCGGTAAAGCTGTTGTGCTCCACGCCCTTGTTGTCATCGATGCTGGTGCTCACACGCAGGGCGGAAATGTCACTCAGCGGAAGGTTTACGACTCCCTGCAGCGTCTCTTGCCCGAATAAGGATCCGGCGGTCCCCTTGTTCGCGTAATCAGCGTGCCAATTCGTATGAAACCCCGTGGGGTCAGGCGCGTTGGTGAGGATGCTGATGACACCGGCTGAGGAGGTCAGGCCAAAGAGGGTGCCCTGCGGTCCCTCCAGCACCTCGATGTGTTGTACGTCGAAGATGTTGCTGACATTGACATTACCCTGTGAGATGCCGTCGACCACTATGCCGACAGCACCTTCCGCCGAGCGGGTGAAGGATTGTGTGCCAATGCCCCGGATCTGACCGCCGCCACCGGGACCACCGAACGCCTGAATCATCTCCAGCGCGGGGGTGGTCTGCGCCAGCTCCGCGATGTTGTAGACGTGCTGGTCTGCAAGCTGCTGGGCATTGACGAGCGTCACTGCGGCGGGGACATCCTTCAGGACCTCGGGCCGTCGCTCGGCTGTGACCACCACTTCCTCGAGCGTGTCACCCGAGGAAGGATTCGCACTGTTCCCCGCCGGGGGCGTTTGGGCGTGTCCGGGTGTCGCTGCCACCAGCAGCGTCACGGTGCAGGCGAGACCCACCGGCCAAGCATGTGTCTTTATCATCGAGCGTCCCCCCCAAGAAATCGCGAGGGTTCAGACGGTCCAACCCTCTCGATGGGAGGTTATTCACCCAAGGCAGCCGTGGGAATCCGATTGTTTGGATAGGTGGATTCGGCCCGGCCGAACGATGGGCTCTCCGCAATGCAGCGCGCGGCTATTGCGCCGCGGCTGCGTCCATGTGCTTTCTCTGGACCTTCCACTGCGGATCCTTGCACAGACCGCAATCAGGACCCACGAAGCGCTTCGCCGCCTGCGCGTCGCCCTTCAGCTGCCAGTCCAGCCAACTGACGGCCACGGAGGCTTCAAGGCCCCCATTGGGCTGCATGAATGTACCGCCGTGACCCACATCAAGACTGGCCACCATCGCCGGTACGTGTTCAATCCGCTTGAAGTCGTCCTCGCCATTGGCATAGGCGATGTCGGAGGGTCCGCCGAGAATATAGATCACTGGCGTGTGCAATTTGGTCAGCGCGCTCTTGTCCAGATTCATGCCGGGAATGGGACTGGCCGGGGAGCTAAAAATGCCGCTGCTGTGGATGACCACGGCATGCACCCGGCGGTCAGCGGCAACCTGCAACGCCTGCAGTCCCCCGCAGCTCCAACCTGACACTGCGACCCAGCGCGGATTGATGCGGCCGAAATAAGGACTGCCAGCGCGCGCATTTTCCTTCAACGCCCAATCGATGGCCTGGCGCAAACCGGCGGCCTGTGTGGCCGGCGGCGGAATCGCGCCGCCCGGCGCGGGCAGGGCGGGCTCGGCAGCCGGGGGCGCGCCCGGGCCGCTCAGGATCCTACCGTTCGCAATCGCAAGGTAACCGTGCGAGGCGATCTCGGCCAGATGCAGGCGCCCACCGGCACCATCCGCTGAGCATCCGCCGTTGCCCCACGCCAGCACGCCGAGTTTCTCCGGACCCAGTTTCGAAAGATCAGCCGGGCGATAGATCACATGGTTCGGGAGGGAGGCCACCTCCTCCTTCAGCGCAGGGTATTTTCCGGTGCCGACGGTATCCGGCATCTTGTTGAATGCTTCCATCTCGGCGCGCATCGCGGCCGGATTGAAACCCGGCGGAGGCCCTGGCACGTCGGCGGCAAAGACGCCCGTCGCGCTCGCCAGGCACAGGCATGCGATTGCTTGAAGCAAGGATTTCTTACCGTTCATTACTTTTCTCCTCGAGTCTGTGTTCAAAGGCCTTGCAGGCAGCCTGGCGCAGGCCGTGACCCGGCGAGGCGTCGGCGGGGTAACTCGTGGCAAAGCGCAGGTAGGCATGCGTTGCCGGATCGAACTGCGGCCATTGGGGCAGCCCGGCTCCGTTGGGATCGCCGGTTTTGGCAAATTGTGTCCAATAGCCAACCATAACATCCGAGAGGGCGCGGTCCGATGGAGTGTATGCGCCGCCCATTACCCCTTCGGTCAGCAGGTTGCCGAACACGTACGGCAATTCGAAGGAATGTTGGGCGCCATCCTGCGCATGGCCTGGCAGCGACTGCTCGAACTGATAGGAAAAGACCGGCGCGCCCGTCGCACGGTGGCGTTCAGCGGTGATGATCGCGCCACACCTGAACGTCGTATCGGTTAGCCATTGATTCGCGGGAGTTCCCAGTGCGGCATTGCCGGTGCCGGCGGAGGGGGCATAGTCGGGCAACACGGCGGCGGCCGCGGGGCCATAGAATTCTTGAATGATCTGCGCAAGCTGCGCTTCCGGAATGCGGCCGAATCCTTCGCGGGCGTTATTGCCAATGATCAGCGGAACTTGCTGCTCATGCCCTGCGGCAAAAGCGGCTGCAGGGTCCTGGGGGAGAACTTGACCGTCTACGACGGGACCGGCCTGGATAGGTGGCGGTGCCGGCATCGCGCCTGGCGGCCCCTGCGCCGCGCTGGCCGTGAATGCCGCCCAGCGGTGCAACAAATCCTGGGTCGACAGGGCCCGCAACTGTTCCAGCGTCGCGGTGCCGGCAAATTTTTGCCCCGTGGCACGCGCCGCAGCCAGAGTGGTCGCAGGCTGCGGACCGAGCGTAACGCCGCTCTCAACGATCGCGCTATGGAACAGCCCCTGCGCAAGGGGCGAGGTCATGAGCGCCACCACGCTGCCCCCGCCCGCCGACTGTCCGAAGAGGGTGACAGCGGCCGGATCCCCTCCGAACCGCGCGATGTTTTCGCGCACCCATTTCAGTGCGGCGATCTGATCGCGCAGACCGAAGTTCGCGGCAGCCGATCCCAACTGCGGATGCGAGAAGAAGCCCAATATACCCAGTCGATAGTTCAGTGTGACCAGCACGACACCGCGCGCACTGATGCGGCCGCCGTCGAACATCGGGTCCGTTCCGGATCCGCCGGCGAACGCGCCCCCATGGATCCAGACCATGACCGGAAGGTGCGCCGCACGATTGAATCGCGGTGTCCATACGTTCAAATACAGGCAGTCCTCACTCGCCGTCGGCACGAGACTCGCGTTCCAGCCCATATTCGCTTGAGCGCAGGCGCTTTGATACCGGGTCGCCGCACGTACGCCGTGCCAAGCGGCGACCGGCATCGGCTCCCGCCAGCGCAATGCCCCGATGGGAGGTGCCGCAAACGGGATACCCTTGAAGACGGCGCCCGAGGTGCCAAGCGTGCCGCCCTGTAGTGCACCGCTGCTGAGCCGAACGACGGGCCCGGAACCTGCGGCCAGCGCCACTCCTGAAATCAGCACACAACTCAATGAAATTAGCTTGTTCACGCTGCTTTTCCTTAAGGACGCACGAAGGAGTGGTGAAAGAGAAACTCACGGGAGGAGCGACCGACAAATATCTCGTAGCGCCCTGGCGGCGAATACCAGCGATGGTTGTGTTCATCCCACGCTTCAAAGGCACGGGCCGGCACCGTGAGGTCAATGCTGCGGCTTTCTTTGGCGCCCAAGGCAATCTTCTGGAACGCCACCAGGCGGTGTGGCGGCTCGCCGGCTGTATCCGGAAACGCCAGGTAAATCTGCAGCACTGCGGCATCGGGCCGCGAGCCGGCATTCGTGATCCTGGCCTTGATGCGAGGCTCCGCCGCGCCCGCCACGAATTCAATGTGTTCAATGCGCACCGGCGAATAAGTCAAGCCATAACCGAAGGCAAAGAGCGGTTGGGCCCGCATCGCATCAAACCAGCGGTAGCCGACCAGCAAGCCCTCGTCAAAGTGGGCCTCGGCCAGTGATCCATCCGGGCTCACCGTGCCGGGATAGCGGCTTGATGTGGACATCGGACCTTGCTCATCACTCGCGGGGAAGGTCATCGGCAATCGGCCACCCGGCGCGGCATCCCCGAAGAGCAGGCGCGTCGCCGCTGCACCGAAGACATCCCCCGCGTACCAGGTCTCCAGGATGGCCGCGACCTTGTTTGCCCAAGGCATCGCAACCGGGCCTGCCGTGCTCAACACCACGACGGTGTGCGGGTTGGCGGCCGCTACGGCGGAAATCAACTCATTCTGATCGGCGGGAAGACTCAGCTGCGTGCGATCGGCGCCCTCCCCCTGTCGATCCGCGGCGAAGACGATCGCCACGTCCGCTTGTTTTGCAGCCATCGTAGCGTGGGCGAGCCGGTCATCCGGCTGCGCCCATCCGAGCTCAAGAAGGGTGCCGAGCGTGGTCCCCATCATGTGCATGGCCGGCGCCGGGGCCGCTTCGCGCGGTGTGAATTCCACTCGCAACCGCACCGAATGGCCGCCCTCGAGCCTGACCGCCGCGTGCGCCACCGCTCCGAAGTCGACTCGGTCAAAGCGCGCGACCGGTTTGTCATCGACATAGAGTCGCGCGCTCCCGGCACCTGAGAGGGTGAAGTGGTAAATCCCGCTGATCCGCGCACTGAGCCTGCCCGACCAACGCGCGGACCAGCCATTGTTGGCGGGCAGGCCGGGAACTGGCGCCGGTCCGTGCACCTGCACCCCAGGATCGGTGCGCACCAGCAAAGGGGTGCCAGTGAACTCCAGGCGAGGATTCGCAAAGTACTCCACTCGCAATCCCGCCTTCCGGTCCGGAGTTTGCAAGACCTCGGTCGGCACGGCAGCAAGCGCATCGAGACCCATGGAGCCTTGAACATAGGTCACACGCACGGCGCGGCCGGCGCGGGCCGTGATCTCATCAATCGCCGCCGTGGCCCGAGTGGGTTCGATGTAGGCCGATCCGGAAGTCGCCGCCTGCGGTGCCGGCCCGGCTTGGGCCCCGAATACCGCGATGGACTTTATGGGGCCCTGAAGCGGCAGAATCTGCCCCACGTTACGCAACAGTACGGCACCTTGTTCGGCCACCCGCAGGGCGATCTCGCGCGCACCACCGGGCACGGATGCCTGCCCGCGGCTGCGCGCCGCAGCTGCGGCCTCGGCTGCGAATAACGTGATGAGCTTGCGGCGAATCATGTCATCGAGCCGCGCTTCGCTCACTCGGCCAGACATCACCGCCTCGCGCAGGCTCACCCCGCCGGGAACCGCTCCCAATCCCAGCGCCGCCCCGAGATTTGCGGCCGGGTCCGCGCCTGCGGGAGCGGCGGGGCGAGAGTCCGGCGCAGGCCCGCGCGGCAGGCCGAAATTCCCGGCATCCAGGCCGGCATTTACCGCGGCGATGACACTGCGTTGCGCATCGGGAAAATCCGGCGCCACGGTGCCGCGCAGACCCCATTCATTCTTGAGGATTCCGAGCAAGACTGGGTTCTCGCAGGCATAGACGCCGTTGATGCGCGGAAACCCGCACATTACTCCCAGCGCGCCGCCCTGCTCGACGGCGGCTCGGAAGGGGGCGAGATAGATCTCTCGGATGACCCGTTCGGAGACGATATTATTCACTGCGGGATGGAGTCCAAACGGCAGGTCGCCGGTGCGCCCCTGCTCCTGCTCGTAGACCGCAAAATGCTTCAGCGTAACGGCGACACCTTGTTCCTGTACGCCCCGCACGACGCTTGCCGCCATCTGCCCTGAGAGCACAGGATCCTCACCAAACGCCTCCGAAACCCGGCCCGAATGCCAGCTGCGGGCGATGTCCACCGTCGGACCCAGCATCTGCAGTATGCCCGCTGCGCGAAATTCGCCGCCTACGGCGGCCCCGTAGGCGTGCCCCAGTTCGACATCGAAAGTGGCAGCAACGGTCATGCCATCGGGCAGGCTGGCGACGCTCGGCACATGGGTGGGGCCCGCCGGCCCATCGGAGGCGCGGGCATCGGCGACTCCGAAGCGCTTCAGACCGCCCCCGAGCGCGGCAAGTTTGTCATCAAGCGTCGGCAACTGCTTGATGAGGGCATCGGCGCGGCATTCCGGTGGCAGGCTGGCATCCAACCATGACTGCGCGCGCGAGGACTGTGTCGGACAATCCACCGTTGCAGCGATCGCCTGCAGCGCTGCCAACCACAGCAGCGGCAGCGCCCCAATCGCCAGACCGTTCCTCATGGCGGATACCCCCAAAATACGTCTACGCGCGATGCGCAGCTCGCCACCGACTCTCCGATTACACCCGCAGGAATTCCAGCAGCGGAGCGCTGAGAGACTCATCCCCGGTATTCACGGCGTATACCTGCGTCAAATGATTGTGACCCCGAATCACGCGCAGCTGCGGACTGTAACCATGTTGTGTCACCAGTCTTGCGAACAGCTCTCCGGCCTGCACTTGCATTCCAAGCAGGTCGAGTTCCGCGTAGGTGATGAGAATTGGCGCGCGGGGTGGCGCATCGATGAGCTCAACGGTCGACATCCGCCGATAAGAGTCGAAATCGGAGCCGAAATACGCCTCATTGCGCGGATCAGGCGTGGTCACACCGAACTGGGCGCGTGCCAGCCTCTCCAGGTGCACGTTGTACACCCCTGAAATCAGCACTGTCCCTGCGAGCACCAATCCTTCCTGGGGATGAAAGCGCCGCACCAGCGTGGCAGCCGCGACGTGGGCTGCGCCCGCCGATTCCCCCCCGAGAAAGATGCGCTTTGTGTCCACCCCGAGAGGCGCTGCGTTACGTCTCAACCACTGATAAGCCGCGATCACGTCCTCAGCGCCTGCAGGCCATTTGTGCGCGGGCGCAAGACGGTAATTGGCGACTGCGGTAACGATGCCTTCGCGGGCGAAGCGCTGGCCGAAATTCTCCCGTTCGGCCTTGTCACCGCGAATGAAGCCGCCGCCCGGCATCAGAAGGAGCGCCGATCGAGGCGCGGATGCCGGGGCTTCCGGCTCATAGACATCCAATCGTTGGCGCTCATCACTTCCATAGTGAATGTCGCATCGAACCTTCACGCCATCGCGCCGTTGGCGATCCAGCAGGGGCTTGTAGATCGACTGCGTGAAGGGCATGTCGAGCACCGCCCCCAGCGCGCGAATGCGGCTCTCGATCGAGGCGGGACCGCGCTCGCTCGAAGCCGGCTCCGAAGACACATCCTCTCCACCGCCCGATCCTGCGTTGAACAATCGGTTCATGGATTTGCTCGGCTAAGTGGCGGTGACGGGGGCTTTATGAAAGCGACCGTCCTTCATGATCGCAAGCAGGTTGTCCCGATCCTGCAGAAGGGTCACATCGCGGGTCGGATCGCCCCGCACCAGGAGCAGGTCCGCAAGGTAGCCGGGCTCTATGCGGCCGAGCTCATGTTCCATGCCCATGATCTCGCCGCCGCACCGAGTCGCCGCCACGAGTGCTTCGATGGCGGTGAATCCCAGGTGGCGGACGAAGAGTTCGAGGTCGCGCGCGTTGCGCCCGTTGGGATTGAAGGGGAAGCCATAGTCACCCCCGGGGAGCAGCCGGATGCCGAGGCGCCTAAGCCGTGGTGCCAGCACCTTCTGGCGCTCCAGCACCGCGGTTGCGTCAGCCTTCATATGCGTCATGTCGATATGGGCCGGCGGATCGGCGTCCAATGTCGCTTGCACGATTCCGAGCGTCGGCGCGATGAAAATTTCCGACTTGCGCGCTGCCAGCATGTCGATGGCCTCATCATCCGCGTAGGTGCAGTGATATAGCACGCGAAAGCCGTTCCGCACGCCCATCTTGATGGCATCGGCGCAGTGGGCATGACCGGTAAGCCACACGCCCGACTCGCGTGCCTGCTCTCCCGCCGCGCGCATTTCTTCATCCGTGTAGAGCGTCTGCATCGACGCGCCGGGTTTGAGGGCGCTCTCCCCGGAGAGCAGGAACTTCACGACCTTCGCCCCTTTCTCAGCGCACTCCTTGACGAACGCCCGCACGCTCGCTACGCCGGTACCGTGTTGCGCTGTGCTGCCGCCGGCCAGGAAGGCGGACTCATTGGGTGGCTCCCGCTCTATCGATGCAGGCACCAGTCGCGGGCCGGGGGTCGTGCCCGCATCGATTTGTGCCTTGAGGGAGATTTCGAGGGTCTTGCCGAGTGCCCCGCCGGAGTACGCGCTGGTGAATCCGTGGTCAAGCAGGATACGGGCATTGCGCGCGGTATTGGACACCAGCTCATCCGGCGGCAGACTCATGCCCGGCACAAAACGCTCCACCGAGCTCGGCCAGCTCAAGTGGGCGTGCGCCTCGGTCATTCCGGGCATCAGTGTCGACCCGGTCCCATCCACGATCCTCGCGCCCGCCGCTGCGGTTTCCGGGTCACCGCTTCTTGAGACTGCGATGATGCGGTTGTCTTTGACGAGGACGTCTCCTGGAAACGGCTCTGCGCCACTGCCGTCGAAGATGCGCGCGTTCTTGAAGAGAATCATCACCCGTTCCTAAGCATCCCCGACTCTCGCGCATCGATACACACGCCTGGCAGCGAAAGAAACTAATGCAAGCCCGCCGCGGAGGGAATTCGATTACACGGACACGTACTTTCGATCATACCGCATGATCCTGCGCCCTCTTGGGACTAGCTTCTGACCGCGGTCAGCACCGCCGGAGCTCGTTCGGATGAACTCTCGGCCGCCGAACGCAGCACGTCGCACAACCAGGCCCTGCCCGGATCCCGGTCGCGAAACCTGTGCCATTGAATCATCTCAACCAACTGCGGCATGATCACCGGAGAGGGTAAAATCTTCAGGGGCAGCGCGCGGCCGTAGGCGAGGGCAAGGCGCCGATGCATGATCGAAATGCGATTGGTCCCCACCAGCAAATGGGGCACGCAGTTGAAATTGGTCGCAATCACCTCCACGCGCCGTGCGTGGCCGAAACGCTCGAAGAACCACTCATCAATCGTTGGCGGTCGCTGGGTGCCGATGCGCGCCACCACATGCCCCAGCTGAAGGCACTCCTCCATACTGATCTGGTCACCAATTAAGGTGTTACCGCTCCAGCAGGCGCATACGTAGTCATCCTCGAACAGAATCTCCGCCGGATGGTCCTGGCGGATGAAATTGCGCGGCAGAACCAGGAAGTCAATCTGCCCACGGCTCAGCGCCGCCCAGGGCTCGTTTTCGTTTCCGATCAGCTCGATGGTCACCCCCGGAGCTTCGCGCTGCAGTCGCTGCAGTGCGGCGGGCATCAGCACCGTGGAGACATAATCCGACATCATCAGCTTGAAATTGCGCTTGGAGTTCGACGGATCGAACTGCGGCCGGATGTCCACCGTCGCCTGGACGTGCAGCAGGCAGTCGCGCACGCTCGCCTCGAGGCTTTCGCCCAGCGGCGTCGGCACCATGCGCCGGCCGATCTGGGTCAGCAGTTCATCTTCGAAATACAGCCGCAGCCGCGCCAGTGCGCCACTGGTTGCCGAAGGACTTAAGTTCAGGCGCTCGGCTGCGTGGGTGATGCTGCGTTCGGAGAGCAGGACATCCAGCGCAACCAGCAGATTCAAATCGAGACGGTTGAGATTCATCGTGTGTCCAGCCCTGTGTCGCTCGTCGTCTAAGCGGTGGTGGCCATGATAATCCAGAAGTGCCTGACGGTTGACTCCTCAAGCGGTGCGGCATACCGTAATGCAATACACCCGCCCCACCATACGCTACATAGGGAGTGCACGCATGCCCGGCTGGGAAGATGGCGACTGGCGCAATGAGAGCCTGTGCAAATTCGACGAATCGAATCTCCTCAACAAGATGGGGCTGGAATTCTATGATCTGAGTCACCCCTGGGGGCTCGGGCAGCCCTGCTGGCCCTATTTCGAGGACGTCAAGATCGAGCGTCTGCACGGCATGTCCAAGTCGGGGGTGCTGACGCAGCGGATCACGACGGTGATGCACTCGGGTACACACATTGATGCGCCGGCGCACGTGGTGCAGGGCACGCCGTTCATGGATGAGGTTCCGCTGCCCTACTTCTTCGGCACCGGCGTAGTGGTTTCCATTCCGAAGAAGAAGTGGGAAGTCATCACTGCGAAGGATTTGGCGGACGCTCGGCCCAAGATCCAGCCCGGGGACATCGCCATCGTCAATACGGGGTGGCACAAGTACTACGGCGACAATCAGCTCTACTACGGCTATTCCCCCGGATTCTACAAAGAGGCCGGTGAGTGGTTTGTCCGACGCAAGGTCAAGATGTGCGGATCCGACACCCAGGCACTTGACCATCCGCTCGGAACGGCCATTGGTCCGCACGGTCCGGGCGCCCCGCATGGGTTGCTCCCGAAGCTCAATCAGGAATATGAGCGTGAGACCGGCCGCAAGGTCATCGAGGATTTTCCCGAGTGGGAGCCGTGCCATAACGCCATTCTCTCTGCCGGCATCTGCGGTTTTGAGAACATCGGCGGTGACATCGACAAGGTCACCGGCAAGCGTGTGACGTTCGCGGCCTTTCCATGGCGCTGGAAAAAGGGCGACGGCTGTATCGTGCGCCTGGTTGCGATACTCGACCCTACCGGAAAATTCCGGATCGAAACCGGTCGCTCCGAGTAGGAGGGTTCCCGTGCAGATCACCCGCTTCAGTAATGCCGCGCGCTATGATGCGCCCAAGCATTTCGACATGCGCTGCCTGCGGCTGCAGGGCTTCGAGGTGAGCGCCTCACGGTTTGCCTGGATCGGGGTGTCGCACTTCCTACCGCAGGGCGGCGCCGAGATGGATGCAGGTCCGCTTGAGAAGATCTATGTCGTGCTCGCGGGCGAAGTAACCGTAGAACTCGCAGACGGCACCGCTCATGTCCTGCGCCTCATGGACAGTTGCCACATTCCCGGCGGGGAAGCCCGGGCTGTCCGCAATGCCTCGAACCAGGTGGCGACCATGCTGGTGATCATGCCGCATCCGGGCGAGCGGCCGTGACGCTTCCCTCGTTCGAGCCGGCCAGTCTGTTCGATGTGCGTGGCAAGTCCGCGATTATCGTCGGCGCGACGGGTGCCTTTGGCAAAGTCGCATGCGCCACCTTGGGTCGCGCGGGTGCACGCCTTACCGTGGCCGCAGGCAATGCGGCCGACCTTGCACTCCTGACGGATGACTTGCATGCCGCGGGCGTGCAGGTGTGCGCCGTGTCCCGTCGTCCCAATACGGAAGGGGATTGCGAGGTGATCCTCGAATCGGCCGTCGCGGCCTTCGGCGGCGTCGACATCCTGGTGGTGGCTTCCGGCATGAACGATGTGGCCCCCATCACGGACATGGCTCCGGAGCGATTCTCGCGAGTCCTGCAGGCCAATCTCGATGGCAGTTGGCTGATCGCGCGTGCCGCCGGCAAACGCATGATCGCGCAGGGCCGCGGCGGTAAAGTTGTTTTCACCTCCTCCGCGCGGGGCAAGCTTGGCCATCCGGCCGGCTATTCGGCGTACTGCGCATCCAAATCCGCCATCGATGGACTGACGAAGGCGCTCGGCTGCGAATGGGGCAAACACGCGATCACCGTCAATGCCATCGCTCCGACCGTGTTCCGCTCGCCCCTGACGGCGTGGATGTTCGAGGACAATGACAATGCGGCCAAGGTGCGCGCCGGCTTCCTTGCGCGGGTCCCCTTAGGCAGATTAGGGGAGCCGGAGGACTTGGCTGGGCCGCTGCTCTTTCTGTGTTCCCCCGCCTCGAATTTCCACACCGGACACGTCGTCTACGCCGACGGCGGATACACCGCAGGCTAGGCGTCGGGATGGAACCGCGATCCATTGCGATCATCGGCGGTGGCCTCATGGGCGCAGGCATCGCCCAGGTTTTCATCGCGGCCGGACATCAGGTGAGTGTCTTCGAACCCTCAGCCACGGCCCGCGCCTCGGTTCGCGAGCGGGTGGCCGCCGACCTGCGCCAGCTCAAGCGCGATGCCTCGCTGGCACAGTGCGTGGTGATCACCGACGATCTTGCGCAGGCAGTCGCGCAGGCACACTTTGTGACGGAGGCAGGGCCTGAAAGGCTCGAGGCCAAGCAGGCGATCTTCGCCGAGCTCGTGGCTCGCGCCCCGCCGACCGCGATCCTTGCCTCCAACACTTCCGTGATTCCGATTCATCGCATTGTCGGCACCCTGCCCACCGGCCACCGCATTCTCGGCACCCATTGGTGGAACCCGCCCGCCCTCATTCCGCTGGTCGAGGTGGTGCAGGCGGCGCAAACCTCCAGTGCCAGCGTGCGCTGGGTCATGGAACTGCTGACTTCCGTGGGCAAGTGTCCCGCCCATGTTGCAAAGGATGTGCCCGGATTCGTCGCCAACCGCCTGCAGCATGCGTTGTGGCGAGAAGCCATTGCGATGGTGAGCGAGGGCATCTGTGATGCGAGCACCCTGGATGCTTGCGTGAAAAACAGCTTCGGACGGCGCTTGGCGGTGCTGGGCCCGCTGGAGAACGCCGACCTGGTCGGCCTGGATCTGACCCTGGACATACACCGGACGATCATTCCGGAACTTAATCGCGATGCCGGCCCGAATGCTTACCTTGAGGCTCAGGTGGCGGCCGGGAAACTGGGATTCAAGTCCGGCGTGGGTTTTCGCACCTGGACGCAGCCACAAATGGACGAGCTGCGGCAGCAACTGATGAGCCACTTGCTGCAGACGCAGCCACGCGACACGCCCAAGTGATGCACGCGGCGGACTTGGTCCGGACACGAGGCCGCGAATTCGCGATTGTCGGCGTGCTCGTAATCGCCTGGGGCATCGCGGCACTGTTCGTGGGCAATCTCTCGGACCGTATCGGTCGCCGCCGGGTATTGACCGCCTCGCTCATCCTCTTCTCGCTGCTGATCGGCCTGATCGCCGTTCGTGTCGTGATGGGAATCGCCGACGGCGCCTACACGCCCGCCAGCATCGCCGGCACGCTTGAGGCCTCCGCCCCCCAGCGCCGTGGCTTCAACATCGGCATTCAACAAATGATGTTGCCGCTGTTTAGCCTCGGACTCGCCCCGCTGATTGTGGCCGGCGCACTACGCTTCATCGATTGGCGCTGGATCTTTCTCGTGTTCGTGTTGCCCGGTCTTGGGGTCGCCCGAGCGGTGTGGGTAGGGGTTCCCGAGCCTGAGAGTACGGACCTTCAACTGGCGCAACGGTTGGGAATCGACCAGATTCTCAAGCTCCCCATCGCCATGCTCGGCCTCGGACTGCTGCTCATCATTGCAATTCAGGGGCCCACGGATCGCGTGCCGCGCAGCCTGAGGAGGCCGGTCAAGTGACCCATCAGAAAGTCATCATCTCCTGCGCCATAACCGGCGCGATGCACACGCCGACGATGTCGGAGGCGCTGCCGATTACCCCTGCGCACATTGCGGCCGAATCGGTGGCGGCGGCTGCCGCGGGCGCTGCCATTATCCACCTCCACGCCCGCAAGCCGGCCGATGGCGAACCCACCGGCAATCCGGAGGTTTTTGCGCAGTTTCTACCCGAGATCCACCAGCACACCGAGGCGGTCATCAACCTCACCACCGGCGGTAGTCCCACGATGTCGGTGGCCGACCGGCTAGCCGCGGCCCTGCGCTTCAAGCCGGAGATGTGCTCGCTCAACATGGGCTCGATGAACTTCGCGATCTTTCCGGCGGCCAAGCGCATCGACCGATGGAAATATGGATGGGAAGAAGCCTATGTTCGCAACAGCGACGACTTCATCTTCCGCAATACCTTCCGCGACATCGCCTACATCCTGGAGACCATGACCGATTCGGGCACGAAGTTCGAGCATGAGTGCTACGACGTGGGGCACCTGTACACGCTGGCGCACTTCATCGAGCGCGGATTGATCAAACCGCCGTTCTTTGTGCAACTGATTTTCGGAATTCTCGGCGGAATTGGCGCAGACCTGGATAATCTGCTGTTCATGAAACGCACCGCCGATCGGTTGTTCGGTCCGGCGAACTTTCAATGGTCGGTGCTCGCCGCCGGGCGGCACCAGATGCCCTTCGTGACGCAGGCGGCGCTTCTGGGCGGTAACGTCAGGGTGGGCCTCGAGGACAGTCTGTTCATCGAACGGGGCCAATTTGCCGTCTCCAACGCCCAGCAGGTTCACAAAATTCGCCGCATACTGGCGGAGATGGGCAGCGAGCCTGCGACCCCCGAGGAAGCGCGGGTGATGCTCGGTCTTAAGGGCAGACAGCGCGTGAAGTACTAGGGTGGCGGCGCAAATCATCTTTCTGGGAGCACCCGAGGCGGATGCCCTGAGCTTCGCGGCACGGGCGCGCAGCGATTTTCCGGGCATCTCGCTCTTCGCCACGAACGAGCGGGACGCAGCACTGCCGCATCTTGGCGGTGCGGAAGCTATCATCGGTCATCATTTCCAATTCGATGAGCCGCTGCTTGGCGCCGCGCCGCAGTTGCGCTGGATCCAGTCCCTTACCACCGGCACGGACGCCATACTCAAGCTGCGGGCGCTGCGACCGCAGGTCACCGTGACTTCCACGCGCGGAATGCACGGCCCGCAGGTGTCGGAACTCGTGTTCCTGCAGATGCTCGCGCTGTGCCGCGATTTCCCTCGGATGCAGCGCAATCAAGCCGCGCGGCAGTGGCAGCGTTGGCCGCAACCTCTGCTGTGGGGCAAGACCATCGTCATTGTCGGCGTTGGCGCAATCGCCGAGGCCCTGGCGCCGCGCTGCAAGGCTTTCGGCATGACCGTCTACGGCGTGTCCGCCACGCCCCGGGCGAGCGTCGGCTTCGACAAGATTTTCGCCCGCTCGGAGCTGCGTGACAGCGCGGCGCTGGCTGACTTCCTGGTGCTCATCGTGCCGCATTCGTCTGAGACCGAAAACCTGGTGGACGCCTTGGTCCTTGCGGCCTTGAAGCCAACGGCATTCCTCATCAATGTCGCCCGCGGCGGTGTTCTGGATGAGGAGGCCCTGATGAGTGCTCTGCACGGCAAGCGGCTCGCTGGAGCGGCCCTGGATGTCTTTCGCATACAACCGTTGCCGCCAGCACACCCGCTGTGGCAGGAGGAACGGATCATTATCACGCCATTGGTCGGCGGCATGAGCGACATCTACCTGGATCAGGCCTACCCGATCGTCAGTCTCAATCTGGAGAAGTTCCTCGCCGGTCAGATGCAGCAGATGCTGAACATTGTCCCCCACTGAGTACCCCATGAACGACGGATCCCCCGAAGCAACTTCCCCGCGCGCCGTGAATGCGGTCTCGGCGACGGAGCTGCAACGGCGCTGGAGCCGCGTGCGGCATCGCATGCGCGAGCTCGACCTCGATGCGCTGGTGCTGCAGAACTCCAGTGACTGGGTGGGCGGCTATGTCCGCTGGTTCAGCAACCAGCCTGCCACGAACGGTTACCCCACGAGCCTCGTCTTTCCGGTGGAGGCGGGCATGTCCCTCATCGAGCAAGGTCCCTTCGGCGGCCTGCGGGAGTCCACGCAGGCCGAGCTGCGCGCCACGGGGATCGCACGTCGGCTGACGACGCCCAGCTACCCTTCGGTTGGCTACACGGGGACCTACGATGCGGACATCGTGGCCGCCGAACTGCGGCGGCTTGGCGCGCAGCGTGTCGGATTCGTGGCCCCGGCGGCGATGTACCATAGCTTCGGCCTCAGACTGCGCGAGGTGCTGTCGGCTTGGGCCCCGGTGGATGCCACGGACCTGGTCGATGGTATCAAAGCCATCAAGAGCGCCGAGGAGCGCGAGCTGATTCGCCAGGTCGCGACCATGCAAGACGCAGTCATGGCACATGTGCTGCGGTTCGTGCACCCTGGCTTGAAGGATTTCGAGATTGCCGCCTATGCCCAATACATGGCCCAGCAGTTGGGAAGCGAACAGGGGATTTACCTGTGCTCGTCCGCCCCGGCCGGACAGGCGGCCAGCTTCCGACCGCGGTCCATGCAGGGCCGGACGCTGCGGGCCGGTGATGTGTTTTCACTGCTCATCGAGAATAATGGCGCGGGCGGCTTCTACACGGAGATGTCGCGGCTGATGGTGTTCGGCAAGGTGCCCCCGGAGCTCGCCACGGCGCATGCCGCGGTGCTCGATGCGCAGCGGTTCGCGCTATCGCTGCTGCGCCCCGGCGCCCGGTGCAGTGAGATCTTCGCGCAGCACAACGCCTACCTCAGCGAGCGAGGGTTGCCGGCGGAACAGCGCATCAGCATGCATGGTATGGGATATGACATGGTGGAGCGTCCCCTGATCCGCAGTGATGAAGAGATGTGCATTGAGGAGCACATGGCCATCGTGTGTCATCCGGGCATTCTCAACGAACGGCTGTTCGTGCATAACACCGAAATACACTTAATCGAGGCGCAGGGTTGCTCGCCGAGCTTGCACCGCACGCCCAAGCAGATCTTCGAGATCTCCTGAAGTGGCCGCAAAGATCGGCAGGGCCACGGCAAGCGCGCACAATCCCAAGGCGCGCCGCAGCGTCCAGGTCATCGCCCGAGCCGCCGATGTGCTGCGCGCTTTGGAGGGGGAAAGCCAGGGACTGAGTCTGGGCCAGATCGCGCAGCGCGTGGATCTGGCGCGTTCCACGGTACAGCGAATCGTGGATGCCTTGAGCCAGGAGCATTTTCTCATTGCAGCCTCACCCACGGCCGGTGTTCGACTCGGACCCGCGTTGATCCGGCTGGCAGCCTCCGCCCATGTGGAATTCGATCAGATCACGCGCCCGCTGCTGGTCGAGCTGTCGAAGAGAGTCGGGGAAACCGTGGATCTGTCGGTGCTGAAGGGATCCGTTGCGGTCTTCACCGATCAGGTTCAGGGAATTCACCGCCTGCGCGCGGTGTCCGCCGTCGGGGAGACCTTTGCGCTGCACTGCTCTGCAAACGGCAAGGCACTGTTGAGCCTCATGGATGAACAGAAACTCGAGCGGCTGCTGCGCGTTCCGCTGGCACGCCTGACCGCCAATACCATTGTGCTGCGCTCAGATCTGGCCAAGACCCTGGAGGCCGTTCGGCGCGAGGGCCTTGCCTATGACCTGGAGGAGCATACCGAGGGCATCTGTGCAGTGGGGACCGCATTTCTGGATCCCCTCGGTCGCGCCGTTGCGATCTCCATCCCCGTCCCCACCACCCGCTTCAGGAACAAACGGCTCAAAGCCCTGCTCACCCAGGAGCTGCTGCGGACCCGCGCGCGAATGATCGAGTCCCTGGGCGCATCCGTGAGTGCACCCCGGGGGAGCCCGGCACTGTAATTACGGCGGCGGTCCGCTGTTCGGTGGATTGGTACCCGCGGGGATACGACCGATGGGTCGGCCGTCGGCCGTAATAACCGCCATCATCAAGCCGCCGGTGCGGCCATCCCGCAAGGGGTGATAGCGCACCTTGACCTTGTCACCGGCTTTCACGGCGTTGCGCTTCCAGCCCCGGCGTGTCATCTCCCCCACGCTCGTCATCTCAAACCCATAGCCCGTCAGTGCCGCGCCCGCATTGCCGACCTGCACGAACAACCAGCAATGGGGATTGCTCCACTCCATCTGGGCAACGATGCCGTCGATCTGTGAGGTTCGGCCCATGTCGTACAGACCAAAGGAGTGATGGGCGAAGAGCGGCGGTGCGGCCAGGGCGCTGCCGAGTGCGGCCGCGATGAGTGCAACTCGAAACAAGCGCCTCACGATCATGGGTGCGGCTGCGGCTTTGGCAGGCTGAAGTCGATGTCCAGCAGGGTTGAACTTCCCTTCTTGACCCGATCACGCTCGGTACAACGCTCATAGTCGATCGGCGGGCCGTCCTCATGAACGTACCAGCTGGTGTATTCCCAAGGTCTGCTGAACAACTCCGGATCCTCAACCTTCGTGTCGATCCGGATGCGCTTGCCGATGCGTGTAATGCGCTCCATCACGTGCGTCTTCTCGGTCACACGCTGCCCGATGAACAGCTGCGCCTCGGGGAAGATGTTGATGGTATCCACGATAAGCGTCTGCCCCTCCCAATGACCGATGGAATCGCCGCTGAAGCTGGGATTGACTTCATCATCGGGCACATGGGGACGACCGTCAGTCCATATTCGGCGGATCTCGGAATCTTCCAGCAGAATCGTCACGCGCCCGGGTGAGAACAGATATTCGTGAGCCACCGGCCCCATGTTCGAGGGTGTCCCGTTGGGTAAGCACAGGCCGCTGTTGCTCAAGGGAATATTGTTTCGGCCCCGCTCGCCGCGCACCGCCGCCATGCGCTCATCGCGCAGCGCGGCGTATTTGGGCTTCAGCGGCACACCGAAACCAAATGCTCCGCCTGCAACTGAGGGCGGTGGGGTCTTTCCGGGGACTGACTTTGCAGGCGGTGCCGGTGGCGCCGGGGCCCAGACCCCTGACCAGTCCGGCAAGGGCTGCGCACTAGGGGTCGGACTCGCCGCTATGACAAGCCATGCAGCGGCAATCACCGCGAGTGCTTTAGGTGAACTCACCGGTACATGGTAGCGAGGTCAAGCCGGCGCTGAATTCGCATTTTCGGATACCTCTGTTCGGTCGCGCCGAATCGAAGGGGTGCACCCTACAGCCGCATCTCCGGAATGTGACCCGGCACCGTCAGTCGCCCCGCCGTCAGGCGTTCGATCGTGGCGACACTGACGCCCGGCGCCCGCTCCTTCAGCACGAACGCACCCCCGCTGATCTCAAGGTAAGCAAGATCGGTCAACACGCGGCGAATGCACGCGGCGCCCGTGAGGGGCAGCGTGCAGCGTGACAGCAGCTTCGATATGCCATCCTTTGAGGCATGCGTCATCAGGACGAGGGTATTGTCGGCTCCCGCCACCAGATCCATGGCGCCGCCCATGCCCTTGATGACTTTGCCGGGCACCATCCACGAGGCCACATTGCCTTCGACATCCACCTCGAAGGCACCCAGCACGGTGAGGTCCACATGTCCGCCGCGAATCATGGCGAAGGATTCCACCGAGGAGAAGACGGCTGCACCCCTGCGTGCGGTGACCGTCTCCTTGCCGGCATTGATCAGATCAGCCTCCACTTCTCCGACCAGCGGATACGGGCCCATGCCCAGCAGCCCGTTCTCGGACTGCAACATGACATCAATGCTGGCGGGAATGTAGTTGGCCACGAGCGTTGGAATGCCAATGCCGAGGTTGACGTATTGACCATCGCGCAGCTCCTGCGCGGCCCGTTGCGCCATCTGTTCGCGGGACAGTGCCATGGATGCTCTACTGAACCGCAGCCGGTGATGCCGGGCGGGTCCTGACCCTTTCGATGCGCTTCTCAAACTGCCCCTGAAGCAGGCGGCTCACGTAGATTCCGGGAGTATGAATCTGACTCGGTTCGAGCTCACCGGGTTCCACGATGTCCTCCACTTCGACCACAGTAATCTTGCCGGCGGTCGCCGCCGCCGGATTGAAATTCTGCGCGGTGTGTCGGTACACGACATTGCCGTAGTGGTCGGCTTTCCACCCTTTCACGATGGCAAAGTCCCCGGTTATGGCGGACTCCAGGATGTAGCGGCGGCCCTGAAACTCGCGCACTTCCTTGCCCTGTGCAACCGGTGTGCCCACGCCCGTTGCAGTGTAGAAGGCCGGAATGCCTGCTCCCCCGGCGCGAATTCTTTCTGCCAAGGTTCCCTGAGGTGTCAACTCCACCTCCAGTTCGCCGCTGAGCATCTGGCGCTCGAACAGCGCGTTCTCCCCCACGTACGAGGCAATGATCTTCCGTATCTGTCGACCCTCGAGAAGTAATCCGAGGCCGAATCCATCGACGCCGCAATTATTGGATACGACCGTGAGATCACGGACTCCCATGCGCCGAATTTGCGCGATGAGGTTTTCAGGGATGCCGCACAGACCAAATCCGCCGGTGATCACGGTCATGCCATCAACCAGTCCGGCGAGCGCCTCCTCATACGTCGTCACCCGCTTGTCGAATCCCGCCATATCGCCCTCGAAACCCCGCGCCGCGCCCTTCCCCTGCACTGCCCTCACCTCGCCTCAATCTTGATGAGTTCGATGCCGGGTGCCGGCAGCGGCGCCTGCAACCTCACCGTGGCGCCCGATTGAACGCTCTGCTGAGACGGTGCAAAGTTTTCGGTGTCAGTGATTCGGTAACGCGTAATCCGGTATTGACCCGCTGGCACGGTGACCCGCAGGTCATAGCCGGCGTTGTCGTGGTAGGCGATGGAGCGGCGCGGCGGCAGGGTGATGTCCATGATGTTGGGAATGTGCAGGTGATCGCCATTCGGGCGAGGGCCCAGGTATTTCTTGGCAATCCGGTAATTGCTGATCAACACCTGGAATTTGCGGCTGTCCTGAGAGCGGCCCGCAAGGACCGCGAAGCCGTTGTCATCCGCGCCCGATGTGTGCAGCAGCACCGGGGTTTCTTTCATCATGCCGAAGGCTGTCAGCGCATGAGCGACCTGGTCCGGCCCCTTGCCGCCGTTGCGAAATTCTGTATCCGCTCGGTAGTAGGCTTGCACGTCGATCGGTGCGCTCACCATATAAATGAGCGAACTGGCCGCAAATGCGGCTCGATCCGCCTGCGTCATGTCACGATCGAACAGGTCAACATTCCACTCATCGAGAAAACTCTGGGTTGCCTTGAATCCATGGGCATCGAGAATGCGGCGGATCTCCTTGCCGATCGTGACGAAATTGTTGGGATCGTTGGAATCCAGGGTATAGAAGTGCCACGAAAAAAAGTCGAGCGGCAGGTTCTTGGCACGCACGAAGTCCAAGAACCGCTCACGGTAGGCACTGGCATCCAGGGGCAGGGAGATCGTGGGACCGCCCACCAGCGCCCGTGGGTCTGCCGCCTTGATGGCTCGCGCCATTCTTTCGTACAGCTCATAGTATTGTTGCGGCGTGCCGGTCCAGAAGACCTTGAAGTCCGGCTCATTCCACACTTCCCAGTACCGCACGCCGTAGTGAAATCCACGATCCCAGCCCTTGTTATAGTGCAGCACGATGTGCCGGACGATCTGGGCGTACTTGGCCAGGTCCGCCGGGGGCTGCGGCGCGGCGCCGATGCTGCGACCCATGCGGAAGATGGGCTCGGCGTGGACGGCTTCGATCGAGGCCAGCAGCCTGTCAGTGGCCTCAAAATGATAGCTCTTGGGATCCTCGACGTCAGCCGACAGGTCGGGAAACATGTCCAGCGCACTACGTTCGGCCGGAATCTGGGCCGGTAGGGATTTGTCCGCCCCGAATTTCGCGTCGATGTCACCGGGTCCAAACGTATCGTGCGTGCGGATGACATCGATGCGGGCCGCCCTGTAGTCGGCTGCTACATCAGTGTCCGGGCCTGCTGTTCCGGACTGCAGATCGCCGAAGCCGCTGCCGGGAGCACCGGTGACACCATTGAACGCTTTTAAGGTTCCGGTGACGGCGGCGCTAACGGCAATAGATCGCAGGTCGGCGGGCTGCGCGTGTGCGTTAAGGGCGCCCAGGGCGAGCACTGCGACTACGCAAGGGAGGGGAATTGGATTCTTCATTTGCTTGTGGCCGTGCTTGGGGGAGGAACGGTGAGACCGTAGGA
Source organism: Steroidobacteraceae bacterium (assembly GCA_036267975.1). GTDB lineage: Bacteria > Pseudomonadota > Gammaproteobacteria > Steroidobacterales > Steroidobacteraceae > DAIDKA01. The sequence continues at coordinate 55,784 of DATAVA010000035.1, read as the reverse complement.
CTTCATCCACGCATACAGTTCATCAATCCACTGGTCACTGGTGCCATTCATCTGGCGCATGGCAAACCCGTGACTGCCGGCGCGATACACGTGCAATTCGGCCACGTCGCCGGCTTTGCGCAGACCGTTGAAGAAATTCAAGGTGGGACTTGCGGCAAGCGGATCATCAGCGGCGACGGCAAGAAAGGCCGGTGGCGTATGGGCCGGGATAGTCGGCATCTTGCCAAAGGGCGCACCGTAGATGAGGGCCGTGTAGTTGGGCCGTTCGGCCGTGTTGGCCGCCAGCATCACCGCACTGGCAACTTCGCCGCCTGCGGAAAAGCCTGCAAAGACGATGCGATCAGCCGATATAGCCCACCTGGCCGCGCCGGCTCGAACGTCTTTGATGGCCTGAATCGCATCTGCCGTGGCATTGGCTTCAACACCGCTTGGCAGCGGCGCCAAAGCGGCCGGTGGCACCCCGCCCGGCGGCGGGCTGAAGCCTGCGCCAGGGCGACTGGGCATGAACTTCGCGTCGGAGGCGGGTGTTTGCGCCAGGCGGTACTTGAGCACGAAGGCCGCCACGCCGTGTTGCGCAAACCACTCGGCCACGGCATAGCCCTCATTCTGTATAGACAGCACGCGAAAGCCGCCCCCAGGCGCAATGATCACTGCGGTACGCGAAGGATTGGATTGCGGCAAGAATGCGCTGAGGGTCGGAACGGTGACATTTCTGACGATCCGCACGCCCTCGCCTGGCACCAACATCGAACTCTCGTGTTGCCCGGGATTGGCTTTACCCGGAACTGCACCGGGCCAGACCGCTGACACTGGCCGGGAATCGATCGGTCGTGAGGGCACCGGTGGGCGCTGCGCGTGACTGGCGGCACCCGCAGCGCAAAGAAGCACGCCCAGAATGCCGTTACAAATTATACCGCGCATAAATCTCCTCAGACACGCCCATGGCGCGCCTATCCCCCTGGAAGCTCCCGAGACACCCTTTTTGTACCGCGTGTCAGGCAATGCCCCGACAGCGTAAATTGCCGCCAAATCATCGGGAATGCGTCTTTATGGACACCTGCTTGCGGTTGCGCAGAAAGGTCCGAAGACCAAACCACGGCAGGACCCGTAATGGCTGATGCGCGTTAGACTTAGTGTGAAGGGTGCTGGGGTCAAGGTGCGATGGCAGCTTGCCAAGTCATCCGACGCCTACAAGGGTTTTCAAATCCGCTGCCGTGCTAGTGCAACAATTCTGGCCATAGTCGCGATCCCGCTGCTACTGCTCGGAATGTTCGTGAGCGCCAGCGCGTTGGATAAAGCCTCGACATGGCCCATTCTCGCAGCCGTGGGACTGTATGTGGTGACCAGCTTAGCCATCAGTTGGAATCTCGGAATCAGGACAGCGAAGGCGAGAATGGCCGCGCGTGCCGCCCCGCGGACCTGCTGTCGGCGTGATGATCGCACGGTTGCTTCACCGTGCGGCTGGCTTTTTTTGCCCCTTGACCCGATGCCTCGAAATGTCACGCGAGCACTGGGGGGTGTTGCTGGTCGTGTCGTGGCGCTTCGCCTGCTCCCAGGTCGCGCGCGAAATGATCGTCGTGCTGCCGGATTCGAAGACCGCCTACGGCGGTTCCTTCTATTCGCGCTCCGCCACCACCGGCGATTTTGAAACCTACGTCGCGCACGATTCGGTCATTCGATGGGTGGTTATGGTGCCGCGCGCTGAGGCATGCGACATCCGGAGGTGTTCGGCGCGCTGTACATCATGAGCGGTTGCTGCCTGTCGCCGATGCTGCCAATCTCCCCTTCCCGGCGCGCGCCACCTTGGCGACGGCCGCGGCCCGGTCACCCGATCCGCGCCGACCCCCGCTGTACCTGGATCTGCCGTTCAAGGACGGGGTGCTGCAGCCGGATGTACTCGCCAAGTGGACGGCCAATGCGCCGCTCGCATTCTTCGACCAGGCCGTCAGCAACCTGCGCCGATACACCGCGATCGGCCTTGACGCGGGCGACCAGGATGGATTGCGGATGGATGCGGCGAAATTCCATGAGGCCCTGGACCGCTATGGCATCCGCAATACCTTTGAGATCTATCCGGGCACGCATACCAGCAATGTGGCATTCCGGGTCCAGGACCACGTGATGCCCTTCTTCAGTCAAAACCTGAAATTCGAATGAGGCGCTGCGCCTTCAGCTGATCAGGCCCTGGGTGCGCAGGAAGTCCTCCATGAGCGTGACCATCCTGCCGTGACTCCAGTTATGGTCATCCACCATGTCGGCTGAAACCGCGAGCACCGGAACGCCGGCCTCGCGCAGCGCCAGCTCGGTCAGGCGTGTGCCGGACTGCGAGAGGCGGTTGTCCGGCGGCATCAGCATCACCGCGGCATCGATGCCGAAACGGCGCGCCTCGCTCACCATCCAGCTGTTCATCCACGGCGGCAGGTGCAGCACCTCGTTCATCGAGCAGATGCGGCTGGCGAGCGCCTCCATCGGGCGCCCGTGCAGGTTACGGATGTACTGGGGTGCCGCAAAGGGCATGTACATCGACCAGACAAAGACCGCGCCATAGCGGTCCTCGAGGGCCTGATAGAAGCTGGTGTCATGCCACAACCCGGCGCCGATCCACATCAGGCGCAGCCGCTCCTGACACCCGACGCCCGCACCCGCCTGCACCCGCTCGGCCACTTCATCGCGAAAGCGACGGGCATGGGCGACGGCCCACTCCGACCCGCGGTGCCATTGCGGGATCATGGTATTGGGCATCTGTTCGACGATGGAGACCGGGCACGGGCGCGCCGCTGCGATCATGTCGGCCGCCTCGGCAATATAACCCTCCTGCTCGTTGATCCGGTGCATGAGCGCCTCCAGCCGGTGCGGATCAAATCGCCGTCCGGTCTTGCGCTCGAGCAGTTCGATCAGCGCCCCCATCTCCTCGACCAGCAGGGCAATGCGCTGGGGGCCATAGACTTCCTCCCAGCGATCCTTCGAGAGCCGGAACCAGTCGGGCCGCTTCTCCTGCCAGGCGGGGGCTTCCATGGGGAAGAATTCCACGCCGAGCGCGTCCGCCCACTGCGAGAAGACGTGCTCCACGCACTCACAGGTGAGGCGCGCCACCATGACGGTGGGTCGCGGCAGCCCGCCCCACGGAGCAGTGGCCGGATCGGCTGCCAGGGTACAGCCCAGGCCCAGCGAGCAGTAGCGGCAGCGGTTGGCGGGATATCCCAACTCATCCATGACGGAGAAATATTTCCCGGACAGGCGCTTGGCGGAGATGTATGCGGACCACCACTGATTGCTCACCAGCGCAATGTCCATCGCATGGAAGATCTCATGCGGCGTGTCGGCCTGCGCGAGCGCGAACGGCTCGCCGTGCTCCACCACGCGTGATTTGAGTTCTGCGGCGAAATGCTTCTGGTAGCGGCTCGCCTCGGCCGTGCAGGCGAGCAGCTTGCGGGCACGCGTCCCTGAATCCTCGCTCATTCGAGCACTCCACTGGCGTTGAGCGCCGCGAACCGACCGGCATCCAGTCCCGCAAGCTTCAGTGCCACCTCGCGGGTGTGCTCGCCGATGCGCGGCGCCTGAAACGGCGTGCACGGGTCGGCGGAGAAGCTCATGGGGGTGCGCACGTGCCCGAAGGGTCCCAGCAGCGCGTGCGGCAGCTGCACCAGCGCGCGCCGCGCCAGAAGATCCGGATCCGCGACCAGATCCTCGACATCGAGGACGGCCCCGGCCATGACCCCCATGCCCTGCAGCTGCCGCACGAGGTCCTGTTCGGTCTGCGTGCAGGTCCAGTCCGCAAGCGCGTGCGTACCGGCCAGTGCCTGCACCTGCCGCCACTGATCCGCGTTCACAACACTCACCGCCACCCAGCGATCGGTGCCGGAAGCGGGCAGCAGGCCCTGCCAGTGGTAGCGCGCATCGCTGTTCCCGATGCGCTGCGGCGTCGCGCCGCGCTGCGCATCTTGAAGCGCCGGCCACATCTGCTGAACACAGATCTCGTACATGGAGGCATCGATGTGGCCGCCCTGGCCACTTCGCAGGCGTTGTGCCAGCAGCGCCAGCACACACGCCGCCATCACATACGGCACGATCACATCCCCATAGGGCACCGCCCCCGGGGTCACCGGATCCCGATCTGGCCACCCCGTCAGATAGGTGCGGCTGGCGAGCGCCGCACCGGTGCCATCGACGCCCCATTGATGCGCGAGCGGCCCGGTTTGGCCAAAGACGCTGCCGGAGACCATGACCACACCGGGATTGCGCTTCACCAGCTGCTCGTAATCCAGTCCCAGCTTCGCCATCGTTCCCGGCGAGAAATTCTCCACCACCACATCCGCCCAGTCGATGAGCGGATCGATGATCTCGCGCGACTCCGGTCGCTTCAGATCCAACGCGAGGCTGCGCTTGGAGGTGTTCAGGTGCGCAAACCACGGCTTGTCATCCAGTTGCCCCGGCTGCGAAGCGCTGACCTGCACGTCCAGGCGTGACAGGCAGGGGCGGGAGCGACTTTCGACCTTGATGACCTCCGCACCGAGATCTCCCAGGATCTTGGTGCTGATTGATCCCACCAGGGCCCAGGAGAAATCCAGCACCCGGATGCCGGATAAGGGACCGCGAGGGGCAGCCGCCGGCGCTGCGGCAGTCGCGCTGTGTGCCGGTTGGGGTCCGGGACGCAAGCGTGCAAAACGTACCGGCACTTTGCCCGTGGCGCTGTGGCCCCAGAAGTCCCGCGCCTGCAGATGCGGATCCTGCAGGACATCATCCGGCGTGGCGAGCACGCAGGCGTTGATCCCGCGCGCGCGTCCCTCCTGCAGCACCTCGGCGCGGGAGCGGCCCGCGAAGAACGCGCCGATCGCCTCTTCCCACTGCGCCCGTCGCTGCGGATCAAGCCGCGAGCGGTCGTAGCGCAACCAATCCACGCCGTGCAGGGGATTGGCGGCGCCGACCTCATCCATCCAGTCCGAGAGCGCCTGGTTGGCGGGCGCGCCGAAGCGCCCGGTCATGAGGGTATGGAAGCACCACCCATCGGTGAGGCGCCAGATGCAGCGCACCGTACTTTTGCCGTAATTGATCGCGCCGCCGACCCGATGCAGCTTGCGCTGATCGAATTGCCACACCAGGATGCCATTGACGGTGCGACTGAACGCTACCTCCTGCGCCGAAATATCCACGTGCTGCCCCGGCCCGCCGAGCGCGCGGCGGTAGTGCGCCGCCATCGCCGCGGCGGCCGCAACCATGTCCGCATGAAAGAGGCAGGCATCAAGCGCCTCCTTCACCGGCGGACGGTCCGGCTCGCCGGTCAGACGCAGCGTGCCGCCCACCGCCGACACCACCAGCTCGCTGCCTCGCCAGCGCGCGTGCGGACCGCTGCTGCCGAAGGCTGTGACGGATACGTGCACCAGCTGTGGATTCCAGCGCTGCAGCAGATCGCGCGTAATGCCGCGATCGGCCAGGCGCGCCAGGCCCTCGTCCTCGATGAGGAAGGACACCATGGCGGCGGCGCGCTCGTCCAACGGCTGCTCCAGGCGTGATGCACCCAATGACTCCAGATAGCGCGCCAGGGGCCGCTGCCTCATCTCGCCCAGCGCAAGGAAGGTGTGTCCGACGAGCGGATTCACGGGGCCAGTCCTTCGAGGAAGGTTTGCATGGCCAATGCGGCACCATCCGTAAAATTCCAATCACGTGCGGTCAATATCAGGGCCGGTATGCTCGCCGCTTGAAGTCCGCGCCGCAGCCGCGGCACCTGCCAGGCCAAGCCCTCATCCTCGCGCGCAAACCACAGCACTACCGCCTGCGCCTGGGTTTCACGTACGAGGGCCAGCAGTCGCTCCTCGGGCGCCTTGCGATCGCGGCCGAGGAAGGTGTGCTGCAACCAGCCTTGAGCAATGCCGCTCACCGGATCGATGGCGCCCTCCTGCACCGTCTCCCCGAGCCGCTCCAGGTTGCGATCATAGAACTCCCCGCTCACCCAGGCACCACACGCCTCGAGCAACTGGTGAATGCGCTGATCCGGGGGCGAACTGCCCCCCAGCACCACCCGGTGCCGGTCATGGGGCAGATCCTGTCCGTTCAGGACCTCGCGGGCGCGCTCGACATCGGCAAAGAGGCTCGCCCTGACGATCTTCTCGTACACACTGCCTGGAGCGCGACGCCGCTGCCGCAGCTCACTGAACATCGCCCGCAACACGTTGGCGCGGGTGATGCCGTGGTTGAGCAGTTCATCCGTCAGTCGCAGCTGCTGTGTCAGGTGGCGCAAGGCCGCCTCGGTATAGCGGTGGCTCGAAGGCCGGTCGATGCGTGCGATATCGAAGATCAGCGGCCGCGGTCCGGCCAGCTTGCCGCAGCGCTGCAGCTCACACACGTAATAATAGAGTCGCTGCGAAACATCCTCACCGCGGGTGAAGATGACCTGCTCGAGACAATTGAAGCGGCCATCGGCCCAATCCTCGAGCATCGAGCGGGCGTAGGGCGGGAAGCTGCTCTCCAGCCACACATCCGCCCGCGGCGTCTCCCCGGTGAGCCGCCAGGGCAGATGGCAACTGCCGCGGGGAGCTGCCAGCAACAGGTCCGGCGGAATGTCGAGGCCCACATACCCCACGGCGCCGCCGGCGGCGAGCGCTTGCAGAGGATCGGCCAACAGGGCATCGAGATGCGCGTCAAGGGCGTGCATGGCTGGCGACAGTATCACTGATGGCCAATTGGTTGACAAGTTCACCTATTTCTTCATTAACCGCTACGCTGCCATCGGCGCTGCGGCGCTGCGGTGCCGGAGATACTGGCGCAGCCACAGCATCAGTGCGATCACGCCCACGGTGGTACCCATGATCACATGCCAGCCCAGATCAAATCCCCCGGAATAGTCCCGCATCCATCCCAGGGCCTGCGGCCCCAGATACCCGAACAGCCCGCTGCCCAAACCGACAATCCCCATGATCGGACCGGTGTCGCGCCCGCGCAGCAGTTCGGCGGCCGTCGGATAGATCTGGTTGGCGGCGGCATGCCCCAGGCCCACGAGCGCGGCGGTGGCGCCCGCGAACACGTACAGATCGGTCGAGGACATCAGCGCACAGGCCGGCACCATGAGTGCGCACATGCCGGCCAGCACCCACCAGCGCTCGAAGCGATCGGTGAGCCAGCCGCACACGGGATTGGCAATGATCGCCACACCGTAGGCGGCGGCGATGATTGCCGAGGCCTGCGCCGGGGTACCGTGAAGTTGCCCGCGCACCACGGCTGGAACGAAAAAAGTCGCGGCAAAGCCGGGCGCATTGGCCAGCCCGAGCAGCGGAATGACCCACACGATCGGAACCTTGAAAGCGGAAAACGGATTGCGCCGCGGCCGCGCGGCGAGAAGCGGCGCGGCCGCCTGCGCGCCGCGATAGCCCAGCGCCATGACCACCGCGCCGATCAGCGTCATCAGGCCAAAGCCCATCATGCTCAGCCGCCAGCCGAGCATCCCCTGCATGCTGTTGGAGAACCCCGACCCCAGCACGGTGGCGAGTGCGGTCAGCGCCCCCAGCAGTCCCATGGATTTGCCGCGCCAGCGGCTCGGCACGGTCAGGGAGACCGCCGTCACCACGCAGATGAACGCGAGCCGATAGCCGATGAGCCACACGGTGCGCGCCGCAACGCCCTGCAGGAAGCTGTTCGCGAGCGCGACCACCCCCAGCCCCACGCTTGCCAGCAGCAAACCTGCGATCAGTACCGGCTTTTCGCCGAAGCGTTTGGCAAGCAGGCCCGCCGGGACGCTCATCAGCAGCGCCACCAGTCCGTACAGGCCGGTGAAGGTTCCCATCTGCGTGTAGCTCATGTGCCACGCATCTTTCATGTAGGGGATCAGCGGCGAGAACCCCAAGCTGGAGGCCTGGATGGCCATCATGGCGATCACCGTCACCACGTACGAGCGGACCCAGCCAGGTCGGCCGAGCTGTGCCGCGTGCTCATCGCCTACGTGCATTGATCCCCCCGAGGTTGCGGGCCCTTAGGTTTTGCGTTCCGCGATCGCTCCCTGCGCGATCAGATCCTCGATCTCGCTGGGCGCGTAGTGCAAGGATTCGAGTACCTCGCGACTGTGCTGGCCCACTTCGGCGACGTGTGCTGGCGCCTGCGGACCGTCCTTCGCGAATACGAATCCGGCATTCAGATACTCCGCGGTGACGGTGCGGCCGTTTTGCAGATTCACATCCACCTGCTGCACCAGCTGACGGTCGCCGCTGCGCGCAATGTCGCAGGCGCTCGCCACATCCCGGATGAGCCCGCACGGCGCGCCGGCAGTGTTGAGAAGCTGCTCCCACTCCAGTCCGTCGCGCGCGGCGAAGATCGGCAGCAACGCCTCGCGCAGCGCCTGCGCGTGCTGCGGCCGGGCCCGCTCCACAGTCGTCGCGAAGCGCGGATCCGCTGTCCAGTCGGGGTGGCCGATGGCGCGGCACAAGGCGCTGAACTGATTGTCCTGCACCACGCCCAGGGAGACGCTGGTGCCGTCCCGCGCGGGAAACACCGCTGCGGTCGGGGAGCCGCTGTAGCCGATGTTGCCGGTCCTGGGCAGCATCTGCCCGGTGACCAGGTAGGGTGTCGCAAGGGAGGTCAGCATGACGAGCGATGCGTCCAGCATGGCGACATCGATGTACTGGCCTTCCCCGAACCGCTCCCGCTGCAGGAGTGCGGCGAGCACTGCGAGCGCTGCGAGGGTGCCCGTATAGGTATCGACCACGGGCCAGCCCACGCGCGCGGGCGGATCGCCCTCCTCGCCTCCGGCCGCCATCATCCCGCTGGTGGCCTGGACGATGTTATCGATCGCCGGGTAGTCGCGCTGCGGCCCGGACTGACCGTAGCCGGAGATGCTGCAGTACACGATCCGGGGACGCAGCTGACGGCACACCTCATATCCCAGGCCCAGCCGCTGCATGACGCCGGGGCGGAAGTTCTCCAGTACCACATCGCAGCTGCCCACCAGGCGCTGCGCCACCTCGGCGCCGCGCGCATGCTTGAGATCAATGCCGATGGAGCGCTTGCCGACATTCGCCGCGACAAAGGCTGGCGCCATCCCGTCCCATTCCCGAAAGGGTCCGTACTGGCGCATGGGATCCCCGTGCACGCTCTCCACCTTGATGACCTCCGCCCCCAGCAGGCGCAGGAAATGCGAACAGAACGGTCCCGCCATGACATGGCTGAAGTCGGCGATGCGATATCCGGCGAGCGGCTGCGGCATGGGTTATCCGGCCCAATGAGAACACTGATGCATGGTTCCAATAGGTTACATGATCAACTAATATCGTGCTCGGCTGCTTAACTTATCCATACGAGGGTGAGCCTATGCGCGGTTGTCTTGTTGTGATGGTCGGTGCGCTGCTGGGACTAGCTGCGGGTACGAGCAGCGCCGCGGAGGCAAGCTTCGGGCACTACCAGCCCGCGGCGCAGTTCACCGAACACGTCAGCACCACACAATATCTGCCCATGCGCGATGGGGTGCGCCTTGCCCTGCGCATTACGCGACCGGCGCGCGACGGCAAGGCGGCGCCCGGTGCATTTCCGGTGATCTGGCAGCACGCCCTGTCGGTGACTGAAGCCCCCGACAGCACCCTCACGCCCGCTGCGGCCGGATTGAGCCAAGTGCCGGCACTGGTGGCCTATGGATACATCGTGGTGCAGGTCGCGCGGCGGGGCAACGGTCAGTCCTTCGGCATTCGCCGCGGGTACAACGATGAGACCGAGACCGACGATGCCTATGAGATCACCGAATGGCTGGCGCGCCAGCCCTGGTCCACGGGCGCAGTGGGTATCTATGGATGCTCGAACACCGGCGATGCGGCCATGCATGCGCTCAGTGGCCGCCCGCCGCATCTTAAGGCCGTGTTCGCGGGCTGCTTCTCCTGGAGCAAGTACGATGCGATGCGCCGGGGAGGAATTTTCGCGCAATGGGGTACCGGACCGCAGCGCACCCTCGCCGAGGACATGGCCGTGGAACCGGTCGATGGCGATGCGGACAAGAAGCTGCTGGCCGAGGCGGCCGCACAGCATCAGCTGTCCACCAACCTGCTGCAAATGTGGCAGCAGCTGCCATATCGGGACAGCTGGTCGGCACTCGTGGGCACCCGGTTCTGGTCCGAGAGCAGCGTCAGTGACTATGCGCAGCAGCTGCGGCAGCTGCAGGTGCCGGTCTACATCATGGGAGGCTGGCACGATGAGCTGCGCGACCAGGGCATCATCGCACTGCTGAATCTGCCCCAGTCGCGCATCCTGATCGGACCGTGGAAACATTGCATGAATCCCGGCTTCGAGCTGCTGCAGGAAATCCATCGGTTCTTCGACACGTACCTGAAGGCACTGCCGACGGGCCTGGCTGCCGAGCCGCGCGTCCACTACTACACGATGAATGACGCCGGCGGTGGGTCCTGGCATAGCGCGGCCACCTGGCCGGTTCCCGGCGAGCACTCCGAGCGCTGGTATCTGTCCGGGGGCCAGCAGTTAACGCCGCGGGCACCGACGCGGCAGGCGCTTAGCACCTTCCCCGTGCGCACCGATGTCGATTGTCCTGAAGGCGGTGTGGGTCCCTTCATGCAACCGTGCCTGCACCCGGGGCAGGGCCTGACGCTCACGAGCGCGCCGCTGGATCACGAGCGCATCATCACCGGCAATCCCGTCATCCGTTTGCGGCTGCGTGCGGACCACGCCGATGCGAATCTGTTCGCCTACCTCATTGATATTGGCCCGGAGGGCCACACGAGCGTGATCACCGAGGGGCGACTGAAGGCCTCTGTGCGCGCGGAAAGGCCGGCGCCCTTTGTGGTTCCAGGCACGCCCTGGCACCGCGCCTATGCGCAGGACGTGCAACCGCTGCAGGCGGGTAAGGCGGTCACGCTGCACTTTGATTTCCTGCCGACCTCCTATCGGATCGCCGCCGGCCATCGGTTAGGCGTTGCCGTCATGGGCGCCGATTATCGCGAGCGCCTGCGTGACCCGGGCGCCGCGGGCACGCGCATCACGGTGCAGAGCAGTGCTGCGGATCCTTCCTGGGTGGATCTGCCGCTGCTGCCATGACGAGTCTGGTTTTTTGTGGTGACCTGGTGCTGGATGAACCTGATCCCGGACACTGGCTGAGCGGCATTGCCCCCTCCCTGCGCGCAGCGACGCTGGCCGTCGGGCACCTCGAGGTGCCGCACACGCGCCGGGGTGTGGAAATGGCAGCCGACGTTCCCGCGCCCGGTGCGGATCCGACGCACCTGGCGGCCCTCGCCGAGGCGGGAATCAGGATCGTGACGCTTGCGGGCAATCACCTGGCCGATTGCGGACCCGAAGGCATCACCGACACACTCGCTGAACTGGAACGCCTGGGTATCGGTCACTGCGGCGCCGGTGAGAACCTGCCGCTGGCGCGCCGCCCCGCGTGGTTCGAGGCCGATGGCCTGCGCATTGCCGTATTGAGTTACAACTGCGTCGGTCCGCAGGAAAGCTGGGCCCAGGAGAATGCCGCCGGCTGTGCCTACGTTCGGGTGCTGGCCGAGGACGGCGGTGCGATCAAACCCTCAGCGCGCCTGCATACCGCAGAGCCGGCCTCGGTGCAGTGCATGGCCGACGACATCGTCGCGGCGCGCCGATCAGGCGCGCAGCTGTGCGCCGTCGCACTGCATAAGGGCATCGTACACACCCCCGCGCGGCTCGCGCCCTACGAGCGTCCGCTGTCCCATGCGGCCATCGATGCGGGCGCGGATCTGGTGATCGGGCACCATGCGCACATCCTGCGCGGCATCGAGCAGTATCGCGGCCGTCCCATTTTCCACGGACTGGGCAACGGCTGTGTCGTCACGCGAGCGCTGAGCGCGCAGCAGAGCAATCCGAAGCGCTCCGAGTGGGCGCGGCGCCGACGGGAGATGTTTGGCTTTGAGCCCGATCCGGCCTACTTCCTCGCACCGTTTCATCCGCAGGCGGTGCACGGCATGCTGGCGCGGGTGCTGATCGAAGCAGGCAGGCTCACCGCGGTCGGCTTCATTCCGCTATTCGTGGAACCGCCCGGGCGACCGACCCGCGCCCGCGGCGCAGCCGCCGAAGCGCTGGTGCACTATGTCGCTGACATTTCACGCCAGGCGGCGCTGCCGCCTGTGACCTATACCATCGCCGCGGACATGGTGCGCATCAGCTGACTGCGCACCGACGCGTGGCCTCTTAGAACTTCTTACCGAATCCCACCGAAATGAACCGGCCCAGCGGGCTTGCAGAATTGGGATCGTACCCGCCGCCGCCATTGCCGATGGGAACGTTCACATATGGTGGGGTGACATTGCCGATGTTCGTGATATGAAACGTGAAGGTAAGATCCTTGGCGAGCGCCGCTTGCAGCACGCGGTCCGTATTGAACACCACATCCAGATCCTCGGTCACGTACGAACTGACCGATTGGATGGGAGTCGTCTCATCGTTGGTGTACCCGTTGACGTAGTTGACGAACAGCGTTGAGGTGAGCGGTCCGATCGCCCAGCCGATATCACCGCGCATGCGCAGCCGCAGCGGATAGCCGATCTTGTTGAGCTCGTTGAAATACGCGCCGGTCGGCGTGAACTTCACATCGTACTGGGTCGTGACATTGGCCGACAGGTCGACCGACCAGCTGCCGGGCAGCGGCGTCATCGGCAACGCATAACTGCCGACCAGGTCCAGGCCCTGGGTCTTGGTAGCTCCCAGATTCTCCTCCAGGCCATTCACGAACACACTGGGATTGGCCAGCGGCGGTCCCAGTATCGGCAGCGCGCCGGCCCCGGTCGTGTACTGATTCACCAAGCCGGTGCAGGCCGCGGAGGGACAGCGCGTCACCAGACCGCCGAGCTGACCGGTCTGCTGCAGGATGGTCAGATCAGACAGATAGCTGGCAATCTGGTTCTTATAGTTGATGTTGTAGTAGGTCAGGCTGACCTTGCTCTGATCGGTTGGCGTTAAATCGATCCCTGCCGAAAACGTGGTCGCGGTCTCCGGCTGCAGCGCCAGATTGCCGCCGCCCAACGTATACCCCACCGAGGTACCGGAGGGCGCCAGCGGATCGGAGTAGGTTTGTACGAAGACGCCGCGCAGCGGTCCTACCAGTTCCGACAGCAGCGGGGCGCGGAAGGAGGTCCCGTAGCTCGCATGCACCATGACACCCGCGGTGGGCGTCCAGTTGATGCCGATCTTCGGATGGCTGGTGCTGCCGAAATCACTGTAATGCTCGAAGCGTCCCGCGATATCCAGATCCAGGCGCTGGATCCCGGGCACTGCATTGCCGCTGCCGAAGATCGGGACCAGCAGTTCCGCGAAGGCCGAATCCGAATGCCGGCTCAGGTGCTCATCGATCACCAGCTGCTCGCCGGTCGGACCGGACACCAGACCATACTCGAGCTCATCGTGGCGCCATTGGCCGCCGACCGCCAGACGCGCCTCGCCCCCGGGTAACGCCACGACCCCGCCGTCCGCCTGCGCCTCCAGGACCTGTTCACGGGCGAATCCCGGACCATAGAAGATGCCGCTGAAGATCGGATTGATGACGCTGGCAGGGTTCGCGCCGCCGTAAACGTTCAGCGCCGTGGCCGGATTGCCGCTGGCCAGTGCGGCGGCAAGGTTGCCGTTCACCAGCGAATTGGGCGGATCGTAGACGAAGTCGCGATCGCGCCCGGCGGTGCCATCCACGGTCAGCAACCAGTCGTGGCTGAGATTGAACTTCAGCCCCAAGGTGCCCTGGAAGTTCGTCGATTCACCATAGTCGCGGCTGTAGGGACCCAGATCGTTCGCAAAGCTGTAGTTGACCGTCTCAGTCGCGGGCGCCGTTCCGGGCGGTGCCACGAAGAAGGCGTTCGATGCCGGCACCTGCAACGGCCCTAGCGGCGCGGAGCCGAGAAACTGGAAGGTACGCTTGGAGTAGCTGCCATCGGCGAACAGGCTCGCCCAGTCCCCCACTTTCTGATCCAAGGTGAAGGCAGCATTCTCGTGCCGCACGCGCGGCAGGATGTCGGAGTTTTTGGCCGGATCGCAGAAATTTGCCGTGCCGGGAATCAGGCCGGCGGCCGTGGCGGGCGTCACACCGCCTTTGGGAATGGCGTAGGTGGTCGTGCCGATCACGATCGTGCCGGGACTGCACTGCTGGGTGTCGTAGTTCGTACCCCCTGCGGCCGTCTGGTTTGACTCAAAGAAGCGGCGATCCTCGCCGTTGAGGGCTGAGTTGTAGTTCTGTTCGAAGCCGATGCTGAGCTGGCCGCTGCCCCAGTTGTGTCCCGCAACGAGCCCCTCGCGGTTTTCCTCGTAGCCGTTGGCGAATCCGTATCGGCCGTCGACCTCCACGCCTTCGATATTGCGCCGCAGGATCAGATTGACGACACCGGCGATCGCATCCGATCCGTAGGTAGCCGAAGCGCCGTCGGCCACGATGTCCACCCGCTGCAGCATCAAAGAAGGAAATGCATCCGGATCGACCGTGGCCCCGGAGGTCCCGCTGGGCGGCACGCGGTGGCCGTCGAGCAGTGTCAGGGTTGCAAATGGGCTCAAGCCGCGCAGGTTGATGGAGTTTCCATAGACGATGTTGCCCGCTCCGCCGGTGCCGGAGCGGCTGGCATCGGAGACACCCAGATTATCGACCTGCGGCAGCGTTCGCAGCGCATCACTCAAGGAGATGGCGCCGGTTTGCTGTAATTGCTGCTGGTTCACCGTAATGAGCGCCGAGCCCACCGGTGCGGCGTTGCGAATCAAGGTGCCGGTGACCACAACTTCCTGCAGCGGCTCCGCGGTCGGATTTTGGGACGTGTCCGGGGTGGGCGGATTATCCGCCGCGGCGGTGGCGCTGGCGAGGAGCGCACTCGCACCGGCCGCGGCGACCCAGGCAGCCAGCGGCAACCGATGCTTTGGCGCGGCTATCTGCGCGGTGCGTGAAATTCGCGATTTCATTGATGTTCCCCCCATTCTGCATTGTGTGCGGCGCCTGCGCATCATAGGAAACATGCTTTTCAAAAACAATAGTCGTTGACAACTTCACCTAGTTATTTGCGGATAGTTGATTTCTCATCGCCTTTTGTATGACAAATACAACGCCCCGGCGCGGCGCCATTGCGCCTAACGGGCAGGCTCGCCCGCGCACCGCGGCGTGCTCGCCCAGCATGCACGCAGCAGGGGCGCCGAACGGTGTGCCACGAACCGCCCTGCTCCCAGACCGGCGGTCGCGATCCGGGAGTTGAGGGTGGCGGGGTCTGCCGACCAGCGCCCCTCGCGCAGCCGCAGCTCCACCGTGCGCACTGCCGCCACGTATTCCCCCACCGAGAAGCGGCAGTGCCCGGCGGCCTGAACGCTCGCGGCCCGGTAGTTCGCGGCGCGCCCTTCGCCGCTGGCCGCCTGCGAATAGCCGGCCTGCAACACCTCGGAGGTGAGCCCGTCGCCGATCGTGTGCAGGGTGAGGAAAGGAACCAGCGGCCGGGCGGTCGGCGCATAGTGACGGCGCATGTAGGCGATGGCGGCGGGCTGGGCCGCGATGCGCGGTGCGGCGTTGAGCCGCTGCAGATCTTTGGTGAGATCCAGCCGCGCTGCGCGGTAAAACCGTTCGACCCAGTCCCAGCGGCCGGAGCGGCGCAGCTGCGCGCGATAATCGATACCCGTGGTCCAGGAGAACACCCCGCCCGCGCGACGTTCCTGATCGGTGCGCGGCGCAAACAGGCCAGCGCTCAGCGCCTGCGCCATCTGGTCAAGCTGCGCGGCATAGTCATCCGGTGAGGGTGCTGCGGCAGACGGATTGCTCCACACGGGCAGCCCGCCCAGTACGCCGGCGAGTGCGACCCGGGCCCGGCCTTGCGGGGTTTGCAGCGCGAGCGTGAGGGCCGCTCGGACCCGCGCAGCATTGGCCGAATCATCCGTCACCCCGACCAGCTGTATGCCGGCATCGGGTGCCTCCAGCGTGACGAAGGCAACCGCACCATCCAGCGCGGTATTCATCATGGCCAGGGTTCCGGCGATGGATCCGCACGCGGACACCGCCCCATCGATCGGTACGCCCGCGGTTTCGGCCAGGGCCGTGGTCACCAGGCCACCCATCGAGTCACCCCAGGCGAGCGTGATCCGGGGTGTGCCGATGCGCGAAGTGGCCACGGCAAGCGTCGCGCGCTGATCAGGCACGGCCTGCGCCAGGGCCCAACCTGCCTGGGAGTAGGAAGAGGCTGCCAGTGCGTAGCCATGGGCGAGCAGCCACTCCTCGAGGCCGCGGGGCGCGAGCTGCGGAGGCTGGAGCTGCGGCGCATACCCGTGGCTGTACAGGAGCAACGTGCCATTCCACTGCGCGGGCACGCGCGCGCGCCACAGCGCACCATCGGGCAGGACTCCCGCATAACTGGCACCCGCCGCAGCGCTGTGTGGCGTGGGTTCGGCGGCGGCTGCGCCCATCGAGCCCGCCGCCCAGATCAACGCCACCGTTCCGAGTCGCTCCCACAGTAGTCTCGGCGCGCTCATGGCTGGCGGCGACTGCCCGCCTACTGCAGATTCTTGCTGCGGACCACCCAGTGCGGGTTCACGCACAACCCGCACTCGGCGCCCACGAACAGATTGCGCGCCTGGCGGTCGCCCTTGAGCTGCCAATTGAGCCATCCGACCGCGACCCCGGCGAACTCACCCCCGTTGCGATCGTTGTAGGTGCCGCCGTGGGTCACCCCGCGGCCATAGGCGCGCAGCACCGGCAGGTTCTGGATACGCTCATAGTCATCGTTGGCATTTGCGAAAGCGATGTCTTCGTCATCCCCGCTGATGTAGGCAATCGGCGCATGCAACTGCTTCAGATTCGCCTTGGTGAGCTCGCCTCCTCCGGCCATGCGGGTGGGCTGGGGAAACAGCCCGCTGTTCCAGATGACGCTGGTTCGCACGCGCGGGTCGGCCGAGGCTTCGATCGCCTGGACGCCACCGCAGGACTGACCCATGAGGGCGATCGCGTGCGTATCGATCCGATGAAAGAACCGGCTGCCCGTACGTTCATTTTCCGCCTGCGCCCAGTTGATGGCATCGATCAGCTGCGAGGAATGGGAGGCCGGCGGCGGTAATTTCGCAGCCCCTGCCGCGACAGCCCCGGCGTTGCTCGGCGCCAGCGGCGCCATGGGGGTGGGCATTCGCAGGGACGGCGGGTCCTGCGACAGGGGTCCTATGGCGATCACCAAATACCGTAGGAGGCAATGTCGCTTAAGAACCAGCGAAACGCATTGCCCACATTCCAACACGCACCATTGCCCCAGGCCACGATGGGCAGCTTGCCCGCCGCTGTGAGGTCTACAGGATGATAAAGAGTGTGGGTGGGCAGACCCGGATCGACCTCCATGAGCGCCCGGTAGGGACCTGATCCGATGGGGGTCTGGGCCGGCACCTGGACGGGCGGAGCGTCCGCGGCCCAGGCACCGGGAAGCGTTGCGACGGCGAGCCCGCACCACTGAGCCAGCACGGCGATCAATCCATTCACGCGGCGCATGCGTCGTTCCCCCTCTTCTACCGAGGCGGGCCGTCGCAAGTGCAACCCGCCTTGGGTCAGATCGTTGATGTGCTCAAGTACTCGTGCGTCCGGCCATTCCTTACTCATCAGCCGGCGCCAGCAACGAAAGCCCCCAAGCGCGGGCAATGCTAGTTTACAGTCGTTGACATTGCAAACCATATAGGCGCAGCCGCGCCGCATCCTCATCGAAGCCCGTCAGTGCCGGCCGCGATCATGCATAATTGGCGCAGGCTTCCCCGGCTGTGACTGAGTCAGTGCAAAAGCGCAAAAGAACCAAACAACAGCCCACGGCCCGACCCCGCAAACGCCCCGCGGAGCCTGACTCCATCGCACTGCGCCCGCTGAGCGTGGGCATGCTGCCCAACCTGCTCGGGTACAACGTGCGCCGCGCCCACATGGCCCTGTGGCGCGATTTCAATCGCACGGTCGGCATCGGACAGATCCGTCCGGGCATTTTCAGCCTAATGGTCCTGGTGGACGAGAATCCGGGGATCGCGCAGATTGAGCTTGCGACGCAGCTGAAGATCGACAAGGCCACCATCGTCGGCCTGATCCGGCAGCTGCAACGTCAGGGATGGATCGAGCGGCGCCAGTCCGGCTCGGACCGGCGAAGGCAGGATGTATTCCTCACCGATCTGGGGGCCCGGGAGCTGGTGGGCCTGCGTCGGGAGATGATCGAGCACGAGACGAAATTCCTGCAGCTTTTTTCGCGTCAGGAGCTGTCCCAATTCTTCGACTTCCTGCGCCGCATCCAGATCTGAACGCCAGGAACGGCAGCCGCTCCGGTTGTTGGGTTAATGAACCTGAACGCTTGCCATAATGTAACAGCTTGAGTAGGATCCGCCCATGCTTATGCTTGCATGGCGCCCTGCTCCCTAAATGGCTGCAAAACCTGAAGCGGTCTCCGATCTGATCACCCTCACCGAGGCACGCAGGCCCGTCGATTCGGAAGGTGTCGCCGATCTGGCCCAACGGGCGGCGGATCTGAATAAGACGATTCGCGACCTGGCGACCCATCCGAATCACCGCAAGACATTGCGCAAGTTCGTCGGCCCCGAAGTGGCCGGCCTGCTGGGCCTCAAGGTGGAGACATTGTACCGCCGCCTGGATCGACATCCTGAATTGCCTCAAGGACTTACGTCGAACCCGCGCCGCCGTGAATTTGCTCTGGAGGAAGTCTATCGCTTGCGCGATGCCTTCGAGCTGCCGGCCAAGCGGTCGCCGGGTCAGCCGGGTCTGGTGCTGTCGATCTGTAACTTCAAGGGCGGTGTCGCGAAGACCACGACGGCGGCGCATCTGGCGCAATACCTGGTGTTGAATGGGTACCGGGTTTTGCTCGTGGACCTGGACGCCCAGGCAAGTCTCACGCAGCTGTTCGGTATTCTGCCGCATACCGAAGTCGGTGATGATGAGACGGTCCGAACCTTCCTCGAAGGCCCCAATTTTCAGGGTCGCCGCAATCCGAAATGGACCGGTGATCTGCGCTCCGTCGTTCAATCCACCCACTGGTTCAACCTGGACCTGATCCCGTCAAATCTGGGGGTGTACGGCTCGGAGTTTGCCATCGCTGCGCGTTTGCGCGATGAGGATGGCTTTGCGTTCCACAGGCCGTTGGCCGACGGCTTGGAACCGTTGCGCCAGGACTATGATGTGATCATTCTGGACACGGCGCCTTCGTTGTCGTTCGTGAATAGTAACGCCATGTTCGCTGCAGATGGGCTCCTGATCACGCTTCCGCCCGCCATGATCGATCTGCAGTCCTCCTCCTTGTTTTTCGAGTTGGTCGCGGAGCTGATGGAAGCGTTCAACCGCGCCGAGGCGGCCCCAAAAACGTACGAGTTTGCCTCCGTCCTGCTCACGCGGGTGCGCAATGAAGGCACCCATGCCCAGATTACCAAGTGGATCCGCCAGTTCTTCCCGCAAGAGACCTGCGCGCACGCGATGGTGCAAAGTTCGGCGCTCGAGAAGGTCGGGCCGGAGCTGCTCACGCTCTATGAAGTGGCCGACTACGACGGCGACCGTCGAACCTTGGAGCGGGCCATCGAGGCGATGAATGGGGCCAATGGAGAAATCGAGGCCCTGATCCAACACGCGCTGAACGCGCGGGCGACCCGCTCCCCTGCCCTGGCGGGCATCGGCATCGCACCGGGCAGCGGGGCATGAGCATCAAGGCCAAGGAGCGCCGCGCGATCCTCGACCAGACCCTGTCCGTGCGGGCCAGTACTGCGCCGGCGGAGCGGCCCATCGGGCAGCCGCGTCAGTTGGGCCCGATCGCAGAGCAGGCCAATCTGTATGCCGAGCATGTCGCCACCCGGGCGAAGCTCTACGACCAGGCCAAGGCCGAAGGCCGTCTGCTCCTGGAATTGGACCCGAAGAAGATTCGCGCGACCGAATTTCGCAACCGGCACGAGCGCTCGCTGCTGGCCGATGATCCGAAGTTCATCGATCTGAAAACCAGTCTGCACACCCATGGGCAGGAGATTCCGATTCGGGTTCGCCCGGTGAAGAACGCCCTGCCCTTCGAGTTTGAAATCGTTGCCGGTCACCGCCGCCACGCAGCCTGTCTGGCACTGGATGCGGAGTCCCCGCAAGGCTTTCCGGTTTTGACGCTGGTGGATGCCGGCGTCGCGGATGCCCGGGACCTGGTGTTGAAGATGTACCGCGAGAATGAAGAGCGGTATGACCTGTCGGCCTTCGAAAAGGGCCGGATGTTCAGCCGCTGGCTTGAGGCCGGCCTGTATGAGAGCCAGCGCGAACTGGCGGCGGCGATCGGGTTGGGCGAAACCGCGGTCGCGAAGTATTTGTCCGTGGCCGCTCTGCCCCCTGCGGTGCTGGCAGCATTCGGGGATGAGCGGGTGATTCCCATGAGCTGGGGGCCGACGCTCAGTCAGGCGCTCAAAGCCAATGAAGCAGCCGTTCTGCGGGCGGCGGAGCGCTTGGCGCAACGCAAGCCCCTGGCCAATGCGGACGTCGTACTGCGCACGCTTGCTGCCGCGGCGGCCGGCAAGAGCGCCCCGGCACATGGGTCCTCCCGCGAGGAATCCGTGCGGATCGGCGGCCGGGTGCCCCTTAAAGTGGGGTCGGGCCGTAACCGCATCGTGCTGAAACTGCAGCATGTTGATGAAGCCATGCAAAAGCAGATGCGCGAGGAACTGAAGGATTGGGCCGAGGCGTGGCTGCGCAAGCGCCTGGACGGGCCATGAGATCCCGCCCTCCCTCCTGCGCACTGACAAGCCCCGGCCTTCCGGGGTTTTCGCGTTTCTGGGCGCCTGAAAATCATCAAAGGGCCGCCATCGCCCAAGTGGCCCCGGTCAGGCGCAGCGGCGCATTCCGTCTGCAAACTTTCCTGCAGGAAAGTTTTGGTACCGGGCCTTCGAACCCGGCATTGCCAGAAACTTTCCTGCAGGAAAGTTTCGGCGTCCCGCACCCGACGCTCCTCAGGAGGACCGCCATGAACGGCAGCCAATAAAAAGGCCCCGTTAGGGGCCTTTCTACCATCAAGGACCGATTCGCTGGAAGCCGCGAAACTAACCTAGAAGTCGCAAATCAAGGTTAGTCACCCGAGCTCATCGGGTCAAGCGCCAGCCCCTGCCGAATCGGTCGTGCTTTTCAAAATCGTCTGTCTGGCGAGGGGTAAGTCATGTCCGCACGATCTGCGTTCGATCCGCGTGTCCACTTGATCCGCGAGAAGTATTTCAGCCTCAGGCCGAAGCCGCTGGAGCGCTGGCTTTGGTCCCAGGGCATACCGGCCTCCGCGGAGCGGGTCTTCTGGCTGCACTGGCAGGAGGGGCACCAGCGCGGGGACTGGTGCTCGGAGATTCCGCTGAAGCGGGTGGCCCGCGAGTGCTGCCTGGATCCCTCCACCGTGACGCGCTCCTACCAGCTGCTCGGCAGACTCGGGTGCCTGAGACGCACCGACCCGGGGCGGGATCCGTCCAACCCGTTTCAGCAGGCAACCGCGGTGACGGAGGTGCGCGTGCCCCGGGAACTGCTGATCGAACTGGATCGGCATCCCAACCGTCGCCGCGCTATTGGGCTCACCCCCGAAGCGGGCAGGGCGCCGGCGGTGGAGGAGGTGACGGTGGAGGTTGTGCGCGAAGTGACCCGACCCGCCGATCCCTTCGCCGGCTTGCGCGGCCGCGATCGGATAATGGCCCTCGCGCGGCTCACCGCGGTAATGTCCGCGACCGAAGAAAGCCGCTACCGGGAAGCGCTGCGAGTGCATCGGGGACACATGGAATTCGACCCTGATTCGGCACTTGGCGCGCAGGAGCGGGGCAGGGTGCTGCAGTTCCTCGCCTGCGTTGCCGTCGAACCGGTGCGGGTGATCCAACCGGCGCCCGCGGCCGCCCGCACCGCCTCCGTGCGCAAGCTTTCCGCGTTCGAGCTCGCGCGCTTGAAGCGCGATATCCAGTCTGCCACCTCGGTCGAGGGCGCTGCGGAACTGCTGCGCCAGGTCATCTGGTCGATTGAGGAGGGCAGTCTCCAGCGCTTCTCACCGCTGCATGCGCTGCACATCGCGCTGAAGAAAATCCGCGAGGGCGCCTGGACCCGCCCGCATCGCATGCCACCCAACTGGACACGAGCCCTGCATGCAGCGCGCGAGACCTGCCGCCATGCATAACGAATAAGGATTTCTGTCGGAGCTATGAATCAGGAGAAACAACCACGGCCTGCGGCCGATGTGCCTTTTAAGATGCTCGCGCCGGAGCCGGCCAACAGATGTAAAACGCCACCGGTTTGATGCAATGCACTGATTTCAAATGCCTTTCATGCGTTAATCAGGGCGGAATAATGAAGCGGAAAGCTTTCCGCTTAGCCGATATACTCGCGCTCATGCATCCGCCGAAAGTGTCCGATGCACAGATCCGCCGTGTGATCGCTGAGCTTACGAGCGCCGGGCGGTTCCCGTCAGGCGCACGGCTGCGCGCCGCCTTGGTCGAGCGCTTCAACTGCCGCGGCGGCGTCGGGCGCATCTATCGGTTGCTGGCGGGTGAGCGCGCCAAGGCCGCGCACTCCGGACTTAGCGCCGAGTCGATTCCGGCGCGGCTGCTGGAGCACGAACTGGCAAACCTGCGCCAACAGCTGGCCCAGGCCGCGGCGAAGGCACAGGCGCAGCAGACGTACTGGACGGGGCGGCTGCAGCAGCTGCAGGAGAACATCCAGCAGCTGCAGGTGCGGATGGAGCTTGCTCCCACCCCCGCGCAGCGCGTGGCGCTCAGCCGCGAAGCGAACGAACTCGATACGCAAGGGGACAGGTTGGGAATCATGCTGCGCGCTTTCGGTCCGGCGGTTCAGTCGCGCAGCGAGGAGGATCCGGAGGTTGAATACTGAAGCGCGGTACCGCGGGCGGCGCCTGGCTTGCAAGCGCTTACATGGTTTGCCATATTGAAGTGAACCGCGCGTTGCGCGAGCCACTGCAGATACCCCCATGATTCCAGCGCCCGCCCGCGCGGTGGACTACGACGCTCTTGCGAAGGAGACGCAGGAGGGCATTTACGCCCTGTACCGGCAGCTGCGCGCGCAGCGTCCGGTCGCTTGGAGCGATGCCTGGGGCGGATTTTGGAGTTTGCTGAAGCACGAGGATGTCGCGCGGGCCGCGACGGAGTATCGAACCTTCATCAATTCGGTGCAGAACGTGGTGCCCAAAGTGGCTTTCACCGGGCGCCGTCCCCCGCTGCATCTGGATCCGCCGGCCCATACGCCGTTTCGCTCGGCCCTCAATCCGCTGCTCGCGGAGCGGCGCGTGGCGGTGCTTGAGCCCACCATACGCCGACTGTGCGGGGAGCTGCTCGCGCCGCTGCTGGAGGCGGGCGAGTGCGACATCTGCGAGGATTTCTCCAGCCGTCTACCGGTGAATGTGTTCGCCGAATGGATGCGCATTCCGCCTGAGCTGGCCGCGCCGCTGCGGCAGGCGGGGCGCGCGTTCAATGTGGCCGTGCAGTCCAATCTCGACAGCGTGGTGCGGCAGACGAGCCTGGCGTTGTATGAGATGGCGCGTGAGCTGATTGCATTGCGCAAGCACACTCCGTTGGATCCTGACATCGATCCCACTTCGGCGTTGCTGGCCGCGCGTCATGAGGGTCAAGCCTTGCCCGATGAACTCATTGTCGGGTGCGTGCGGCAGGTGCTGGTGGTGGGCATCATTGCACCCACGGTGCTGATCGGCTCGATCAGCGTGCACTTGAGCGCAGATCCGGCGCTGCAGCAGCTACTGAGGGGCAACCGACAGTTGATTGCGGCCGCCGTGGAGGAGTTTTTGCGGCTCTACACGCCGTATCGCGGCTTTGCGCGCACGGCGAACCGCGATATCGAAGTGCGCGGCTGTCCGATCGGGCAGGGCGAACCCATTGCGCTCAACTACGCCTCCGCCAATCGCGATGAAGCGGTGTTTGAGAATCCGGATCAGTTCGTGCTTCATCGGCCCAACATCGCGCAGAGCTTGGCCTTCGGGCGCGGCCCGCATCACTGTCCCGGCGCGGCCCTGGCGCGCCTGGAGTTGAAAGTCGCACTCGAGGAACTGCTCGGCCGCACGCGCGGCTTTGAGACCTACGGTCCGATCACGCGCACGCGCATGCCGGAACTGGGGGTGCTGTCGGTGCGCATGCGCTTTACGAAAGGGTAGAATCGCAATCGGTTGGGTTTGGGGTTCGCATGCGCCGCCGGCACGTTCGCAAGTCAGCACACTCGGCCGCCGCGCGCGCACCCACGCTCGAGGATGTCGCGCGCGTCGCCGGGGTCTCCACCGCCACCATTTCGCGCACCCTCAACAATGCCGAGCAGGTAACGGCGCACACGCGCGAGCGGGTGAGGCTGGCGATCGCCAAGACCGGCTATGTGCCCAACCTGCTGGCAGGCGGGCTGGCCTCCAAGCGTAGCCGGCTGGTCGCCGCCCTGGTGCCGAGCATTGCGACCTCGCTGTTCAATGAAACCATCGAGTCGATGTCGCTGGCCTTGTCTGCGGCGGGCTACCAAGTGGTGCTGGGACTGACCGGATATGAGCCGGAGGGCATGAGCCGGGCGGTGATCTCACTGCTGTCGCATCGCCCCGATGCCCTGATTCTGACCGGTGCGCCGACCGATCCGCTCGTGCGGCGCCATTTGCGTGCCGCCCGCGTCACCGTCATCGAGACGTGGGATCTGCCGCGCACGCCGGTGGATCTTGCGATTGGGTTCTCGCATCGGCAGGCGGGCCGAGCGCTGGCGGATTTTGTGGTGAAGCAAGGCTATCGGCGCCCGCTGATCATGACGCACGATCTGGCGCGCGGGAGGGCCCGGATGGAAGGTTTTCTCGAGCGCTGGCGCGAGCAGCATCTGCCCGAGCCGATCTGCGATATCGCGGCCGTGACGCCTTTTGCGATCGACGGACGTGCACGCCTGCGGGCGTTTCTCAAGAGCGGCGGCCGTGCGGATGTGGTGCTGTGCAGTTCGGATCGCTTGGCTTGGGCGGTGCTCAGCGAGGCCACGGCGCGGGGGCTCAAAGTTCCGCAGAATCTGGCCGTCATCGGCTTCGGGGCCAGTGACTCCTCGGCCCTGGCCGTGCCGGCGCTGACCTCGGTGCGCATCGATGGCGCGCAGATTGGCCGCCGCGCCGCCGAGGCGCTGATCCTGCGCACGCGCGGGCTTGAGCCCCCCGCGCGGCGCATCGACATTGGTTTCGAAATCCTCGCCCGCGATACCGCCTGAGCGCTCAGGCGTGCGCGCCGCGGGCGCGAATCAGCAACGTGAGGACGGCGGCCGCGGCGAGGGCGGCAGCGATGAGCAAGGAGGCGCTGCCCGGGCCGCCGCCGAGCTCGATTCCATAGCCGATGAGGTGGGGCATGACCAGCCCGCCGGCGCTGCCCACCAGGTTGATCATGACGGCCGCGACCGCCAGGCTCGAGCGGGTCAGCAGGCGCGTGGGGATGGACCAGAATGCCCCTTGTGCGGCCCCCAGGCCCAGGCCCAATGCGACCAACGCAGCCAGTCCGGCGGGGCCGCCGTCCAGCTGCCAGGCGGCCACCGCGGCCGCGGCCGCCAGCAGCGCGGGTGCGGCCACGTGCCAGAAGCGCTCGGCGGTGCGATCCGAATGCACGGCATTGACGTACGTGCCGATCGCCGCTGCGAGCCACGGCAGCGCATTGATCCAGCCGATCGCAAGCGGGGAGTGGCCGGTGAGTGCCTTCACCATCTGCGGTAGCCAGAAGATGATGCCGTAGGAGCCGCACAGCAAACAGAACCACACGAGCGAGGCGAGCCACACCAAAGGCTCACGCAGTACGCTCCAATCATTGCGGGTCCGACCGCGCAGCTGCGCGGCCGCCTGAAGCTGCAGAAATTCCACATCCTGGGCGGAGAGCCAGCGGGCCTCTGTCGCATGATCGGGAAAATAGCCGCGCGCGGCGATACCCAACAGCAAAGCCGGGACGGCTTCGGCAATCAGCAGCCAGCGCCACGGGGCCAGATGAATCGGGGCCACCATGGACATCAGCCCACCGGACAGCGGGCTGCCCAGCGCCACCGACAGGGGAATGGCGATCATGGGAATGCCGAAGGTTCGGGCTCGGTCCGCCTCAGTGGTGAATTGGCTCAAGTACAGCACGATGCCGGGGGCGAGTCCGCCTTCAGCCACGCCCAGCAGGATGCGCAGGGCATAGAACTGCAGCGGTGAGTGCACAAGGGTGGTGCCTGCCGCAGCCAGCGCCCACAACACCGCGCAGCTGCTGATCCAGCGGCGCATCCCGATGCGCTGCAGCAGCATGACGCTCGGATACTGGCCGAGCAAAAAGCCGACGAACAGCACGCCTGCGCCAAAGCCGTATTGCGAAGGCGTCAGTCCCAGCGCCTGGTTCATGCCCAGGGCGGCGAAGCTGATGTTGACCCGATCCAGCGAGCTCAGCAGCAGCAATACGGTCAGGGGCGCGACCAGGCGCCAGCGCACATTGCGTTCCAGGGAACCGTGGGGCTGCATGGCGCTCGCGCGGCGACTCAATGGACGTCCGGCAACTGCACGGTGACATGACCGTTGATGACCGGGTTGCGATCATCCGGTCCACCGCACAGTTCCGGATCGTCGGGCCACTCGTGGGCGTCTGCGCGTACGTACTGGCGGGTGAATTGCCACTCGCGCGTGAATTTGTCCGGGTCGTGAATCGTGACCTCATCCTCCAGTGTGTTCGGGTCGATTTTGCGGATGCGTTCCATCACGCTCGCGTGCGCGGAGAGGGTCAGGGGCGTGGTATCGGCCCACATATCGGTGCGCATATCGACGGTCTCGATGACCAGCGTGTCCCCCTCCCAATGACCCCGTGAGCGCCCGAGCATCAATGGCCAGCGCGCATCGGCCGCCGGCCATGGGCGGCCATCGGTGAAGATGTGGCGAACGGCCTTGTCGATGAGGATCCAGGTTTGCTTCGGCGTCACGATGAACTCGTACCGGAACGGGGTGGCGATCAAGCGGGGCATGCCGGCAAAGCAGTGCAGGGTATTGGTGTCGGTGAGGCTGTCCTTGGCGCGCGGATCGCCTTGGCGCTCGGCGCGCAGCAGATCGGCCTGGTAGCGGTGCTCGTAACGGGGTATGAATGGCGGATCATCGCGGGTACCGGGTACGAACATGCGGCCGTTGTCGCGCGAGAGCAGCGCCATCGAACCTTTGACCTGCCACACGCCGGCCCAGTCGGGCAGCCCCGCGGCGCGGCTCACCGTTGCACCCAAGGCGAGCACCGCGGCGACGAGCATGAGTGCGCGCAGGCCCACGCGGCTCATGGCCGGGCCCCAGGCGGCGCTGCGGGCTCGGCGCTGCCGCCGCTGCCGAAAAGCTGCGCGCCATCCGGCAAGGTCACCGACACCAGGCTGCCGCCGCGACGGCCATCGCGCAGCGGATGCATCACGGCGGTGACCTTGTCGCCGGGCTTGAGGGACGCTTGGCGCCAGCCGCGCCGATACAGCGCACTGGGCGCCCCCATTTCCAGGCCCCAGCGATGGGTCGCCCCGCGATCCTCCTTCACCCTGATGTCGAGCCAGGAATGCGGGCTCTGCCACTGGAATTGCACGACGGTGCCCTGAAGCGTGGTGTCCTTGCTCATGTCAAACATCGCAAAGGAGTGATGGGCGAGCGCCACGAGGGGGACCCACAGCAACGCGCTCGCAAGATTTCGTGACAGCATCTTAGATTCCGCCCCTTCGCTTCAGCGCACCCTTTAGATTGCGTGCGCGCATCGAGAGCCGCGTGCCCTCAGGGTTCGACGATCAGTTCGGCCTTGCGGCGATCAGGATCCGTGAGGCCATCGGCGGCCTCGGTCTTATCACTCCATGAGGGCACCACGGCGACCGTCTGCGGCAGCCCCAATCTGCGCAAGGTCCGCGCCAGCTCCTGCGCCCGCAGTCGTCCGATCTGCGGAATCTCGCGCGCCAGGGCCCCATCCGACAGCAGGGTTGCCGCGCGATATCCGCGGATTAGAATTTTCTTGGCGTGCACGGCCTGCGCATATTGAAAGGCCTTCAAGGCCTCATTGATGGTGCGGGTGGCGAGCTCGGAATCGAACTCATAGGTCAACGTGAAGGTCTGCGGTTGATAGGGGGGCGCCACGACCGGCATGGCGGGCGGGGGCGGAAACTTGCGCAAGGCCGAGGCGGCGGTATTGGGGCCGGGCCCGCGCCGGCCTTCGATGTGGTAGCGCGGGTCGGCCGGCAGGAGCGTGTTGCAGCTGGGATCCAGCTCGCGCATGACGGAGATCACCGGGGGATTGGGCAGCGCTTTCCCGTCGGCGGTTCCGGAGGGCAGGGGCGCGCTCGGATACTCAGACGTCAGGGGAATGCCGCCGCAGATGCGCGGGCCGCCGGCCAGCTTGCCTTCCACCAGCACCTGATGATTGAGCCATGGCGGCGACCAGCCGCCCGCGTCGGTCTGAATGCCCAGAAAGTACAGCTCGCCTTGATATTCAGCCAGCCAGCACGGTACCGAGTCGGTGTCCTGCACGATGGGGCAGGCCACGAAGTTGCGACGTTCTTGGGGCGGCACGCCGGCGCAGGCGCCGGTGACGAGGCCGATGCTGAAGAACAGCTGCGCAAAATGGAGTGTGACCCTATGCATGGCAGGCGGTGCTTACAGCACGCTTAAGAAATTGACCAAGTCGAGCCGCTCTTGTTCAGACAGCCCCATGTTGAAGCGCCGATCGTAAAAATCCACCACCGCACGCAAGTCCTCCGCTGAGCCGTTGGCGAAGTAGGGGGCGCGTGCCGCAAGCCCGCGCAGCTGCCCCATGACGACCGAGCCCACGTCGTAACATTTGCCCGAGATCAGGGCCCGTCCCGGATCGTGCGTATAGATGATGCGTCCCAGAAAAGGGTGCGGGCGCGCATCGTGGTTGCAGACGATCTTGAACAAGGGCAGCTGGGGGGCGGCGGCATAGGCGGGCGAAAACAGCGACTGATCGGCCCACGGCTCGTTGTTGGTACCCAGGTCGCCCCAACCGGCGGTGGCGTCCGTGCCGACCATCTGCAGGTTGTGGCAGGTGACACAGGTGCGCTTGGCGGGATTGCCGAGACCTGCGGTATTGATGTGCGCCGAATCACGAATCCAGAATGGCCGGTTGAAGAACACCTCATAACCGCGCATGACCGAGGCGCGAAAGCCTGCCTGCGCCGCAGAGGAGGCGAGGGGGGGGGATTTCCAGGCGCCGAAATCCTTGAAAACCGGATTGCCGAAGTTGTCTCCCAGCACTCCGGTGCGGGAGCTTTGCAGATTGCGTGGCCCGAGGGCGGGCGGCGCGGACGGTGCCGCAAAGTCATCACCCACTGCGTCCAGATCCTGCGCGGCGAACACCTGCGATTCAAAATCCACAATGCCTTTCAGCTGCGCGGCCGAGAGCGGGGCGGAGGCCTGCAGGTGATCGCGGGCAGCCTCCTGGGCCTGCATTTTGAGGGTGGGCGCGCGGGCATCGGACATGATGTTCATGGCCACGTAACGACCAGTTTCCGGGTCCTTATCCATGACCATCGCCAAGCGCTTCGCGTTGAAGGGGCCGGCGGGCCCGTAGACTTCCCCGCCCGCGTCAATCGCGACGTATTTGAGATTCGCGACCATGCGCGGACGGCGAAACACCGAGATGTGCGGATCGGCGCTTTTCAGGCCATACACCGGATCGGTATTGCAGCCAGTGGGATCGCGGATAACCTCAATGCTGAATTCAGGCACCACCGGGCTGCCATCCGGCCCGACGGTGCGCGGCCAGGGTAGGGCGACGCGGAACAAACCGCGGTTGAGCAGCAGCGAGTGGGAGCTTGCCTCATCCTGCGGCAGGCTTGGGCAGTTGGAGCCATCGATGGCGGCAAACAGCGGATCCTTGCCATGCGTCTCCTGCCAGCGCCGCCGTATGGTCTGAAGCGAGAGGCCCATGGCATTGGCCGGCTGATGGCAGGTAACACAGGCTCGACCGTTGGTGCCCAGCGCGGAAAAGAATGGGTGTTGGGCGACATTGAGCGGACCACCGGCCAACACGACGCCGACCGCTCCGGCCGCATCCGGGTAGCGTGACTTGGCCGCCATGACGCGCTTGTCATTGGCCGCCATCCAATAATCTGAGCGCTGCGGCTGCAAGGCCTGCGGGGCGCGACTGGGCGCGCCCTGCGCGCGCGCCAGCTCCAGGTGTGCCCGGCCAAGCAGCGCGCACCCGAGACCGAGGCAGCCGAAGACGGTGAGCCAGCGGCGCAGGCGCGCTGTGCCAGCGCTGCGACTTACCAAAATCGACTCCTTACGACCAAAGGTGAGCTTGCGGGGTGGGGGCCCAAAAAGTATAACGAGTGCAGCTGCGGATGCAAGCGCTTACATAAGGGTGTCGCAGCCACAAAGCCGCACCGCCAGCTCTTCAGCATGTTGCTCAGAGCCGCAGTACCTCATCAAGTGGCGCGGCGGGCGGATGCGCCGCGGCAAGCAAATGGGTCGTTAATAAGTGGCGCAGTGCCGCGATCATCCGCTCGCGCCCGGCCCACCGGAACCTCACTTAGGGGGGCGCTTGCAAACACAAACTCGATCTGAGACCACCAGCCGGCCAATCGATAACTCAGACAATATCAAGAACACGCTCGATCCCCGTTCGAGCAGCAATTGCAGGTTGAAAGATAGCGCGACCCCTGCGCTCACCTTCAAGGGCAGCGCGAAGCTGCCCTTCTTTCTGTCCCGTTCCAGCGGGCATGCGGCCCCGGTGAAGGGGTCACCGTAGGCGTTGCAATTGCCAGCGAAGGCCGCTAAAACGGTCCTGATGAAGCCCGTGACCAAGCTATTGTCCCGCAATAGCGCAAGTTCCCAACTCAAGCGGTCACTGCGCATCCACGGCACCATCGCACGTCAGCTGGGCATTGCCATCATGTCCGGGCGCTATGCGCCGGGGGAGATCCTGGAGGGGGAGGTGCTGGCGAGCGAACAGTTCGCCGTCTCGCGCACGGCCTACCGGGAGGCGCTGCGCATCCTCGCGGCCAAGGGACTGCTTGATGCGCGCCCCAAGGTGGGCACGCGCATCAACCCGCGCTCCAAATGGAACTTCCTGGACACTGACGTCCTGGAATGGATATTCGAGACCGAGCCCGACGCGCACCTCCTCAACGCGCTCTTTGAACTTCGCGATCTGGTCGAGCCGGCCGCCGCGGCGTTGGCAGCAGCGCGGCGCACTCACAATCAGCTGGGCGGGATGCGCCAGGCACTCGAGGACATGCGGGTGCACACCTTGGCTACTGAGGCCGGGCAGAACGCGGATCTGGCCTTCCACGCCACATTGATGCAGGCCACGAACAATCCATTCCTGATCTCATTGGCCACCAGCGTGGGGGCCGCCATCCATATCACGACCGTCTTCAAGCAGCGCAATCAACCCCTGCGCCGAGATCCGATGCCGGACCATGAGAGGGTCTACCAGGCGATTGCGAAAAAGGAACCGGCCCGCGCGCGCGCCGCCATGCGACGCCTCATCCGGCTCGCGCGCATTGACACCGCGGCCGGCACCAAGCCGCGCAAGAAGGCCAGCGGTTGAGCCGCCGTCAGCGCCGTCACTGCAAACTGGCGGCCAGATGGGAGTCCCCGCCCAGGAACGAGTCACCGCATCGATGGTCAGTCGATCGGTGCTCCGTTGGGCGATGCAGCCTGCGGCCCACAGTTCAATGATTGTCGCGGGGCACACCCGCGGTTTGCGCCAGGTGCTGGAAGCGCTCCGAGCCTTCGAGGATGGCGCCAGAGTTCAACTGTCCGACGAGGCTGCGCTGGATCTGCTGCCAGGGTGTTTGCGAGACAGGAATCGCGAAGCCACCGGCCGCCTCCAGCGCGCGCCGGCGCGCGCTCAATTCGGCCTCGTCCACGAGCACGTCAACGCATCTGCGCCGCAGATCGATTCGAACCCGATCACCGGTGCGCAGCAGCGCCAGGCCGCCGCCCGCCGCCGCCTCCGGCGCGGCGTTCAGAATCGAGGGTGAGGCGGAGGTCCCGGACTGGCGGCCATCGCCAACGCACGGCAGGGCGTGCATGCCCTCGCGGATCAGGTACGCCGGCGGGCGCATGTTCACGACCTCGGCCGCCCCGGGGTAGCCGATGGGCCCGACCCCGCGCATGAACAGGATCGACTCGGAGTGGATCGACAGTGCCGGATCATCGATGCGGCGGTGATAGTCCTCCGGTCCATCGAATACCACCGCGGGACCTTCGAAGGCTTCCGGATCATCCGGGTTGCTCAGATAGCGGGCGCGAAATTCGGGGCTGATGACACTGGTCTTCATGATGGCCGAATCGAACAGATTGCCCTTGAGCACCAGAAAGCCGGCCTGTGGCATCAGCGGCGCGCTGAACGGATGGATGACCTTCTCGTCCTCGATGCGGGCCGCGCGGCAGTTGTCACCCAAGCTGCGGCCGTTGACGGTCCGCGTGGACTCGTGGATCAGGCCGTGCTGCATCAGTTGTTGAATGACCGCCGGTACGCCGCCGGCGCGATAGAAGTCCTCCCCGAGATACTCGCCGGCCGGCTGCAGATTCACCAGTAGCGGCACATCGTAGCCGTAGGTCTCCCAATCGCTCAGCTCCAGCGCAACCCCCAGGTGCCGCGCGATGGCGGCCAGGTGAAACGGGGCGTTGGTCGAGCCACCGAGCGCGGAATTGAGCACGATCGCGTTCACAAAGGCCTCGCGCGTCATGATGTCCGAGGGCTTCAGATCCTCGGCGACCATTTCCACAATGCGTTTGCCGGTCCGATAGGCCACTTCCTGGCGATCGCGGTACGGGGCGGGGATTGCCGCCGAGCCGGGCAGCATCATGCCCATGGCCTCGGTCAGCGAGTTCATGGTGCTCGCGGTGCCCATGGTATTGCAGTACCCCGTCGATGGCGCGGAGGAGGCGACCAGGCGGATGAAGCCCTCAGGGTCGATCTCTCCGGCGGCCAGCATCTGGCGGGCCTTCCACACGATGGTCCCCGATCCGGTGCGCTCACCGCGATGCCAGCCATTGAGCATTGGGCCGACCGAGAGCGCGATCGCGGGGATGTTGACCGTGGCGGCCGCCATCAGGCACGCCGGTGTGGTCTTGTCGCAGCCGGTGGTCAGCACCACCCCATCGAGTGGATAGCCGAAGAGGGTCTCGACGAGTCCCAGGTAAGCAAGATTGCGATCGAGGCCTGCAGTAGGGCGCTTGCCGGTCTCCTGGATCGGGTGCACCGGAAACTCCAGTGCCACCCCGCCGGCCTCGCGGATGCCCTCGCGCACGCGCTGCGCGAGCACCAGGTGATGGCGATTGCAGGGCGACAGATCCGAGCCGGTCTGTGCAATGCCGATGATGGGTCGCCCGTCACGCAGCTCCTCGAGGCTGATGCCGAAGTTCAGATACCGCTCCAGGTACAGCGATGTCATATCGATGTTCTGGGGGTTGTCGAACCAGGCGCGGCTGCGCAGCTTGGAGGAATGGGCCATCGGCATCCAGTGTTGATCAGGGAAGCACGGACAGACGGAAGATCATGCGGTGATGATAGGCGGCCCCCGGGTTCAGCCGCGCGGAAATGAAGCTGGGGGTGTTCGGTGCATTGGGAAATTTCTGCGGCTCCAGCGCAATGCCGTCACCCATCCGATACAGGTGTCCGTGCTTGCCCACCCGCGTGCCGTCCAGGAAATTTCCCGTATACACCTGCAGCCCGGGCTCCGTGGACCACACCTCGAGCGCGCGTCCGGAGGCCGGATCCTCCAGGCGAGCGGCAAGCTTCGGTGCACTCGTAAGGCCGGCATCGAGTGCAAAATTATGATCATAACCGCGGCCCGCCACGAGCTGTGCATCCCGGCCATCGCGGATGTCCTGGCCGATGACACGCCCGTGCGTGAAGTCGAACACCGTGCCCGCGACCGCTTGCAGCGTACCGGTCGGGATCAGTGCCGCATCCACCGGCGTGTAGTGGCTGGCCGGGATGGTGAGCCGCTGGTCCAGCACGCCGTGCACCGAGCCCTCGCCAGCGAGGTTGAAGATGGAGTGATTGGTGAGGTTGACCACCGTTGGCGCATCGGTGGTGGCCGTGTAGTCAATGCTCAGCGCGCCAGTCTCATCCAGGGAATAGTGCTCGGTGACCCGCAGGGTGCCGGGATAACCCTGGTCGCCCGCCGGGCTGGTCAATGACAGAGTGACGCTCGCCGCTGCAGCGGAGTCGACGCCATCGATGCGCCACACCTGCTTGTCGAAGCCCTTAAGGCCGCCGTGAAGGGAGTTGGGCTTGTCATTGAGGGCGAGGGAGTAGGTCTTACCATCCAGACTGAAGCGCGCGCCGGCGATGCGGTTGGCGAAGCGGCCGATGGTCGCCCCGTAATAGTTCGGATGCTGCACGTAGCCGGCCAGATCGTCATATCCCAGGGCGATGTCGGCCGGATGGCCGCGGCGATCCGGTGCCACGAGCTCCTGCAACGTGGCGCCATAGGTGATGATCCGGGCGCTGACACCGTGCGCATTGCGCAGCATCACCGCCTCGATGAGCGTGCCATCGGGTAACTTTCCGAAGGGCGCGCGTTCGGCGCTCGCCGCCCAGGAGTGCAGGGGCATCGACACGGACAGGATCGCAAGGCATGCGATGTGCCTTGGCAAGCTTGTGGTTCTGTGGCGCAGCACCTGCGTCCCCCCATTGGTGGACCAATAATTTAGGCAATCGCCCCTGCCGTAGCGGTGCACCGTGAATCCCTTGTGCGGCGTGGCGGAGCCTGAGTATATACTCAGACAAAAGAACGTACCACGGTCGTGGGGACGGCAAATCCACTCGAGACGGAGCGCCATGGCACCGGTTGGAACCGCATTCACCGCAGCTCAAGCATCCGCAGCAGCACCGCCCGCGCGCTACGGTCCGGCCCTGCGGCTGCTGGCGAGCCTGTTCTTCATCTGGGGATTCATCACCGTCATCAACAACACGCTGCTGCCCCACCTAAAGAGTGTGTTCGAGCTGAATTACGTGCAGACGACCTTGATCGAGTCGGTCTGGTTCATCGCGTATTTCGTAGCCTCCATGCCCGCGGCGTGGCTGATCGAGCGAATCGGGTATCGCCGATCGCTGGTGTGGGGGCTGCTGATCATGGCCGTGGGCGCGCTCGGCATGATTCTCGCCTCACGCCTGCCCTCCTATGGCGTCACGCTCACGGCGCTGTTCGTGATCGCCAGCGGCATCACGCTGCTGCAGGTGGCCGCCAATCCTTACGTGGCCGTCGTCGGACCGGTGGAGACCGCCTCCTCGCGGCTGAATCTGGTGCAGGCATTCAATTCGCTGGGAACGACACTGGCGCCGCTATTCGGTGGTTACCTCATTCTGGGCCGGTCGGCGTCAGGCACGGCGCAGGCCGGCAGTGTGTTGAGTGCAGCGCAGCGCCTGGCCGATGCGCGGGCGGTGCAGCTGCCTTATCTGATCGTCGCCGTCGTCCTCATCGTCCTGGCCATCATCATCGGGCGTTTCAAACTACCGGACATGGGGACACAGACCCGGCGGCTCTCGGCACAGCGCCGGCGCGGACACTCGCTGTGGCGGCATCGCAACCTGGTGCTGGGGGTGCCGGCCATCTTCATCTACCTGATTGCGGAAATCGGCGTTGGCAATCTGTTCATCAATTTTGTGTCGGAGCCGCAGATCGCCGCGGTGTCACATGAGCAGGCCTCGCATTATCTGTTCCTGCTGTGGGGCGGCATGATGGTGGGCCGCTTCGTAGGCAGTGCGCTGATGCGCTGGATACCCGGCGAGCGGGTTCTTGCCGCATTTGCGCTGGCGGCATTCGTGACGATGCTGGTGGCGAGTCTGGTGCAGGGCCCCACCGCCATGGGCGCGTTGATCCTGGTCGGGCTGTTTCATTCGATCATGTTCCCGACCATTTTCACGCTGGGCATCCGGGGCCTTGGGCCGCTGACGGAGGAGGGCTCGGGACTGCTGATCATGGCCATTGCGGGCGGCGCGCTGGTCATCATCCAGGGGTGGCTCGCTGACCGCTACGGCCTGCAACACTCGTTCCTGCTGACCGCGGCGTGCGAGCTGTACGTGCTGTGGTATGGAATCTGGGGGTCACGTACGGTCGCTGCGGCTGGCGAGACCTTGGGCGATGAGCAATTGGAATCCTGATCCGCCGCTGTCGGCATCGTCAGCCTGCAAACCGTGCCGTCGGAAGGCCTTCCACGCCAGGCTCCAAGCGCAGCAGGTTCCCGGCCAGGGGCTGTGCGGCCAATGCGGCTGCGGAAAGTCCCGTGGTGGCGGTGGTCACATAGAGGTGCTGCAGCCGCGGCCCGCCGAAGACCGGACAGGTGGGCCGCTGTACCGGCAGGCCAATCTCTGCGACGACGCGTCCGGCAGGCGACAGGCGGCGCACGCACCATCCGTCCCAGAAGGCGACCCAGACGTGGTCATCCGCATCGACCGTCATGCCATCGGGAATGCCTTCGCTCGGGCCGAAGCGTGCGAACTCCCGCTCGGCGAGGGGGTCCCCGGCCTCATCGAGCTGCACTGCGGTAATGCGCCGATGGGGACTATCGGTCATCAGCATGGTGCCGTCGGCCAGAAAGCATGGTCCATTGGGTACGCTGATGCCGGTGCGAATCTGCTTGGCGGCACCACCGGGGTCCAGCCGATACAGCGCGCCGTGGGCACCCAGTTCGGCATCGTCCATGGTGCCGGCCCAGAACCGCCCGTGGTCATCGACTTTGCCATCATTGAAGCGGTTGCCAGTCCGCTCGCGGGGTGACGCGAGCACTTCGCCGACGTGCACCGACAGATCCGGGGCAA
Source organism: Steroidobacteraceae bacterium (assembly GCA_036267975.1). Lineage (GTDB taxonomy): Bacteria > Pseudomonadota > Gammaproteobacteria > Steroidobacterales > Steroidobacteraceae > DAIDKA01. Next base: position 19,109 of record DATAVA010000035.1, on the reverse strand, counting down.
TGTGCAGGCGGGCGAAGCCGCGATCGCCACAGGCGATGAGCTCATCGCGCCGCGTGAGTCCGAGCGCCGTGAGGCGGCATTGGAGCCGCTGCGCTGCGTTGCCACCGGTTGTTACATCATGCCGATGCAGCATCCCCGCACGGATGTCGAGCCACCAGATGAGGCCGCGCGCGGCGTCCCACAGCGGTCCCTCCCCGAGCTGAGCGCGAACGGCGGCGACGCAATGGATTTGCATATGAGCTCTCGCCTCCCGAGCACGTCTCAGTATAATGTCAGACAAATGAGCCCGCCAATTCAGATCACCGGCGCGGTGCTGGTCGACGGCACACCCGAAGCCGGCCGCGACACATTTGCGGCCATCAATCCGGCCACCGGACAGTCTATCGGACCGCCGTTCCAGCAAGCGCACGCCGGTGATGTCGCCCACGCCTGTGAGCTTGCCGCGCGGGCCAGGTTCCTGCAAATGGTGGGCGGGGAGATCCAGGGCGCCGAGCAGCAGGCAGGATTGTTTGCGGTGGAGGCGAGCCGGTTCATGACCGACGCGGCGCTGCGGCGGGAAGTATTCGGTCCGTCGTCGCTGCTGGTGCGGGCGCGGGATGTGGGGCAGATGGCTCAGGTGATCGAGATGCTGGAAGGGCAGCTCACGGCCAGCATATTCTTCGACAAGGAAGATGTGCCGCTGGTGGCGGATCTGCTGCCGCGTCTGGAACGCAAGGTCAGCCGCATCATCGGCAATGGCTGGCCCACCGGCGTCGAGGTATACCATGCCATGGTACATGGCGGGCCTTTTCCGGCAACGACCGATGTGCGCACCACATCAGTGGGGTCACTGGCGATTCAGCGCTTTTTGCGGCCGGTGCGCTATCAGAATCTGCCCGATGAACTGCTGCCCGAGGCGCTGCGGGATGAAAATCCGCTGGCGCTGTCGCGCCGTATCGATGGGGTGGTCCGCGTGCCGCGCGCAGCCTCCTGAATCAGTCACGCCCCGGAGAACTCGCTGTGCTATCGCTCATTCAGTTCAGAACTCACCAAGGAGCACGCGGCGTGGCGGTGCGGCGTGACGGCGGACGGCCGCGCCTGGTCCCAGGGATGCACTCGACACTGCAGCTTGCCACGCGCGCGTGCCGCGACCGCATGCGCCTTGGCGAACTCATCGCGCAGTTGGGTGCGGGCGATGCGGTGGACCTGTCAGTCGTGGAACTGCTCGCGCCCATCGATCATGCCGACCCGGCCCATCTGCTGCTGAGCGGAACCGGATTGACCCATGCCGGCTCGGCACACGAGCGCGATCGCATGCACCGGGCTTTGAGTGAGAAGCCGCAGCTGTCCGACTCGATGAAAATGTTCGTGATGGGCCTGGAGGGTGGTAAACCCCCCCAAGGACAGCGCGGCGTGCAGCCGGAATGGTTCTTCAAAGGCGATGGCTCATGCGTGGTGGCGCCGGGGGGGATCTTGGCCGCGCCTGATTTCGCTCTGGATGCGGGCGAGGAGCCGGAAATCGCCGCCATCTATCTGATCGATGCGGCCGGCAATCCCGTGCGCATCGGATTTGTGCTCGCCAATGAGTTCTCCGATCACGTGACGGAGCGGGAGAACTATCTGTGGCTGGCGCATTCCAAGTTGCGCCCGGCGGCGCTGGGGCCGGAGTTGCTCATCGGCGGGCTGCCGCGTCGGATTGAAGGGATGAGCCGCATCCTGCGCGGCGGACAAGTGCTTTGGGAAAAGGCATTCTCATCCGGCGAAGACAACATGTCGCACAGCCTGGATAATCTCGAATATCACCATTTCAAATATGCCCCGTTTCGGCGCCCAGGTGATGTTCACGTTCATTTTCTGGGCACGGGGACGTTGTCCTTTGCGGACGACGTGCGCGCGCAGCCCGGTGACGTTTTTGAAATCGCCGCATCCCCTTTTTCGCTGCCGCTCCGCAACACACTCGGGACCACGGCAACGCCGCAGGTGGCGGTGACGGTGCTGTGAACACGCCGATCAGGGTGGCGGTGGTCGGACTGGGCAAGATTGCGCACGACCAACACCTGCCGGCCATTGCGCATTCGCCGTCGTTCGAGCTGGTTGCCGCCGCCAGCCCGGTTGGCGCAGTGCCCGGTGTTCCGAATTTTCCGGACATCGCAGCGCTGCTGGGGTCCGGCATCGGCATCGACGCCGTGATCCTGTGCCAGCCGCCGCAGTACCGGTTCAACGCCGCAGCGCTGGCGCTGCGCGCGGGCAAGCACGTGCTGCTGGAAAAGCCACCGGGGGCCGGTTCGCTGGAAGTCGATCAGTTGCTGCGCCTGGCGTGCGAGGCGCGCAGGACACTGTATGCAGCTTGGCATTCGCGCCATGCGCCGGCGGTGGAACCGGCGCGCACTTGGCTGAAGGGTCGCCATATCCGCCGTGTGCGGGTCGAGTGGCGCGAGGACGTGCGGCACTGGCATCCAGGCCAGACCTGGATTTGGGAACCCGGCGGCTTCGGAGTGTTCGATCCGGGCATCAACGCCGTGTCGATTCTGACACGCCTCATCGCCGAACCATTGCGGGTGCTGGATGGCACGCTGCAGATCCCGCGCAACCGTGACACACCGATCGCAGCGGACCTTCACTTGCGCAGCCTCTCGGATGTCCCGGTGCATGCCGTATTCGATTGGCGGCAAACCGGTCCGCAAGTGTGGTCGATCAGGTTCGATACGGATGCCGGGGAGCTGGATCTGGCTCAAGGCGGTGCGGTGCTGAGGGTAGATGATGGGCCCATCATCACCGACGTCCCCAACGAGTACGCCGCCGTGTATGAACGCTTCGCCGTCCTGATCGAAACCGGCGACAACGACGTGGATCTCGCGCCGCTGCGGCTCGTGGCAGATGCGTTCATGCGCTGTCGTCATGAGGTCGTGGAACGCTTCGAATGAGTCGCCATGTCTTCGTCGGGTAAAACCGGAAGGTATCTCATGCCAAACCCTGATTCGCGCTACGTGCCGGATGGTGGATGACCCCAAAGCAGGTATGCGCAAAACGATTTGATCGCTGTGCCGAACATTGGGAGGCCTACTCGATCTGGTAGAACTTCAACCGGATGGCATTGAGCGTGCGCGGGGTATCCGCGATGCTCGGCTGTGTTGACGCCTCCACCTCCAACGTGGCAACAAACGTCGCGCGCGTGAGCCATTCGTAGGCACCTTTGGGCGCCTCGAATCGCGGCCTGAAGAAACTGTGCGGCGAGTTGGGCCAACTCGCCGCGCAGACGCTACCTTCATTCAGGACATGGATCACGGTGCCATCGTCGGCGCGAATGAAGTAGTCGGCCGATAGCATCGTGCACCCGTCAGTGAGCCCGAGCTGATAGTCCCAGCCACCCGGGAGTACCTTGCCTTTGAACTTCGGGCCGGCAATCGTGCCCCCGGTGATGCCAATGTACTGCCGGTGTCCAAAGTCGGTCTCGCCCAGGACCACCGCCGGCGCGAGCGTCACCCGGAATTCGAACGCAAACTGCAGACGCGGAACAGCCGCGAGCGGTGGCGGTGTCCCCAGCGGTGCGGCTGCGGCCGTCGGCTGTTGCGCGAATGACATGAACGACAGCATCAGAGTCGCAAGCCCAGCGCACCAGATGCGCCGGGGCGACAAAATTAGGTGTGACATATCCACCAATAGTCGGACAAATGCGGGCTTACCGCAATATCACCTGTGGGACGGACCCTCAGTCGGGACTGGCAGGGACTGACACCGGCATGCCTTTCGTGGAGACCGCGCCGCCGCGGATCGCAAAGTTCACGACATCCGCTGGGCCGATACCTGGCATTCATGCCACGCGGCGACCATTTCCGTGGCACGCCGATGCACCTCCTCCGCACTCGCGCCAGGCCTATACAGGGAAGTGCCGATGCCGAAGCCGGCGGCGCCGCAGGCCCGGTACGACGCCATGTTTTCGCTTGAAATGCCGCCCACCGCAATGACGGGCACTGCAGGGGGCAGCACGGCCTTGAAGGCTCTCAGTACCGCGGGTGCAGCCTGTTCGGCAGGAAACAACTTCAGTGCATCGGCGCCCGCATCCAGCGCCGCGAAAGCCTCGGTGGGGGTGGCGAAGCCCGGTATGGAAATCATCCCGGCGCTCTTGACCGCACGGATGACTTCCGGCTTCGAGTTCGGGGAAACGACGAGTAGGGCCCCAACTCCAAAGGCGGCGTTGACCTCATCCAGGTTCAGGACCGTGCCCGCCCCGATCAGCAGCCGATCCTCAAAGCGGTCGCGAATCCTGGCGATGCTCTCCAGCGCAGCCGGAGAATTGAGCGGCACCTCGAGGCACCGAAATCCTGCCGCGCAGAGGGCTTGCGCCATCGCAACGGCCTCGGCGGGCTGAATGCCGCGCAAAATGGCGATCAGTGGTAGATGGTCCAGAAACTCACGCCACAGTGTATCGATTGGCAGCCTCATCCGCTCGCTCCGCGTAGTTGCCACAGTCGCCACAGGCCTCGCGCCACCGCCTCGTTTGCGTCAACCAGCGTGACGCTGCGCATCCCGGCTGCCTGCATGGCTAGGCGATACAAATGACCGAGTTCGGCGGAGGCAATCAGAATGGCAGAATCGGCGGCGTAGTGTCTCCGGGCGGCGGCGACTTCGCTGCCGATCAGAATTCCTGACAGATAGGACGACAGGGTTGCGGGAGACTTGCGCTTGAACAGCCCTTCGGTTCGAACATTAAACAGGCAATGCAGCAGATCTTGATCCGCGAATGCGGTATGCACTCCATCGATGAAGACGGGCTCCGCACTCGGCGCGTTGTGCCGTTCCATCAACTTCCCGAGCATTGAGTGATCGCGCAATACTGCATAGAGCTCGCCGGTCAGATAAGTGCGAAAGCTCTGCACTGTCGAGCCTTGTACCCATGTCCACTTACTGTGCGTGCCCGGGGTGACGATGAGCAGGTCGCCCGTTGGCGGTGCCACCCCGGCAATCTGACTTTCCTCACCACGCATGACATCGTAAAAGGGGCTGGCGTTTTGAAGCAGCCGGTCATTGCATTGGGTCGTCACTGACAGGCCAGCGACGATCCAAGCCCGGCCGACACTGGTTTGCACCTTCCCCAAGCATTGGCTCAACGCCTCGAGCTGCGCGGGGCAGGCACAGTAGGGCACCTCCCGCCAACCCTGGCGACTGCCCACCATGCCGCACATGATAATGGGGAGGTCCCTCGGCCAATCGTGCAGGATGGAGGTCAGGGCGTGATCGAAAGTGCCATCGGCGAGCGCAGTGATGCCCCGATCGCTTTCGCGCATTTCCTGGATGCTTCCAGCGGGGGAAAATCGGAAGGCTCGCAGTCGTGTGCTGCCCCAATCGATGCCGACCAAGGCAGACTCGAATGGGATGACCGCGGAGGTGGCAGCCGCTGTCACGGCGGGGCCGCGTCGCGCACACCTTCAAGAAATTCCTGCATCGATCGCGGCGGCCAGCCGGTAATCTGCTGGTAATCCGGGCTCACCACGTCGAACTCACCGGCCTCGATCGCCTGCATCGTCCCCTGCGCACTCCGCGCCAGCGCGGGCGGAACGCCCCAGTGCTCCGTCATATAGCGTGGCCAGTCCGCGGCCGGGACGCTCTCAAAGCGCACGGGCCTTGCGAACACCTCGGACATCAGCGCGGCAATATCCACGCCGGACCAGGTGCGCTCCATTGTCTCAGTGTAGGTACGGCCGCTGGGCCGGTTGCGCAGCAGGATCTGCGCCGCCGAGATGCCGAGGTCCTCGCGCCCGATGTAGGCGCAGCGTGAGTGTGCGCCGGGCCGCCGCAGCGTGCCGGATGCCAGCGTCTCGCGCAGATCCCCGACCAGGATCTCGGCGTACAGCGCGTGGCGCAGCACAGTGAAGGCAAGACCGGATTGGCGAAGGGCCTGCTCCGTCGGCAAGTGCACCAAGCGACTGTGCTCCACATGGGGTGACTCGGCCCCTACAAAGCTCGCATACACGACGTGCTTTACGCCCACTTGCGCCGCGGCTTCGAGCGCATTGAGGTTCTGCCGCAGGCGCAAATCGTTGCTGTCATAGGTTGGAATGAATAACGCTGCCTCGACCCCTGAGAGTGCCTTGCGCATAAGATCAGGACGTCGAAAGTCCGCCGCCCGGACATCAACCCCTTGGGCGAGTAGCTCCTGTGCAAATGCGGTGGTTACGTCGCGCGTACCCACGATCAGGGAGCTTGCGCGGCCCGCCGTGAGCACGTTCCGGATGACGGCCCGCGCAAAATGGCCGTTAGCCCCGGATACGAAGATCATCGCGCTGCCGTGCCGAGCGACGCGACCGTTATCGTTGCGGTGTAATCCGATTTCCTAAGCATGTGCAATCCTCTTGGTCGTCCCAACTTGGCACGGATCAATATTACCCGATACCCGCGCGGGGCAGCTCAGCGAAAATGGCGCTCAAATATTCGCATCGAGCCGCTAGAGCAGTCCCCGAAATGGTTCGCCACCGCATGATCGTCAGTCGGCCCAGAAATCCACCGACGCAACCTGCGCCACCGCCGGTGCGTTGAACGCCATTGTCTGCTGATGTTCGGGATGCTGTTGATATGCGCGCAGCGCATCTATCGACGCAAATCGCATGATCAGTACCACATCCCAACTGCGCGCATCGTGAAGGATATCGCGGCCAACCTCCAGGTGCTCAATGCCGGGTATACGCGGGTGTAGCGCGCACATGCGGTGGCAGAATTCCTCGATATGCGCTGCGGAAGTTTCTGCCAGGAACTTAATGAGCACGTAATGTCGCAACATGGGAATCTCCTGAGGCCTCAGCGCACCCGAGCTCCCGGCGGGATGATCGACGGGGCGGTATTCAACCGCTCCGCTGCCAGGCCGGCGGCCATTTTGTAGCGGTGCATGAACTCTTCGCGTTCGGCCGGCGGTATCACCGCATCGATGTCGTCGAACACGCCGCCACAACGTTCATCCAGCAGGTTCAGCAGACCAAAGGGACCAGCGCCTCGGTTGCGCAAGATCAAAGGTGAAATTTCAGGGCAGAGCCGCTCATCGTAGGCCTGCAGCGCCGTTGCGTTGACCCCCTGTTGCAGCATGGCTGCGCCCAAGACACGCGCGTCGACGATGGCTTGGCTGGCTCCGTTGGAACCTGTCGGGTACATGACGTGCGCCGCATCGCCGAGCAGGGCGACATTGCCATCACGCCAGGTCGGCACAGGGTCGCGGTCAATCATCGGATACTCGAAAACCTCGGACGCGCCGCGCAGCATGCCAGGAATGTCGATCCAGTCGTAATTCCACTGCTCAAAGTGATGCATGAAGTGTTCATGCTGCACTTTCTTGTTCCAATCCCCCTGCAGCCGGCCCCGGTCATTCTTGACGGTGATCTCTGCGATCCAGTTGATATCGGCCAGGCCGGTGCCGGGTTCCGCTGCGGAGATGGGGTAGAAGACCACCCGATGGCGGTGTGTGCCCAGGCCCACGAAGGAGGCGCCGGTTCGAATCGGCTTGGCCGCCGTGACCCCGCGCCACATGATGGCTCCGCCCCACTGGATCGGGGGCTGGCGCGGATGCATCTGCTGACGTACCGCTGAGTGAAGGCCATCCGCGGCGATGAGCAAGGAACCGGCGAGTTCGTGGCGCTCCCCGGTTCGGGTTTCCAGCAGCGCGGTGACGCCGTCCCCGCGCGGCTGATTGCGATAGCCAATTACGCGCACCCCTGTATTGATAGCATCGGCGCCCATGCGCTGCCGGACCGCGTCGTAAAGTAGCATCTGCAACTTCCCGCGGTGCACCGAGTACTGAGGCCAGTGGTAGCCGGCCTGCAGGCCCCGCGGTTCGCAGTACACATCGTGACCGTTGAGGCTGACCAGCGTCCATTCGCGCGTCTGGATGCCGATCGAATCGAGCGCTGCGGCCCCGATACCCAACTCGTAGAGTTCGCGCACGGCATTGGGTTGCAGGTTGATACCTACGCCTAGGGGCTTGAGATCGGCCACGGATTCAAGTACCAGGCAGGGCACGCCGATCTGCTCCGACGTGAGGGCTAGACTCAGTCCGCCGATACCGGCGCCAGAGATGAGAACCGGGGCTTGTGTCATGAGTCGTGTTGCGCGGACATTTGAGCAGTTGTTGTTCGCGACCGGCAGGCGGCCTGCGTTTGATCGCGTATTGTGCTTGAAATGGCGCTGGCGGTGGCACCGAATCGACCCCGAGTGATGTGCCGTGCTACACCGCTGTGGTGCGGGCCATTGTAGTTGGCCCGGCTGTCCGCATCGCCGCGATGGGGAATGCCGAAGCGTGCCGCCACGCGAAGTCGCTTACGCACTCGGCTTGGCGGGCGCCTCATTGGAATCGCGGCTGCGCCGCTGGATCTCTACCAGGAGTTCTTGCCGTACCGGCTTCTCCTGCAGTGGTTTGAACTGCTGGCGCCAGTTTGGATTGAACTGGGCGTGAACCGTCGGCGAGAATTGAGTGACCGTCATGATCGTGCCCGCGCGAACAGCAAGCGCAAATTGCTCAAGCCAATTATCAGACAGTCCGAGTTGCGCGGCGTTGCCGTCTCGAAGTCCGGTAGAGACGTGTTCGTAATCTGTCGTCAGCTGAATTCGTGAGGCGGCATCGCGATAGCCGCTGTACATCGGCAGAATAGTGACCATGACAGGCGTGCGTTCCGGGTCCGTAATCGAGACTACCAAGCCGATGTAAACTTTTCCGTTACTCAGTGTCAGTGACACGGGCATGTCTTGCTGGATGGCCCTATTTGGAGACTTATCGAGGGGCCCGAGGCTGCGTTCCAGCGCCCAGGGTTGCGAAGTGAAATAGTGCGGCTCGGAAGTACCGATGATGGCCCTCAATCCGACGCGTCTCGAACATCGACAGTCTCTCCTAATTGTTATGGCAGTCTGGTTGGGGGGTGCGAACGCTTATTTTCCAGACTGGCTACAGCATCGACAAGGAGATGCCTGGCGCCCTGCTAATATGTGCAAAGGGTCTATTAATCAATTACTTACCATGTTCTAACCAAACCAATGACGATGGCGCTCCACTAATGACCATCCGTCCCCGATAGCTTCATTCTTCCCTCATCTTGATGTATCTTGATGTATCAAGATCGATCTTGACGAGGTGACGGGTGAGCGCTCTACGCAAGTTTTCCTCCCAGGCGGATCCGAAGATTCTCGACGGGCTGCACGAGATTGCAGCTCGTGAGGGCCGTCAGTTCCAGGCCGTGCTGGGCGATGCCATGCGTGAGTATCTGACGCACAAGCGCCAGCAGGCCCCACGGCGAAATGTGTTGGAGGCCTTCCAGGACAGTCTGAAGGAGCGTGATGAGTTGTACCGGTCGTTGGCTAAGTGACCGAGTACGTCACCACCGCTGATGCACTCTTCTTTCATCAACAGTTGATAGAGCGGTATGGCGGTTCGTCCGGCGTGCGAGATGCCGGCGCTCTCGAGTCCGCGTTGCACCGACCTCAGACAGGGTACTACGACACGCTCATTCACGAGGCGGCCGCGCTGCTGGAAAGTCTCGTTCAGAACCATCCGTTCGTCGACGGTAATAAGCGGGTGGCTTTCGCCGTCGTCGATGTTTTTTTGCGAATCAATGGCTACACGATCATCGCGGGTTCTCAGCCGATCCACGACTACCTGATCAAGCTGATGGAGCAACGAACGTTCGATATGGAACATTTGGTGCCATGGTTGCAATCGATCGTCGCGGCAGCCGAGAGCCGTTAAATCTGCAGGGGCGGTTCAGACTCACCCTCGCACTCATGGCAGTGATCGCCTTGGCCTCCAGGCGGGCTTCAGCTGCCTTGGGGCCCCGACAGTCGTTCGCGCAGTTCCTTTACCAGTACGCGCTCGTTTTCCGAATAATCGATGGGAACGGTGACCAGGTGAACCCCTCCGTCGGCGAAGGCGCGCTCCAGCGTCGTTTTAAGCTCCTCAATACGCTCGACGCGAGTTCCTCGGGCACCGTAGCTTTCGGCGTAACGCACGAAATCAGGGTTGTCGAAGGTCATTCCGAAGTCGGGGAAACGGTCGACCGCCTGTTTCCAGCGGATCATGCCGTACGCGTGATCCTCGATGATGAGGACGACCAGATCCAGATGCAGCCGCACCGCCGTCTCCAGCTCCTGGCTGTTCATCATGAACCCGCCATCCCCGCACACCGCCATGACGCGACGTCCAGGGTTCAGAATCGCGGCCATGATGGCGGAGGGCAGTCCTGCCCCCATGGTGGCCAGCGCATTGTCCAGCAACAGCGTGTTGGCCATCCGGGTGCGATAGTTTCGGGCAAACCAGATCTTGTACATGCCGTTGTCCAGCGCCACGATCCCATCGGCGGGCATCACGGCGCGGATATCGTGCACCAGGCGTTGCGGGGTAAATCGCGCCTCCTCCGCCCGGTCGGCAATGCTCCTCAATATCGACTCGCGCAAGGGCAGCAGGGCCTGCGCGTTCGGGAGTTTTCCTTCCAGACGGTCGGCCAGGAGCCGCAGCGAGATGCCCAGATCACCGATGACTTCAGATTGCGGGAAGTACACTTGTTCAACGTTTGCCGACTGGTAACCGATGTGAATGACCTGCGGGCCGGTGGCACCCATGATGAAGGGCGGCTTCTCGACGGTGTCATGGCCAATCGTCACGATGAGATCGGCGCGTTCAATGGCCTCATGCACGTAGTCGCGTTCCGACAGTGCCGCCGTCCCCATGTACAGTTCGGTGCCCCCCGGGACCGTTCCTTTCCCCATCTGCGTCGTGAAATAGGGGATCCGGGTCCGCAGGACGAATTGCGCTAGATCCGGGGTGGAGCGCGGACGTGAAGCAGCCGCGCCGAACATCAGCAGCGGCCGCTGTGCCTTGAGAATGATTTCGGCCGCGCGGTCGAGCGCAGCGGGGCTTGCCAGAGGCAGTTCGACCGGATGCGGCGGAATCAGTGGCAGCGCATCGCACCTTTCACCGGCGATATCCTCGGGGACCTCCAGATGGACCGGACCCGGGCGCTCTTCGGTGGCCACCCGGAAGGCCTCGCGCACGAGCGTGGGGATCGTGGTGGCCGATACGACCTGCCGCGTCATCTTGGTCAGCGGCTTCATGGCCGCGACAATGTCCACGATCTGAAAGCGGGCCTGGGGCGAGGAGAGAATGCCTTTCTGGCCGGTGATCATGATCATGGGCATCGCCCCAAGCAGTGCGTAGGCGGCACCCGTGGAGAGGTTCAGCGCCCCGGGACCTAAGGTTGATATGCAAACGCCCGGTTTGCCGGTCAATCGGCCATGCGTTGCCGCCATGAATGCGGCGGCCTGCTCGTGACGCGTGAGAATGAGCTGAATGGAGGACTTGCGAATCGACTCCACGACATCGAGGTTCTCCTCGCCGGGAATTCCGAATATTCGCTCGACCCCTTCATTCTCCAGGGCGGCGATCAATACATCCGAACCCTTCATCAACACAATCTCCCAGGCAGCTGCGCGTCCAGAATGGCACGAGTGCCGAATAATTGGGAAGTGGAACCGGCCGTTGCACAGTCTCATGCCGCAGGCGCGCTCTGCACACTAACGGTCGCAAGCCCCTTTCTCGCGATCATCGCCCTCGGCGGTGAGTTTTTGACGCGCAGCCTCGCACCGCGCGGTCACCGGCTCAAGTGCTTTCGCGGCATAAACGGCCGCCTACCCGCAAGGCTCGCGGTAAAGCGCTTCCGGCGCGGGGCACCAGTCCTCGACTGTCCAGAACTCACACGGCAGTATCTGAGACACCAAATCGGCGCACTTCCATACGGAGTCTTCGGACTACTGCTCCTCGACTTAGGTGTTGCCGAGGGTTTATGTGCAGCAATTGCGTGGTTTCGCTTTGCTCGGCCGCTTCACAGACCATTTGATGCACGTAACCGAGGCTCAAACGGATGGCGATTACCCCCGCATTCTAAGGGATAGGAAGCCGCTGACCCTCGAACTCTGCGTTGGCATCAAGTGATAGTTGACTAGGAAACCTCACTACGGTAGTTTCCTAGTCAACAAGGAGCTGACATGCCAGCGACGCGCGCCTCATCAGACCTTACCGGCCACCTCGGTTACTGGCTGCGCTATGTCTCCAACCACGTCTCGCAGGCGTTCGCCCGCAAGGTGGAGGCACATGGAGTGACCGTCGCGGAGTGGGTGCTGATGCGCCAATTGTTGGACGAGGAAGCCCTCGCCCCAAGCCGACTCGCCGAGCGCATGGGCATGACACGGGGCGCCATCAGTAAGCTGGCCGAGCGGCTGATCGCAAAGTCGCTGCTGGCGCGCACTGCCGATCCGCACGACGGGCGGGCGCAGACGCTCTCCCTCACACGGGCAGGCCGCTCCATGGTTCCGAAGCTTGCAGCATTGGCCGATGCCAACGATGCCGAGTTCTTCGATCACCTGGCGCCGAAGGACCGCGCGGCGCTTCTGCGCACCCTGCGAGAGATTGTCGTGAAGCGAGATCTAAAGTCTTTGCCCGTCGATTGATGGCGGTGATTCCTCAACCGAGTCACTAAAGGAGATTGACATGACTGCGAACTGGAAAGAGTTGGCCCGCGCCACCCTGGAGGGCTCCGAATCCGGCAGCATGAGCTTCCCCCAGAGCCTGGGGCTCCTGTTGGCAGCCGCCTTTGACGGTTATGCCGTCGACTTCCGCCAATCCACGCGCACCTATTACATGCCCAATGGCGAGGCACTGGAGCTGAAGACGGAGCCGACGCCAACGCCCGTAGCCGAAGTCTTCGACGCCTCGGTGGTGAGGGAGGCGATTCGCGAAGCCCAGGCACTGGTGCCGGGCTACACCTATAAGGGCTTCTGCGCCAAAGCGGCGCGGGCCGGTTGCGCCGGATATGTGGTGTCCCTGCTCGGTCGGCGGGTGCTCTACTACGGGCGCACCTGCGAGACCCATACGGAGTACTTCCCTGGGACGCAGCCGGGAGTTAAGCCGTGAACACCGGGCGTCGTGGTCGTCGGGACGGTTTGTCATGGCGCGGCGTGATCGTCAAGACCGGGACGGCGACGGCGGTCCACGCGCCGAGCAATACGAGCGCAGTAGCAGCTGCATCATATCCGCCGGAGCCACCCAACGACGTCCAGTTGCCGTGCCCCGATCTTGCCGCCGCGAGGTGGGCGCGGTGCATCGGGAAAGACCTGCAGGAGCGCCTGTCGCTTGAGGTCCAGATCCGCCCGGGCGTAGGTCATTGTCGTGTTGAGCGATGCGTGGCCGAGCCACTGACTGATGGTCGCGAAGTCAACGCCGGCCTTGAGAAGGTGAACGGCCGTCGTAGTGGCGCAACGTATACGGGTGAATGCGCCTGCCTCGCAATGAGGCCACCGAATCAGTGCACAAGCCTATGCGCTTTTTGAGGAGCTGATAGACACCAAACCGAGTCAACTTCTCTCGGCGCAAGTTGAGGAACAGCGCGCGATCCGGTTCTACCGGCCACGTTAAGTGCTCGGGCGGAAGCCGGGTCACACTGGTCATGCTGGATTCTCCGCTGAGCCGATCCGGCGGGGATGGACCTGCAGGGGGGATGTAGTGATCGACCGTCGCGCTCAAAGCCCGAAAAGCGCCCGGTCCTCGGCACGGGAGAGGGCGCCATCGAGCCAGCCGTTGAGAACGGAGCCTTCCAGCACCCCCTGATTGACCTTGGCCAGCACGACGGCACCGACCAAGATCTTGCGGCGGGTGTCGTCCTTGCGGGCACGGCGGGAGAGCAGGGCGCGCTGACGCGCCTCGGCGCGAGCCTGGCGGGTTTTGAGCTGCTTGAGCTTCTCTTCGAGGCCGGCGATGCGCTCGTCGATCTTGGGTGTCATGGTTGTCGTCCCCGCAGGTCTGAGGGCAGGCGAAGGGCGGCACGGTAGTCATGCCAACGGCGGAACGGCCAGACTGAATACTCCCCACTTCGTCGCCATTTGCGAGCGCGCAGGCGCGCGCTGAACCCCAACGTGAGCAGGTGTGCCGGAAGCCAGAGGAGGTTTCGCCACCAGGACTGCAGCGGCCACTCGTAGGGCAGGGGAGAGCGGAGGAAGACGATCCAACGGGCGATGTGCCGACGGGTGTCGCGGGGTAATCGGTGAGCGCCGGCGTAACGCGTGGTGGTGAAGTCGCTATACAGCAGCCACGCACCTTGCCAGAACACCCCACGCACACCAGGGTCGGTGGAAGTGGCGGCCGCGTGCCCGTACTGATCTTCGAATTCATCGTTGGTGATGCGGCCATTGGCCAGATGGCGAATGCCTTGCGCCAGTCGTCGCCGGGCAACCCGATCAATCATCCTGAGTCTCTCCTGAACTTCCACACTGGCGGATCTGCGCCTGGCCACCTTCGTTCGATCTGCATCGCACGCCGATTGCTTTGCCATGGTTGCCTGGTGCGGTCGTCAGATCGTCGGCCTGATGGCATCGCCTTGTCGAGCCCTGCTGCCGCGACCGCCGCCGGCGAGCGAAGACGCGGCGGTAGGCGCTTGCGCCCAGCGTGAGCGAAGTGCATCCTACCCCGGAGTCGAGCGAAGGGCGCACTTACGAAAAGTCGGCCGCAAAGCCGGCCAACTTTTCTCCAGCTGCGCCAAGGGTACGGCCTTGCGGCCTTCCCCCTGGACCCCAGGAGAACGGAATTAAGAATCGCGGTGGCCGGCCCCCTCGTTGGGGGTCCGGGCCGCGACGGAAGCGGATGTCGGAGCCGGCGAGCAGTCGCTGATCGCTCTGGCGCTCACCGCTGCGCCCCGGTGCACATCCCATCCGCACGCTTCGGTGCGGACGGTGTGCCGCAAGAGACGGAGCGGCCGTGCGCGTCATGCGTGTGCCGCACTCGCCGGTAAGGGAAGGAGCTAAGACGTATGACCCTGATCGAATATCTCGCGCGCTGTCACTGTGGCGCGCTCACTGCGCGCTACCGGACCGCGGTCGCGCCGGACGCATGGGTGATGCGCGCCTGTCAGTGTTCGTTCTGTCGCAGCCATGGCGTGTTGACGACTTCCGACCCGGAAGGCTCGCTCCATTTTCGCAGTCGCGATGTCGCCCTCGTGCAGCGGTATCGCTTCGGGGGCCGGACGGCGGATTTTATGATCTGTCGGGAGTGTGGGGTTTATGTCGGCGTCGAGATGGCGAGCGACAAGGGCCGGTTCGGGGTGCTCAACGTGTTGGCGCTGCGGCCGCTGCTCACCTTGTCGGCCGCCGAACCCATGGACTATGGAGCGGAGTCGCCGCAGTCCCGGCGCTTGCGCCGGGAGTCCCGCTGGACGCCGGTGGTGGCGGAGAGCCTGTAAGCGATGGCGATCTATCACCTGTCGGTGAAGCCCGTGAGCCGCGGCGGCGGCCGCTCCGCGACCGCGGCCGCGGCGTACCGCGCCGCCGAGCTCGTGCATGATCACACCACGGGGGAGAGCTTCGACTACACCCGCAAGCGCGGCGTCGAACACACCGAGATCGTCCTGCCGACCGAGGCCGCACGCCGGGACATCAACTGGGCGCGGGACCGGGAGGCGCTGTGGAACGAGGCGGAGCGGGCCGAGAACCGGAGCAATTCGCGGGTAGCGCGGGAGTACGAGCTCGCACTGCCGCATGAACTGACGAAGCCGCAGCGCCTGGAACTGGTGCGGGGGTTCGCGACCGAGATCGCCGACCGCCACGGGGTGGCGGTGGACTTCGCCATCCACGCCCCGCACCGGGAGGGCGACGAGCGCAACCACCACGCGCATTTGCTGGCGACGACGCGGGTCATCGAGCCGGGCGGGTTGGGAGAGAAAGCGACGATCGAGTGGTCGGATACGAACCGCCGCAAGGCGGAACTGGAGCCGGCCCGCAAGGAGATCGAGGCGATCCGCGAGCGGTGGGCGGTGCTGGCGAATGAGAAACTCCTGGAACACGGACACGAGATCCGGATCGATCATCGAAGCCTCGCGGCCCAGGGGATCGAGCGCGAGCCCACCGTGCACCTGGGGCCGGCGGTGTCGGGGATGGAGCGGCGGGGGATCCAGACCGAAGTCGGGAAGCGGCTCGACCGGGAGGCCTTGGAGGCCGCGCAGCGGCGGCTGGAGAGGGCGGCGGAGCTCGGCAAGGCCGAGCGGGAATCGCGCGAACTCACCGCCTCGATCATCGACGTCTCCGGCAACCTCGAGGGGGCCAAGCGCGAGCGGGATTTGAGGCTCGCGCGGGCGCGGGAACGGACGCCGCCGAAGCCCACCCTCGAACAGCTCCAGAGGGAAGGGCGGGAGCGGTGGCTGGCGATGCGGGCGGAGCAGAAAGCACAGGAACAAGCCACGGAAAAGGCGCCCGATAAGGCAATCGAGAAAACCCCAGAACCGGCCCGGTCGCTGGACGAGGAACGTCAGCAGGCGGCGGAGCGCTGGCTTGCCTACCGCCAGGCGCTGGCATTGGAACAGTCGTTGGTGCCGCAGCAGCCTATGGAAAAGGGTCAGGAGAATGGGCTGGAGAATGGGCTGGAGAATGGGCTGGAGAAAGGGCTGGAGAAAGGGCTGGAGCAAGGACCGAAGGGCATGGACGGCCCCGAAATCGAGTAGCCCTGAAGCTAAGGCTGAGAACCCGGGTTTGTCTCGGGCTCCCACGAGCGCTCGCTGGGCTACTCCCTGGCTATTATGCGAATCTGACACTCATGTTGGGCCGTCGGTTTGGATTGATTGACCTATGACAGATGACGAACTCATAGACTACTTCAACGAGCACGTGCTCTATGAATTCCTCATGCTCCGTTACTCAAAGCAGTGCCTTGAGGAGGGGGAGACTCAACTTCGTTGGAACGCCATGTTTGCTGCGTTTAATGTGAGCGCGCGCAACCTCTACGACTTTCTCAACAACAACGGGGACAGAGGAACCGACGTGAACGTCGATGACTATAAGCGCCACCGCAATGATACCCGTCGCGACTCGACATCTGACGTTACAGGCACCTTGGGGTTGCTGAATGCGCAATGCTTACACATGGGTAAAAGACGAACGAAGGTAGCCGACAAGAAAATAAACCTCGACAGAATTTGCACAATGGCCGCGTGGGTTGAATCGAATATGGCTAATTTGATAACCAGCTTTAACGACGACTTCCGACCTAAACTTCGATCAGACTGGGCGGATCTCGCTACTCGAAACCGGATCGTGGACGTTTTGTCGCCAACAAGTCCGTCATCGTGTTCTGTCATGTCAAGCGCCACGACCAGCTCCGGCCAGATGATTCAATTCGAAATCGTACCTAAGAAGTAGAGACGGGCCAGTTGAAAGCCACGTCAGGTAGGCTGTCGTCGTCCTCTTGCATTAGAGGATTGATCCTGGTTTTTTGAAGGTCCATCGGTTCTGAGGCACTGAGCATAGCTCCGAATTCGCGGTAACTTAGCCGACATTCGCAGCCGACCCCGGGAGTCTCTCTGCGGTCCCTTGGCCGCATCGGTCTGCACCCGCGAGTGCAACCAAATTGGGCGCTCGCTGTCTGTCCGAAGGAGTCGTCGGTGAAAGGGGGGCGTATGACCAGCCGAACTTCGTTTATGTTGGCAGCAAGCCTTGGTCTACTGCTCAGTCAGGCCTGTTTCGCAGCGGGTTCCTCGCCCGACGACTTCTCAGGGCGCTGGGAGGTCACAACTCAGTACTCTGGCGGGGAGTACGTGTCGGGCCTTAACCTTACGTCTGCTCCGGATGGCTATACCGGAAGATCCGGATACCTGGTGCCGGATGGATACTTCTACCACTACACCGGTACCGTCAAAGACGGCTCCCTGCACCTGAGGATTCTGGCACCCGATGGGAAAACTTCAATTGGAAATCTTGCGGCAGTCTTGGACCATGGAATCCTGTCCGGCCAGGGCACGCTGTACGAGGTGCCGATCACATTCAAGGGTCATCGTCCGCTGCAGCGACCGGCCAACGCACCTCGGGTGCATGACTTCGTACCCCGGATCTACTACCGGACGTTCTCCGGTGCGAACCCGCCCGCGCTGCATATCTTTCCGGGCGATACCGTGCGCACTCAGACCGTGGATGCGGACGGTGGTGGACCTCATGGAAATATCACTCTGGTGGGTAATGGACAAACGGGACCTTTCTATATCGAAGGCGCCATGCTCGGTGACACGATTGCGGTTCACTTCATTCGTATCCGGCCCAACCGAGACACGGCCTTTGAATATCGCGCAGGTCTGAATCCCAACGTGGTGCCGGCCGGCTATCCGCAACACCGCACCGATGGCTGGAGCGACAGCTGGAATCTGGATCGCAAGCACGGTACGGCGACGCCGGCGCAGCCCTCCGAGGCGCTCAGGAATTTCACAGTCAAACTCCAGCCGATGCTCGGAACCGTCGCGATTGCGCCTTTCGCGGATCAGGCCATCAGCACCTCGGACCTCGGTCGCTTCGGCGGAAACCTGGACTACAATCAGATCCGCGAAGGCACGACGCTGTATCTGCCGGTGTACCAGGCGGGCGCGCTGCTGACGATGGGTGATGGCCATGCTCAGCAGGGGGACGGGGAGATCACCGGACAGGGTTTCGAGACATCGATGGACGTGGAATTCTCTGTGGATCTCATCAAGGATCAATTGCTGGATCAACCCTGGGCGGAGAATGACCAATACGTCATGGTGTCCGGAGTCGGTGGGTCACTGGAGGAAGCGCTGAAAAACGCCACGGCGGGCCTGTCGAACTGGCTTCGGGCCTACTACCGCTTGGATGCGTCCGAGATTGCAACAGTGCTCGCCCCCTCCATCCATTACGACATTGCGGAAGTCACGGACCCGGAAGTACATATTGTGGCCAAGATCGACAAGTCCGTATTGGCGCAATTACCCAAGCCGGCGGCGCCGACTCGCGTCTTCTGTCAGTCACCGCGGGGCTGTGATTTCGAGTGATCCACTTGGCTCCTGGGGCCGCCATGGACTGAAGTGCCTGGACAAATAAACAGGGTCCTGCTTCTGGTATCCCTCGCTCTAATGCAGGGACGAGGCCGCCTGCCGAGCTGATTTGCTTCCGATGACCAATAAGAACTTCGTCGCCGACGTCGCCGCGAAATATGGGCAGCGTCTGCGTCGTTTTTTTGCAGCGCGTCTGAGCAACACGTCTGATACGGCAGAGCTAGCCCAGGAAGTGTTCCTGCGACTTCTGCGCGTCGAGCAATTCGAGCAGATCTGCAGCCCGAGGCTTATTTG
>DATAVA010000034.1:0-126480 GCA_036267975.1 Steroidobacteraceae bacterium | reverse complement strand
ACCAGTACACACTGGAAGACCCTGACGTGGACGAGCTGAACCTGTGGACGCAACGGTTCGTCGCGAAACTCAAGGCATTGCCGCAGCTGACCAGCGTGGCGACCGATCAGCAGAACGGCGGGTTGGCTGAAAACCTGGTGATCGATCGGGTGACGGCGTCGCGGTTGGGCATCACGCCCTCGACGATCGACAACACCTTGTACGACGCCTTTGGCCAGCGCCAGGTCAACACCATGTACACGCAGGTGAATCAGTACCATGTGATCCTGGAAAGCGCGCCGCGCTTCCAGCACGACCCGACGGCATTGAATCGCCTCTACATCCAGGCCAATGCCTCGGCGGGAGTGGCCGGATCGGCCGCGGCAGCTTCGTTCGCCGCCTCCGGATCCTCCTCGGCGGGCTCCAACGCACTGACCGGAACCGCGCTGTACACGCCCTCGTCGAGCATTCTGACGGCGCCGGCGGGCAAGCTGAGCGCCGCTTCCAGCGCGAAGACCACCGTCAGCGCCAGTTCGACGCTTGCGAATGCGGTGCCGCTGAGCAGCATTGCCCACTTCGAGAAGACCACCGAGCCGCTGACCGTGTCGCATCAGGGACAGTTTCCGGTGATCACCGTATCGTTCGACATCGCGCCGCACGCCTCCCTGGGCGCGGCCATCAAGGCCGTCGATAAGGTCCGTGACCAGCTGCACCTGCCACCGGGCCTGGCGGCCAGTTTCCAGGGCACGGCGGCGTCGTTCACCAACTCGCTGTCGAATGAACCTCTGCTGGTGCTGGCGGCCCTGGTTGCCGTCTATATCGTGCTCGGCGTGCTGTACGAGAGCTTCATTCACCCGGTCACCATTCTTTCGACACTGCCCTCGGCCGGCGTCGGCGCGCTGCTGGCCCTGATGATTTTCGGTCAGGACCTGGATGTGGTGGCGCTGATTGGCATCATCCTGCTGATCGGCATCGTCACCAAGAACGGCATCATGATGGTGGATTTTGCCCTGGACGCGGAGCGCACCCAGGGCAAGACCTCCACGGAAGCCATTTATGAGGCGTGTCAGCTGCGCTTTCGGCCGATTCTCATGACGACCATGGCGGCACTGCTGGCCGGGCTGCCGCTCGCAATGGGCTCCGGTTCCGGCTCCGAACTGCGCCGGCCGCTGGGTATCGCCATGGTGGGCGGCCTGCTGCTCAGCCAGGTCCTGACGCTGTATACGACCCCCGTGATCTACATCTTCTTCGATGCTCTGTCACGACGCATCGGCCGCAAGCAAGCCAACTCAACCTCATGAACCCCTCAGCGCGCTTCATCGCACGACCGGTCGGGACCACGCTGCTCGCCGTGGCGGTCGCCATCACGGGTGCCATCGCCTTCGGCGTGCTGCCCGTGGCGCCGCTGCCGCAGGTGGATTTTCCGACGATATCCGTCAATGCCAGTTTGCCCGGCGCGAGTGCGGAGATCATGGCCTCCTCAGTGGCCACGCCGCTGGAGCGGCAGTTCAGCCACATCGCCGGCGTCGACGAAATGACCTCGGCAAGTTCCCTCGGCAGTACCCAGGTCACCTTGCAGTTCGATCTCAGCCGCGACATCGATGGGGCGGCGCGCGATGTCGAGGCGGCCATCAACGCCTCGCGCTCCTACCTGCCGGCCAACCTGCCGGGCAATCCAACCTACCGTAAGGTCAATCCCGCCGACTCTCCGGTCATGATCCTGGGTCTGACCTCGGACAAGTACGCGCCGGCGCAGATGTACGATGCGGCCTCGACGGTGATCGAGCAGAAACTCTCGCAGATTTCCGGGGTAGGGCAGATCAACCTGGGCGGTGGCGCACTGCCCGCGGTGCGCGTGGACGCCAATCCCGCGCAGCTCGCCCATTACGGACTGTCGATCGCCAATCTGCAGACCGTGCTGAGCGCGCAGAACTCCCATCTTCCCAAGGGCCGGCTCAGCAACGGCGATGTCAGCGCCGACATCCTGGCCAACGACCAGATCATCACCGCGGCTGACTACCGCAATCTGGTGGTCGGATACAGCAAGGGCGCCGCGGTGCGCGTGGCCGACGTCGCCGCTGTCACGGACTCGGTGCAGAACATTCGCGCGGCCGGTTATCTGAACGGCAAACGCGCCGTAATGCTGATCATCTTCCGCCAGCCCGGCGCCAACATCATCGAGACCGTCGATAACATTCGGGCCGCGCTGCCCATCATCAAGGCCTCCATCCCCAGCGGCATCAACATCACGACGGTGCTCGATCGCACGACCACCATTCGCGCCTCGGTGAACGAAGTGGAGCGCACGCTGCTGACTTCCACCTTGCTGGTGGTGATCGTCGTGTTCCTGTTCCTGCGCAACCTGCGCTCGACCTTCATTCCCGGTATCGCCATGCCGGTGTCCCTGATCGGCACCTTCGGGGTGATGTACCTGTTCGGCTACAGCATCGACAACCTGTCGTTGATGGCGCTGACCATCGCCACGGGCTTCGTCGTGGATGATGCGATCGTCGTCATGGAGAACATCACGCGCCACGTCGAAGCGGGTATGAAGCCGATGGCCGCGGCGCTCAAGGGCGCCGAGGAAATCGGCTCCACGGTGTTCACCATCAGCATTTCGCTGGTCGCGGTGTTCATTCCGCTGCTGCTGATGGGCGGCATCGTCGGCCGGCTGTTTCGCGAGTTCGCGGTGACCTTGTCCGCGGCCATCATCGTCTCAATGATCGTGTCGTTGACGCTGACGCCCATGATGTGCGCCTACCTTCTGCGCCACAGCAAGGAAGAAAAGCATGGACGCTTCTATCGTCTGAGCGAATCGACGTTCGACCGGCTGCTGGCCTTCTACCGCCGCAGTCTGCACTGGGTACTCGCGCACCCACGCCTCACGCTCAGCGCGCTGCTGTGTACGGTCGCACTCAATGTGGCCCTGGTCATCGTGATCCCCAAGGGCTTCTTCCCACAGCAGGACACCGGCTTGCTCGGCGGCGGCGTACGCGGGCGGCAGGATACCTCCTTCGGGGTCATGGAGGATTCCATCCGCAGGATCGAAGCCGTGGTGAACGCCGACCCGGCCGTCGCCAACGTCATCGGGTTTACCGGCGGTGGTGCCACCAATACCGGAAATGTCTTCACTTCCCTGAAGCCGCTCAACCAGCGCAAGGTCAGTGCCGCGCAGGTCATCAACCGCCTGCGGCCGAAGCTCAACCGGCTCCCCGTGGCGTCGGTCTACATGCAGGCGAATCAGGATCTGCGCATCGGTGGCCGTTCGAGCAATGCCATGTATCAGTACACCATGGAGTCCGACAATGTGCAGGACCTGATCAAGTGGGGCCCGATCCTGGTGGAGCAGATGGCGAAGCTGCCGGGGTTTCAGGATGTCAATTCCGACCAGCAGAATGGCGGCCTGGATGAAATGCTGAATTACGATCGCGTGACCGCCGCGCGCTTCGGCCTCACGACGCAGCAGCTGGATTCCGCGTTGTACGGGGCGTTCGGGCAGGCCGAAGTGTCGGTGATCTACAAGCCGCTGAACTATTACTACGTGGTGCTCGAAGTCGCACCGCAGTTCTCGCAGGGGCCTGAGGGTCTCAAATATCTGTATCTGCCCACGGCCGGCGGCGGGGCAATCCCGATGTCGGCGGTGGCCACGGGTTATCCGACCACGACCGCTCTGGCCATCAACCATACGGGACTGTTTCCCTCGGTCACCGCCTCGTTCAACCTGGCGCCCAATGTCTCCTTGAGCGAGGCCACCGCCAGCATTGACCGCATGCAGGCGCGGCTGGGCGCACCCAGCTCCATCCGCGGCTTCTTTGCAGGCACATTGCAGGCCTATCAGCAGTCACTGCGTACCGAACCCATCCTGGTGCTCACGGCACTATTGTCGGTATTCATCGTGCTGGGCGTGCTCTACGAGAGCCTCGTGCATCCGCTGACGATCATTTCCAGCCTGCCGCCGGCCAGCGTCGGGGCGATGCTGGCATTGATCCTGTTCCGGGAGGATCTGAATGTCATCTCCATCATCGGCGTGGTGCTGCTGATCGGGCTGGTCAAGAAGAACGCCATCATGATGATCGATTTCGCGCTCCAGGCGGAGCGTGCCGGGGGCATGAAAACCGAGGACGCAATCTTTGAAGCCTGCATGCTGCGTTTTCGTCCGATTCTCATGACGACGATGGCGGCATTGTTCGGCGCCATTCCGCTGGCCTTTGGCACGGGCACCGGATCGGAACTGCGGCGGCCGCTGGGCATCGCCATCATCGGCGGACTCATCGTGAGCCAGATGCTGACGCTGTACACGACGCCGGTGGTGTATCTGTACATGGACCGATTCAGCGTGTGGTGGGCTTCCCGACATCGTGCGCCGGCAACCGAGGCACAATTCACGTGAACAAGATGCGAAGCCGGCTTGTGCAACTGACGGTGCTCGCGGTGCTGGGCGGCTGCACCGTGGGCCCTCCCTATCATCGGCCCGGCACCGAGGTGCCACAGGCCTACAAGGAGCTGACGGCCGCCCAGTTCAAGGACACCGATGGCTGGAAGGTCGCGGTGCCTCAGGATGCAACGATCCGCGGCAACTGGTGGGAACTGTTCGCCGATCCGCAGTTGAACGCGCTGGAGGAAAAAGTGAAATCCTCCAACCAGACGGTCGCGGCGGCCTATGCGAGTTTCATGCAGGCGCGGGCGCTGGTGCGGCAGGCGCAGGCCCAGTACTGGCCGACACTGACGGTGGGCGCCAGTGTCACTCGCAGCCATCAGCCGGCCATTGGCGCGGCGTCGGCCGGATCGGCAACGCTCGGACCCTCCACGGGGAACGAGTTCTCGCTGCCCTTTGATGCTTCCTGGACACCGGATCTGTGGGGCAGGGTGCGGAATCTGGTCAAGGGCAATATCGCGGCGGCCCAATCCAGTGCCGCAGACTTGGCCAACGCGCAACTGACCGCTGAGGCCGAACTGGCGGTGGACTATTTCCAGCTGCGCAGCCAGGACCGGCTCATCGTGCTCACCGATGCAACCGTCAAGGCCTACAGCGAGTCACTGGATTACAACCGCGCGCAGTTCGAAACCGGCATTGGTTCCGACGAGGCAGTGGCGCAGGCGCAGGTGCAGTTGCAGACCACGCAGGCCCAGGCCACCAATCTGGGTATCGCGCGGGCGCAGTACGAGCATGCCATCGCCGTACTGGTGGGACAGCCGGCGTCGAGCTTTGCGGTGCCTGCGGCCACGCTCACCGTAGCGCCACCAGCGGTTCCGCTGGGGGTGCCTTCGCAGCTGCTGGAACGGCGCCCGGACGTCGCGGCCGATGAACGGCTGATGGCCCAGGCCAATGCCCAGATCGGAGTGGCCGAGGCCGCCTACTTCCCGACGCTGACACTGAGCGCGTCGGCGGGCTTCGAGAGCACCAACGCAGCGCACTGGCTGACCTGGCCGGCCCGCTTCTGGTCGGTGGGACCGTCGCTGTCGGAGACGATTTTTGATGGCGGCCTGCGCAGTGCCACGGTCGCGCAATATCGCGCGGCCTACGATCAGGCGGTGGCGACCTACCGCCAGACCGTACTGACTGCCTTCCAGCAGGTCGAAGACAATCTGGCCTCGCTGCGGATCCTGTCACAGGAGATCCGGCAGGAAGACCTCGCGATTGCCTCCTCGCAGCGCTACGTCAATCTCGCGACCGACCGCTATAAGCTGGGACTGGATCCCTATCTGGATGTGATCACCGCCCAGACATCTTATTTTTCGAGTCAGCAGACCGGCGTGACCCTGCGTTTGCAGCAATTGACGGCCAGTGTCCAGCTCATCGAGGGCCTCGGCGGAGGCTGGAATGCCGCGCAGCTGCCGACCTCGGCGGATATCCGGGCCGACAAGCCCGAACATCCCTAGAGGAGTATCTGCGTGCCAACGGGTCAGTGACCGCCGTCCTTCTCGTCCTTCGGTTTCTTCGGCTTGCGAGCCTGCGCCGGCGCCTTGAAGGCCGCGGGTCGTGAGGTAGCCGCAATGCCCGCACGGCCGCCATTGGCGCGCGCGAACAGCGCCGGATTCTGCGCTGCCTGCTGTCGGTGCTGCAGCTGCACGGGCGTCGGGGCGACGTGCTGTTCGTGCGCGAACTGCCGCTCCTGCGCCGACGGGGCCGCGGCAATGCCGCCGGCGCCGCCGTTGTAGCTGACCTTGTTTACCGTGACATTGTTGATGACGGTCGTGTTGTAGGTGTTGTGGATCACCGTCACATTCACATTGGTGACGGCGCGGTTATACGCGTAGTGATTGCCTTGCCAGGCGCCGCCGGCAAAGCCGACGCCGGTATAACCGAAGCCATAATTGACCCCGCCGTAGAATCCGACGTGAGGTCCCCAGTAACCGGTATGAAACGCGTACACGCCGCCCACGAAGCCCCAATATCCGGGCGTCCACAGCACGCCCACGCGCGGCGGCTGCACCCAGGTTCCCGGCACCCAGTAATAGGCCGCTCCGGCCCAGGCCCAATAGCCCGGGGTCCACAGGTAGCCGTCCTCGGGGCAGGACGGCTGCTCATCATCCGGCAACGGCGGCGGCGCCTCCCGCACCTGGACTTCAACCGCCGGTGCGTAATACGTGGCACGCGCCGGGCCCACGACCCCCACCTGCGCCACACAGCCGCTCAGGGTGACGGCGAGCACCGCGAGCACCCCGCTGCGCACGCCAAGGCCTAAATCAGCTGCTTTCAGTGACAACTCGAACATAGTTGGAGACCATCCACACGGTTGATGTATCAAATAGTAACGGTTGATGGCCGGGTACGTTGACCCAGGTGACAAGATTGAGGCAACGCTCTTTTAAATAAAGTTAAAACAAGGGGTTATGGATGATATCTCACATCTGGCAGAAGATTGGATTGCCCCGCGCAGGGTTCGCCCTGTGCGCACTGATGGCGGCGGCCACCCTCCCGCAGCGCTTGGCCCAAGCCGCCGATGCCACCGCGACGGCGCAGTACGTAGCGCTGGGCAGCTCGTACGCGGCTGGTCCGGGGATTGCGCCTGTCGCGTCTGGCAGTCCCGCTCGTTGCGCGCGCTCGGCTGAAAACTATGCGCACCTGCTCGCCGCCAGGCGCGGACTGTCTTTGGTGGATGCGACCTGCTCGGGGGCCACCACTCATGATGTGCTGCGCGCCGGTCAGTTCGGTCTGCCCGCCCAGCTGGATGCCGTGACGGCACAGACGCAATGGGTCACGGTGACCATCGGCGGCAACGACGTCTACTACATGGCGAATCTCATCGCCATGAGCTGCACCGGATCCCTGCACTGCCAGGTGCGGCCGGATGAGGTGGTCAACGAGCGCTTCAAATCGCTGGCGGATTCGCTGCGCGAGATCGTCAATCAAGTGCGCTTGAAGAGTCCAGAAGCGCAAGTGATCTTCGTCACCTACTTCACGGTGCTGCCGGAGCAGGGGACCTGTGCGCGCGTGGCGCTGACGGTCGCACGGGCCGATCTCATGCGCAGCGTCGCCACCCGTTTGGCTGATGTCACCCGCACGGTGGCCAAGCAGACCCGTTCGGGCCTGGTCGACGTTGCGGCGCTGAGCCGTATGCACGGCGCCTGCGCAAGCGATCCGTGGGTGCTCGGCGCGGGCCGGGAAGCCGGCGAATCCATCCCGCCCTTTCACCCCACCCGGGCGGCGATGCAAAAAGTCGCGGAGGCCCTGGACAGCTACCTTGCGTCAAAGGCTACCGATCAGTAAGGCGGTGACGGCCTCGGGCTGGTCCAGCATGGCATCATGACCGCAGTCAATTTTGCGGGTTGCCCAGCCTCGGGACTGCGCCTGCTGGTAGAACGGATAGAAGGGCGACTGATCGCCGGCCCAGCCTGACGCAAAGGCATAGGCGATGCGTTCGATCTGCGCCACGCCGCCCGTCAACTGCGCGGGCTGGCGAAAGCACGCGACTGGCTGAACGGTGCATTGGCGATCGACCCAGGCCCGATCGGCGAGGTTCACGCCAAATGTCTCCGCGCTGATGGGCTTGCACTGCCAACCATCGATCAGCTGGTCCGCTGCGATCGGGGCGAACTGTACCAGCGCCTGATTGTGCTCCGGTACGAAGGCATCCAGGTATACCAGCGCACGGATGCGCTCTGGAATCCGGTCCGCAACGCCGGTGACCACCATACCGCCATAGGAATGACCGCATAACACCAGGTCCGTCAACTGTTCCCATTCGATCAGATTAAGCACATCCATCGTGTGCGTCTGCAGGTCCACGCCGGGCGCGAGCAGGTGCGAGCGCTCTCCGACACCGGTGAGGGTCGGCGTGAAGACCTCATGCCCCAGCTTTTGCAACGCACTGCGGACGCGCTTCCAGCACCAGCTGCCATGCCAGGCACCATGGACCAGCACAAATGTCGCCATATGATTCGAACCTCCGATGTGCCCCATCCTAGCGAATTTATCTATTTTTTTGCAGTTTCCGCCGCGGGTACTTGCCGACAGCGGGTGGCGCGGGCTTACTGGGATGACATTCCATGGAGATACGATGAAGTATTCGCTGCTGGCGGTATTGCTGTGCCAACTGGTGCAGCCGATGGCATGGGCCGCGGACACCATGCGCGCGGTAGTGGTGTCCAACGATGAGCTGCATGTCGAAACGGTGCCGATCCCGGTGCCCCAGGCCGGACAGGTCCGTATTCTTGTGCGGGCCGCCTCCGTCAATCCCGTCGACTGGAAGCTGGCCGAAGGGGCTGCGCCGGGCAGCCGTGCGATACCGGGCCGGGACCTGGCCGGCGTCATTGATGCGGTCGGACCGCAGTCTGGCGCATGGCGCACGGGTCAGTCCGTCATTGCCATTGCGACGGGTGGCGCCTATGCCGAGTACGCCATCGCCGCGGTGCGTGCAGTGGCCTTGAAGCCGGTCCACATGTCATTTGAAGAAGCGGCGGGCATTGCGGTGGTCGGCGAAACAGCGTGGCGGGCGATGGTGACGGTGGGCAACGTCCAACCGGGTCAACGTGTCCTCATTGAGGGTGGGGCCGGCGGTGTGGGTTCATCGGCGGTGCAGGTCGCGAAGGCGCGCGGTGCCTACGTGATAGCGACCGCTTCCCCGAACCACAATGCGCTGCTGCATTCCTTGCACGCAGATGAAATCATCGATTATCACCGTGCGCACTTCGAGGATTCACTCAAGAACCTCGATGTGGTGCTGAACACGGTTGACCCTGCCAGCGGCATCCGCGCCATCCGCGCCATCAAGCCCGGGGGGATGCTGGTCTTCGCGGCGCGTGTCCCGCCACCCGCCGCGCAGTGTGCGGCTGCGGGCATCCGCTGCGCAATCACCGGTCCCGTGACGGGCGAGTTCCTGGGTGAATTGACTGAATTGGCCGATCACGGACAGTTCCGCGTCAACATCGATAAGCGCCTGCCCCTCGCGGATGCCGCCCAGGCATGGCAGCTGAATCGCAGTGGACACACCGGCGGGAAAATCGTTCTCGAAGTCAGCCACTGAAGTGGCTATGACAGCAGCGGATGTCCGTCAGGCAATTTGTGCGCATACCACAGGGCAAGGCGATGCCGAATGGTCTTCTCGCTGACCTGGTCTTCGGGCAGCGGCGAGATGACCTTGTCATGCACGAGCAGACGGTACACGTACAGCGCCTTGTCGCTGGCTGAGTCGGTCGGCTCGAACTCGACGGCCTTGCGGCCTTCGGCGTATTCAATGCCGCTGTGCAATGCCAGCTTGAACAGTTCTGCTTCGTGTTTCAGTTTCTTCATGGATATTTTGACTCACGAACTTTGCGCACCGATGGGCAGCACGGTTCGGGCATAGTCGGCATTGATGATTTCCGCAGCCGACAGGTAGGCCGCGAAGCAGGCGCAAGCCAGGCCGGTGTAGCCGCCAGCGGTGTGCAATGCGTGGACGCCAAACCAATCGCCGCAGGCCAGCAGCAGGAACGTGATCCACAGCGTCAGGAAGACGAACTGCAGGGCCGTGTTGTGGCGAAACGAGGCGATCCACATATAGAACGTGAACAGCCCCCACAGAAACAGATACCAGCCCACGAATGTCGGCGGTGCGGCGCCCCCAAAGGTCCGGACGTAAGCGACGAATGACACCGAACGCGAGCGCCATGGCCAGCACCAGCGGCATGCTTTCCTTGCCGTACCATCCGGCGTTGATCATGCTCAGGAGCCAGGTCGTCGCGGCAAATCCCATGAGGCCCAGCGGCGCCGGATTGGCGAATATATTGTCCAAGATTCCCCCCGTTGGCGATTGCGGGCCATTCTGGCACAGCAGGCGTCGCGGGGGTTGCCAACCACGCTGCACCGATATTGCAATGCGTCCAAGCGTGCATTTCTCAGCAGGACCGGTGCGAATGTCTCACAGGAATCGCGGCTTCCGCCTGACATGAATCGGCCGACAACCGCCAAATAATTGGCCCAGTCAGCGCTGAATCGCCAGCGGCGGAGGCACGCGTGTCATGAACCGGACCGAACTGTCTGCCGAGGCCTTTGAAGCGCGTTATCGCAGCGGGCGGGATCCCTGGTCGTACGAGGACAGTGCTTACGAGCTCAATCGCCATCGGGCCATCATCACCGCGCTGCGCATGGCCGCCTACGGAACCGTGTACGAACCGGGCTGCTCGGTGGGGGTCCTGACCCAGCAACTGGGCGGCATGGCCAAGCGGGTGATTGCCTGTGACTTTGCGCCGAGTGCCGTCGAACAGGCCAAGCTGCACTGCGTTGATCAACCCAACGTGGAGGTTGTCTGCGCCGATCTGCGCACGTTCGTTCCCGATGTGCCGCTGGACCTGATCGTGTTCAGCGAAATCGGCTACTTCTTTTCGGCCGAAGAACTGGCGCGGATTGCAGCGAGTCTGGCGGCTCGTCTGGTGGCCGACGGTGAGTTCATGGCGGGGCATTGGCTGGGCGAGAGTCCCAATCATCTTCTGCACGGGGATCGGGTGCACGACATACTGAGGCACAGTCTGGGCCTGTGTCCGTTCCGCTCGGAGCGTCATTCGGGCTTCCGGCTCGATTCCTGGATCAAATCGTGATGAACACATCTCACGGTGATGAGCACGACCAGCTGGCAATCAATACTCTGAGGTTCCTGGCCGTCGATCAGGTCGAGAAGGCGAAGAGCGGCCATCCGGGGGCGCCGCTGGGCTGCGCGCCGATTGCCTATCTGCTCTTTCACGAGACGATGAAGTTCAATCCCCTCGATCCGCTGTGGTCGAATCGGGATCGCTTCGTCCTGTCCAACGGACATGCGTCCGCGCTGCTGTACGCAGCCCTGCATTTGACCGGATACGATTTGCCGATGTCACAACTGCAACAGTTCCGCCAGTGGGGTTCCCACACTCCCGGACATCCCGAACACGGCGAAACACCCGGCGTCGAGGTGACGACCGGCCCCTTGGGGCAGGGTTTTGCCGAGGCCGTCGGGCTCGCCGTTGCGGAAGCTCACCTCGCGGCCGTCTATAACCTCCACGACGAGCGTGTTCCCGTCGACCACCACACGTATGTGCTGTGTGGCGATGGCGATCTCATGGAGGGGATTTCGCACGAAGCAGCCTCGCTCGCCGGGACGCTGGGTCTGGGGAAATTGATCGTCTTCTACGACAGTAATTCGGTGTCACTGGATGGGCCGACCAGCCTGAGTTTCACCGAAGATGTGCCGGCGCGTTTTCGCAGTTACCACTGGCACGTACAGACCGTTTCCGATGGCAATGACCTCGACGGCTTGCGTGCCGCGTTGCGGGCGGCGCGGGCCGCAACGACCCAGCCGTCCCTGATCTGCGTGCAGACGGTCATCGGCTACGGTTCGCCCAAGGCCGGCACCAGTGCCGCACATGGTGAGCCGTTGGGTCCGCAGGGCACTCGGGAAACAAAGCGTCACCTGGGCTTTCCGGAGGAACCGCCGTTCCTGGTGCCCGAGGCGGCCAGAGGCCTGTGGGCCCAGGCAGTCGACAAGGGCCGACGCGCCCAGGATGAGTGGCAGCGCGCGTACGACACCTACAAGCGTTTGCATCCAAACCACGCCGCGCAATTCGATCGCGTCACAGCTGGCAGTTTGCCGGAAGGTTGGCGCGCCGCGCTGCCCACGTTCAGCACCAGCAAGCCGCTGTCGACTCGCACGGCCGGCGGTCAGGTAATTGAGGCGCTCGCACAGGCGCTGCCGGAACTGTTGGGCGGCGCCGCCGACTTGACGACTTCAACGAAGACGATATTCAAGGAATCGGTCAGTTTTCACGTTCACCCGTGGGGCCGCAATGTGTTCTTCGGCGTACGTGAGTTTGCGATGATGGCAATCGTGAACGGGATGGCGGCGCACGGTGGGGTTATTCCGTTTGGCTCGACATTCTTCACGTTTTCCGACTATTGCCGTTCAGCCATTCGCATGGGGGCACTGCAAAGCTCGCATTCCTTGTACATCTTTACGCACGACTCGGTCGCCTTGGGCGAGGATGGTCCGACCCATCAGCCCGTCGAACATCTCATGGCTTTGCGCAGTATTCCGCAGCTGACGGATTTTCGACCGGCAGACGCGAATGAGACGTCAGCGTGCTGGCAGCTGGCACTGGAGCGCAAGGCGGCGAGCTTCATGGCATTGAGTCGCCAGGATCTTCCGGTACTGGACCGCGATAAATATCGGGTATTCGAGGGAGTCCCGCGGGGCGCCTATAAGCTGGTCGAGGGCGAGGATCTCATCCTGGTGGCCACCGGGGCCGAAGTTCACCTGATTCTGGAGGCCGCAAGGCTGCTGCGACAACAGGACATTCAGGCCGCCGTCATTTCAATGCCCAGTTTCAAATTGTTCGAAGAGCAGGCATCCACTTACAAGAATGCGCTGTTCGCGCGAGCAACGCCGACGATATCAGTGGAGGCGGGAGCGACTCTGGGTTGGTACAAGTATATAGGACGAGACGGAGTTGCCATCGGTCTGGATCGGTTTGGTGCTTCCGCCCCCGGCCCTGTGGTGCTGAAGAACCTCGGAATCTCGGTAGAACGTGTGGTGCAGGTTGCCCGCACCCTCGTCGCAACGGCCAGGCGTCCAGCACTCGGTCAGGACTCACATCCATGAATCCGATACACCAAGAGGCTGGTCGCGACGATGAGCAACTCGGCTTTCAGGCGGCCCGCGGGATTCTGGTGATCGGCGCGTCCCGTGGCGGACTGGAGGCCATTTCCACGATTGCGCGCTCTTTGTCGCCCGATCTGCCGGTCGCCGTCGCCGCGGTCCTGCACAGTGCACCGGACGGTCCCCGGATACTCGCCGAAATTATCGGCGCGCGGGCCGCGCTGCCGGTGTCATACGCAACTCAGGGGGCGGCGCTGTTGCCCGGTCATCTCTATATCGCTCCGCCGGATGCGCAACTGATTGTCGCCGCACCCGGCATGCTGGGGCTGGAGGCGACACTCACGGTTCGTAATTCACGTCCTGCTGCCGATCCGCTCTTCGAATCGGCGGCCAAGGTCTACAAGGACCGGGTGATTGGTGTGGTCCTGACCGGCGATGATGGCGATGGGACGGCCGGGCTGCGCGCCATCCACGCGGCCGGTGGCATCGCCGTCATTCAGGAGCCGAGTGACGCATTCGATCCGAGCATGCCCGAAAGTGCCCTTTATGGTGACGATCCGGACTATCGCGTGCAGATTGAAGATATGGGCGCATTGCTGACAACATTGACGCACCTGCTGGGCACAACGCCCCATAGCACCGTCAAAGATCAAGTCGGCCATGGCTAATCCTGCGGGCCGACAGGCACCCATCAACATTCGAAAGGGCCAGGGTGATACCCGCTTGAGCCGTGAGGAATTTGCGCGACGGTTCCGCGAGCAGTTCTATGATCCGGCTTTCGAACCCCTGAAGACACAGATCGAACAGCTCATTGAGGCGGCCTGGTCCGGATATGCGGCAAGCCGCAAGAGTCCGCGTACGGTGCCCGCCGGTAATGGCTTCGCCGATCCCACCTATGAAATCTCGGTGGAATGGCTCGCGACGCGCGCTGCCATCGCCCAGGCGGCCGAGCAGCAGCGAAGCGCAGGGTCGAAAAGCCGCGTGTTGCTCATCTGTGGGTCAGCCCGCAGTGATGAGACCTGCCCCGGAGAGATGTCGAAGACGTTCCGGATGACGCAGCTGGCGCGCACGGAACTGCAAGCCTGCTCCATCGAGGTTGACCAGCTGGATCTGAGTCACGAGACCTCTGAATACGGGCGGCGCATATGGCCCTGCAAGGCGTGTGTGTCGACCGCAATGCCATTGTGCCATTGGCCCTGCTCGTGTTACCCGAACCACTCGCTGACGCAGGTCAATGACTGGATGAGCGAGCTGTATCCGCGCTTTGTCGCCGCCCACGGCGTCATGCTCATCACTCCCGTTTATTGGTATCAGGCACCGAGTGTGCTGAAACTGCTGATGGATCGGCTGGTCTGTGCGGACGGCGGCAATCCTGACCCGACCTCCACACAGGGCAAGGATCCCGCGCGAGCCAAAGCGTTGGAATTGGCGGGATGGGCCTATCCGCGTCACCTGGCGGGGCGCGCCTTTGCCGTGGTGGTTCATGGGGATGCAGCCGGCGCTGAGACGTTGCGGCGCCAGCTGGTGGATTGGTTCGCTGACATGCGTCTGCTGCAGGCCGGTGAGGCAGCGGCGATCGATCGATATATTGGCTACTACGGTCCGTATGCAACGAGCCATGAGGCTTTCGACAGCGACGCAGCCTTGCATGAGGAGGTCCGGAACGCGGCGCGCGCCTTGGCAACGAAAGTCACGATGCTACGCCCGGGCAGCACCGAGCCCGATGCGCAGCTGACGGACCCGCGCCCGAAATAGCAGGCTGATGATGGCGCACCATCGGCCTGCCTGACCGGATTACCAGGGCGCGGGGATCACTGCGCGTGTGGTGAAGTCCGACAGTGCGAAGCAGATCAGTATGGCCAGCCAGATGAAGCCCAGCAGCGAGACCATGAAGGTCAGGCGGCGCCCCTGTGTCGAATGCATGAAGATGCTCATGACGAGCGAAGTCTTGGCAAACGAGATCGCGAGGTTGAGGACGGTATTGAGCGATCCGAGTTTCAGCAGTGCGCTGCCCGCCGTAAGCGCCAGCAGGGTGAGCAAGGCCGCCAATACCCATAGATAGCGGCTGACGGGCGTGACCGGCCGGGTGCCGTCGGACTTTGCGGCGGCGGCGCTCATCCGGAGCGGTCCACCAGATAAAGCAGGGGGTAGACAAAGACCCACACGATGTCCACCAGATGCCAATACAGAGCCGTCAGTTCCGGATAGGTGTAGCGGTGTGCTCCGTAGGCGCCACGGCAGACGCGTACCGCGAGCGCCGATATCACCACCACGCCGATGGCGACATGCAGTGAGTGGAAGCCCGTGATGCAGTAATACAGGCAGAAGAACAGCTCTATGGCATGCGAGTGCGGACCGGGTTGCATGAAGTCGATCGCCGGAATGAGATGCTCGGTGTATTCCTTGTAGTATTCGAATCCATGCATCACCAGGAAGCTGAGGCCGAGTGTGGCGGTGGCGGCCAGGAGCCATGCCGCAACGCGGTTTTGGTCGAGGCGTACGGCGCGGACGGCGAGGGCGATAAGGCTGCTGCTGGTGAGCAGGACTGCCGTCTCAATGGTTCCGAGCAGCATGTCCGTGTGGCGGCTGGCCGCCGCGAAGCCCTGTGGATACAGAATCCGCAATATGGTGTAGCTCGCGAACAGGACGCCGAAGAACAGGATTTCCGTGGATAGGAACACCCACATGCCCAGCGTCGCCGCTTCGCGCTGCTGAGTGGCATCATCGTACTGCTCGTGGACGTCGGCGTCCGGCGCGCACGCCGCGTCGGTGGCAGCAGTCACGGCGCGGCCTCGTCGTAGGCATAGGCTTCACCCACCGTGGGGGCGCTGAGGAAATTCTCCTGCGGTGGCGGTGAAGTGGTCTGCCATTCAAGGCCGCGGGCCTGCCAGGGATTGTTTCCGGCTGCTCTCCCCGCCCGCAGCGACCACAGCAGATAGGCGACGGGCAACAGGTAGGCCAGCGCCAGGATCGAAGCACCCGCGGAGGAGAGCACATTGAGTACCTGAAAATGCGGCAGATAGGCGTGATAGCGCCGCGGCATCCCTTCATAACCCAGAATGTACTGCGGAAAGAAGGTCAGGTTGAAGCCGAAAAACATGAGAATCGCCGCCGCGCGCGCCCAGCCTTCCGAATACAGCTTGCCGGTGATTTTCGGCCACCAGTAGTGGATGCCACCCAGATAGGCCATCACCGAGCCGCCGACCATCACGTAGTGGAAATGTGCGACCACGAAATAGGTGTCGGTCAAAGGAATGTCGAGTGCCGGGGCGGCCAGCATCAACCCGGTGAGACCTCCGAGCATGAACAGACCGATGAAACCCAGAGCATAGAGCATCGGCGCTTCAAAACTGATGTCGCCCTTGCGCAGCGTTGCGGTCCAGTTGAACACCTTGATGGCGGAAGGAACCGCCACTACAAAGCTTAGGATGGAGAACAGCAGGCTGGCGTACATGGATTGTCCTGCCACGAACATGTGATGTCCCCAAACCATGAAGCCGATCACCGTGATCGCAAGGATCGAGTAGACCATGAAGCGGTAACCGAATATGCGCCGGCGCACAAAACACGGAATGATCTCGCTCACCACCCCCATCGCGGGCAGGATCATGATGTAGACGGCCGGATGCGAATAGAACCAGAACAGATGCTGGAACAGCAGCGGATCACCACCGAGTGCCGGATCGAAGATGCCCAGGTGCGCGAGACGCTCCAGCGCGATCAGCGCCAGCGTCATCGCCAGCACCGGGGTGGCAAGCACCATGACCAGACTGACCGCGTACATGCACCACACGAACAAGGGTAACCGGAACCAGGTCAGGCGCGGCATGCGCAGGGTATGGATGGTGACGATGAAATTCACTCCGGTGAGAATCGAGGAGAAGCCGGTGACGAAGACGCCGATGACCACCAGATAGACGTTGGTATTGGAGAACATCGTGGAGAAAGGCGTATAGAAGGTCCAGCCGGTATCCACCCCGCCTGCCAACAGGGCCGCAACGGCGAACAGGCCGCCGAGCATGTACAGATACCAGCTCGCCAGGTTCAGGCGTGGGAAGGCAACATCCCGCGCCCCGATCATCAGCGGCAGGAGGAAATTGCCGAGGGTGGTGGGAATCGACGGAATCAGAAAGAACCACACCATGACGACGCCGTGAAAGGTGAAGGCCTTGTTGTAGTTTTCGGCGCTGAGCAGAGCACCGGTGGGTTCGACGAGGTTGAGCCGGATCAGAGTCGCGGCGGCCCCGCCCAGGAAGAAATAGAAGGTGATGCCGAGCGCGTAGAGGATCGCGATGCGCTTGTGATCGCGCGTGGTCAGCCACGCCCGCAACCCGTAGTCGTGGCTCCAGAAGCTCCCCTCAATCGTGCTCATGGGAGCTCTCCGAACGGGCTTTGAGATAGGCGATGATGGCCAGCAGGTCCTCTTCGCTCAGCTGCCCCGCGAAGGAGGGCATGAGAGCCTGGTAGCCGGCCACGACGTGCTGATCGGGAAGCAGTATCGAATCGCGGATGTAGCGGTCATCGGCGATCACCTGCGTACCATTCGCCAGATGGACGGGGCGCCCGTACAGTCCATTGAGGTCCGGCGCGTGGATGGAAGCGTTGGCGCCATGGCAGCCGCTGCAGCCGTGCGCGCGATACAGCGCTGCACCCTGGGCGGCCAGGGTAGCAGGTCCCGCATGACCCTCGAGCCACTGCGCGAATGCGGACGGGCGCAGCACCACGATCTGCCCGCCCATCCGGGAGTGATCCAGGCCACAGTACTCGGCGCAAAACAGTTCGTAGTGGCCGAGCTTCGTGGCCATGAACCACAGTTGCGTATAGCGCCCTGGCAGGACGTCCTGTTTAACGCGAAACGCCGGCACGTAGAAACTGTGGATGACATCCTGGGAGGTCATGGTGAGGCGGATCGGCACGCCCAATGGCACGTGCAGAGTGTTGATCTCCCGTTGGCCGCCGGGGTGCTGTGCCTTCCACATCCACTGTTTCGCAACGATATAGATGGTCTGGGAATCGGCGGGAGGCGTGTGCATCTTCACAAACAAGAACAGGCTCCAGATGAAAACGCCGGTGAACAACACGCCCGGGATCAGTGTCCAGGTCAGCTCCACCGGCAGACTCTGCGCGGGCTCACCGCTGCGGTCCGCATCGCTGCCGCGGCGATAGCGGATCGAGAAATAGACGATGGCGCAGATCACGCCCAGCGCCACGGTGCCGCAGAGGACCACCATGAACCAGAACAGCGCATCCACCTCGGGTGCAAGACTGGAGGCCTGAGTCAGCAGCCAGGTGAAGTCGCTCATCGAGGCCGGTCCTGGGTGCGACCGCGCAGAAATAGCACCAGTGCCGCCAGCGCGAGCACCGTGGCGATCCCCAGCACCCGCATGACGTGCTGGATCGTGACGCTGTAGCGACCTGTGGACACATCGTAGTCACAGCACAGCAACAGGAGGTGATCGACGAAAGTGCCGATGCGTCCGTGCGCGGCGTTCACCAGCGCCAGGCGCAACGCTTCGGGCTGAAATTGGACGCCAAAGAAATACTGGGCGACCTGGCCCCCGGGCGTCAGCAACACGATGCCCGCGTCATGATCGAATTGATCATTGCGGGCGTCGTAGATATAGCGAAAGCCGATGCTGCGCATCAGCGCCGTGATGGAATCCTGCGGACCCGTCAGATACTGAAAGCTCGTGACATCCGCATCGGGATGGGCGTGCGCGTCGAGCTGCTGCGCATCCCGAGCATCCTGCGTTGATTCGCGCGGATCAAAGCTCACCAATACGACGGCAAAATCGCGCCCCGGGTGCAATCCGCTGCCCGCCACCGCATTGGCAACGCCTGCCCGCACCACGCTGCAAAGGTTGGTACAGCGATAATAAGCAGGTACCAGCAAAGTCGGCCTGCTGGCCAGCACGCTGCCCAGGCGCACGCTGGCGCCATGCGTGTCCCGGAACATCACCTGCTGCGGCACGAGCGCACCCAGCTCCTGGTCGAATCCAACCCGGCCCAGCAGATCGGCGGGCGCCCGCACGAGGGTATGCGCCCAGACACAGCCGCTCAGGGCGAGCAGGCCCACGGCCCAGCGCGCGCGCCATCGATGGTAGAGGCGCCCGCTCATGGCGGCGGCGCCTGCTGGCGGGCGTAGATTGCCATGGCCCGCTCGATCGGTATCCGCGCGGCGCCGTGTGCGGAATCAAGCCACGCATAGTGGGTGAGCAGTGCCTCCTGCGCGGCCCTCATGCTCGTCAGATCCTCAGTGGGATGGGCTTGCAGGCGCGGTAAGGGCGGGATCGGGCCTTGCCGCGCGGCCACGCGCGCCTGATCGGGAGCCACCTCATGACGCAAGCTCCAATGCAGAACGACGCCCACGATCAGTACGGTTGCCAGCAGGATGGCCGCGGCATTGCGAATCGGACGCCCTGCGATCGAGGCTGGCTCGTGACCGAAGGGCCTGCGGGCGGACTCAGCCATAGGCGCCCTCCATGCCGCGCAGGCGACCGAGGAAGACGAGAAGCCACAGCGCACCCAGGCCGATCGGTGCCGCCAGATCGGTCCACCGCAAGGCAAGTCCGGCCGAACGGATGTCGGGAACGACGAGCCACAGTGCATCGACCAGGTGCGCGATCAGCAGTAGCGCCGCCACGCCCGCCAGCACGCGGCGTTGCTCCTTGGCATGGCGCGACAGCAGCACGGCGAAGGGAATGAGGAAATGGAATGTGATCAGAAACCAGGCCACCACGCGCCAGCTCGTCAAGGTGCGCGGGATGTACCAGGCGGTCTCCGCCGGCAGATCCGCGATCCAGATCGTCAGGTACTGCATGAACGCCAGATATGCCCAGATCAGCACCAGCACGAGCAGCAGATTGCCCAGATCCTTGAACAGGTCCGGGGACGTGCCGCGCGTGACGCTGGAGCAGGCCGCACACAAGGTTGCGAGGGCCGCCGCGGACAAGGTCCAGCCGCAGGCGACCATCAGGCCTAATACTGTCGAGTGCCAATGCGGCAGCAGCGACATCGCCCAATCGACCGCTGCCAAGGTCGCCGTGACTGCGTAGATGATCAATCCCGGCGCGGCGACCCGCGGCAGACGGTCGGCCGCACCGAGTCGGCGTTGCAATATCGCCAGCAGCAGCAGCCACAGTCCAAAGTAGGCAACGGCGCGCAACCTGAAGAAGGTCGGATTGAGATACCAGGTCTGCACAGGCAGCAGCAGCGATGCGCCGATGAGCAGCGGGAGGCACAGGATCGCCAGGAGCGGTAATACGCGCGCCGCCGCCAGCAGGTATGGGCGGATGAGATGGCCCCAGGCCCCGCCGGTCAGGACGTGCACCATCATGAGCGCCAGACTGCCGACCGACAGCCCGCACAGGAACAGGAACGCGAAGAGGTAGGACAGCAAGGCCTGGCGCGCCGCATCACTGGCGGCCCAAGCCATCATCGCGCGCCTGCCTTCAGGGCTGACCGATCCTCAGGGTCAAGACTTGCTGCCGGGGCGTGTTGACTTAGCTGCAGTGCCCGGATGTAGGCGACGATGGCCCAGCGGTCCGCGCTCGTGATGCGATCGGCATAGGGGTACATCACCCCGTAGCCGTCGCTCATCACCTGATAGAAGTGACTGTCGGGCGCGGTGCGTAGAGCGCTTATGTGAAAACTGGATGGGGCTGGAAAGCCGCGCCGCGCGATCATGCCGTCGCCATAGCCCGCGCGGCCGTGGCAGGGCGCACAGTAAATGTCGAAGCGCTCACGTCCGCGCGCGAGGACGGGCAGGGTGATCGGCAACGGATTGGCATATTCCGCGCCGGTGCGTGGCCCCGGCGCAGCGCTGCCTGGGAGCGCCCCGCTGCGCCCGCTGCTGGTTCCGGCCAGCGCGCCGGAGGAATGCGGCACGGTGCCCGCAACCTGTTCACGGGACGAGTTCCCGTCAGCGAACAGCGGGCTCGGTGCCAAGGGCTTGTACTTGGGTTGATCGTACATCTCGTGCAGGCCGCGTTCGCATCCCGCAAGTCCAATCATGAGCGCCAGCGCGAGCACCGCCACTCGGAGTGCCTGTGAGTTCATTGCGCGACCTCGGTCACCGCGAGCGGCGTCAGTGACTCGAGGAGCATGCGGGCGCTGGGCGCATCGAAGCCGGGGGCATCGGCCCGCAGCAGCAGAAAGAACCGATCGCTGCTGGCGCGCTCGAAGGCCCGTACCGCAAACAGCGGATGATGCAGACGGGGCAGGTGGGCATTCCGCAGCATCGCGATCACCCCGCATACCGCGGCCCCCAGCAGCGTCATTTCCAGGGCCGGGGGCAGGAATGCGGGCCAGCTGGCCGGCGGACGACCGCCGACGTTGAGGGGGTAGTCCATGACCGCCGAATACCACTCGATCGCGTAGGTGCCAACGCCGCCAATGATTGCACCAAGCAGTGTCCACAACGCGATGTGATCACGCTTGACGCCCAACGCCGCGTTCAATTCCGCCAGGGCAAGCGGCGCATAAGCCTCGATGTGCGCGTGAGGTTCTGCACGCCTTGCGTGGTGTACCGCAAGCACCAGCTGCCGCGCGCCGGCAAATTCAGCGAGCAGGCCATAGAGGGGCGGCTTGCTCACGGGCTCTCACCGGAGTGCCGCGGCACCAGTTTGCGCAACTCGAACATGGACACGACGGGCAGGAGGCGCACGAACAGCAAGAACAGCAAGAAGAAGAGCCCGATCGATCCGGCCAGGAAGGCCAGGTCCCAGAAGGTCGGATAGAACATTCCCCAGCTCGAGGGGGTGAAGTCCTGATAGAGACTGGTGATGATGAGCATGAAGCGCTCCAGCCACATGCCGATGAGCACCAGCAGCGCAATACCGAACAGCACGGCGTGGTTGCGGCGCAGGCGTGCGGACCACAGCAACTGGATCGCCAGCACATTGCAGAAAATGGTGCCCCAGAAGATCCACG
The DNA here is from genome assembly GCA_036267975.1 of Steroidobacteraceae bacterium. GTDB lineage: Bacteria > Pseudomonadota > Gammaproteobacteria > Steroidobacterales > Steroidobacteraceae > DAIDKA01. The sequence continues at coordinate 104,527 of DATAVA010000034.1, read as the reverse complement.
CGTACGGTCCCACCATGCGATGGGTGGTGACCGCCACCTCGTATGGATCCATGCCGTAGTAGGCGGTGAAGATTTCGGAGGCATAGCTGTAGTCGACCACCAGCCCCACCGCGAGCATCACCTTGGCGAGATTCTCGAGATGGCGTCCGGTGATGTATTCCTGCAATCCCAGTGCGCGGCGCATGGGAATACCCAGCACCAGCACCATGGCAAAGCCGGAGAACAGCGCACCGGCGACAAAGAAGGGGGGGAACAGCGTCGAGTGCCAACCGGGCAGCAGCGCTTCGGAGAAATCCAGCGCCACCATGCTGTGCACGGAAAATACCAGCGGTACGGCCAGACCCGCCAGCAGCAGGCTTGCGGTTTCGAATCGCCGCCACTGCGTGGCTTCCCCCCGCCAGCCCAGCGCCATAAAGCCATAGAAGCGCGCTTTGCCCAGCGTCGGTGCGCGATCGCGCAGGGTGGCGAGATCCGGCAGCATGCCGGTGTACCAGTATAGGATCGACACGGTGAGATAGGCGAGAATGGCGAAGAAATCCCATTCCAGCGAACTGCGCCACTGCGGCCAGACATTCATGACGTTTGGATATGGAAACAGCCAGTAGAAAAACCACGGCCGCCCCAGGTGCAGCACCGGGAAGATGCCCGAAACCGAAACGGCGAACACCGTCATCGCCTCCGCATATCGGTTGATCGAATTGCGCCAGTCCTTGCGCGCCAGATACAGGGCACCGGAGATGAATGTGCCGCCCATGCCGATCCCGATCCACCACACGTAATTGGCGATGGCGAAGGCCCACGCGACCGGCACGTTGAGGCCCCAGATTCCCACCCCTTCGTGCAGCAGCCACACGATACCGCTGGCCAGCAGCAGCGTCAGCGCCATGGCGGCCACCATGGCCGCGCGCCAGTACGGGCCAAACCGCCGATGCAAGGTGATGTGGCAGACGGCATCCGTGACCGACTGATACGTCTGCTCGCTCACGGCGGATCCTCTCCCAGCAGCGGATTCGGATTGCGCAGGCGCGCGAGATAGCTGGTGCGCGGGCGGGTGTTGAGTTCGCCGAGCATCACATAGTTGCGAGCGGACGCCTTCGCTTGGGCCACCGCGGAAGTCGCATCGGCGATATCGCCGAAGCGGATGGCCTGAGTCGGGCATACCGCCTGGCAGGCCGTCAGGATTTCACCATCGCGGATGCGCCGGTCCTGCTTGTCGGCTTCGATATGGGCGCTCTGGATGCGCTGGGTACAATAGGTGCATTTCTCCATCACGCCCCGGCGCCGTACGGTGACTTCGGGATTGCGCTGCGCCTTGAGGCTTTCGGTGGAGTTATCGGCGTATTGCAGGAAATTGAAGCGCCGCACCTTGTAGGGACAGTTGTTGGAGCAGAAGCGCGTGCCGACGCAGCGGTTGTAGACCTGCACGTTGAGGCCTTCATCATCGTGCACCGTTGCTTCCACCGGACACACCACTTCGCACGGCGCGTGCTCGCACATCATGCACGGCACGGGCTGCGAATAGGCGCGAGGATTCGCCGCATCGCCTTCGTAATAGCGATCGACACGGATCCAGTGCATTTCCCGGCCCCGCTGCACCTCCTCCTTGCCGACGACCGGAATGTTGTTCTCTGATTGGCAGGCGATGGTGCAGGCCTTGCAGCCGATGCATGCGTTCAGATCGATGGACATGCCCCAGGCGTATTCACCCGGTGGCCGATCGGCATAGAGGCTTGGCGGCTTACCGCGATAGGGGTCGGCTGCGGTTGCAAAATGAGGGTCGGTGCGTAACTGTGCCCAGGTACCCACACGCAGCAGGTCCCGACCCTCGAGATTGAAATGATGCTGGGTGCTGGCCAGTTCGTAGCGCGTGCCCGTGGCGCGGATCTGTAGTCCGGATTCGCCCCACGGATTGCTTTGGCTGCGCAATTGATAGGCATCCACGCCCCGGCCGTCCCCCACACGTCCGGCCTGACGTCGGCCGTAGCCCAGATGCAGGGTCACGCTGCGGGCGGCCTGACCGGGCATGATCCACACGGGCGCCGCCAACATCTGCTGCCCAAGCCGCAGTTCAATCACATCGCCGTTGCGCAGCTGATGCTGGGCTGCCAAAGCTGGACTCACCAGGGCCGCGTTGTCCCAGGTCAGCTGGGTCAGCGGCTTGGGCAACTCCTGCAGCCAGCCGTTGTTGGACCATGCGCCATCGCCAATCGTGGGGTCGGCACGGAACAGCAGCTCCAGCGCCGTACCGGCGGTGGGGCCCAGCTTGACCTGGGCCAGGAAAGTCGCACTGACCGATGCCGTGCGCGGTGGTAATGCCGTATTCGGGATCACCCCCTGCTGCAAGGCGGCGTTGAAGGCGGTCTCATCCGGTAGTTGTTGCTGCCATTGCTGACGCACAAGTGCCCGACCTTGCAGGTTCTGGCCCAGAACCATGGCAAGGACCTGCGCCGGCGAGCGTCCGTCATACAGGGGCGCAATCAGCGGCTGACCGATGCTGGCTGTCCCGTCGTAGGCGCGCGCGTCCGACCAGCACTCCAGTTGGTGGGCCGTCGGCAGATGCCATTCCGCGAGCATCCCGGTTTCATTGCGATACAGACCCAGATGGATGACATGCGGGACCTGCGTGAGGACATCAGCGAATCTCAGGTGGGCGGGCGCGTCGTAGGCCGGATTGCCATCCAGGATCCACAAGGTATCCACCTGTCCCGCACGCATCGCGGCCACGAGATCCGCCACGGACGCGGCCTGCTCGACATTGCGTTCCACCGGGTCGGTGTATTCAATCGTGGTGCCGATATTGCCCAAGGCGGCATTCAGCAGATGTCCCAGTCCATGGACCCACGGCGCCTGGGAGGCTCCGACCACGATCAACGAGGCCCCGCGGTTGCTCTTCAGGTCGGCGAGCAGCGCACTCAACCAGCGAACCTGCTGCGCATCGGCTTCGTCCGGCACCTCGATGTCGATGCCCAATCCGCGGGCCAGCAGGCCCACGAAACGCTCGAGGCGATCGGTTTCCAGAGCCAGTCGATGATCGGCCATTCCGCCGGTCACGGAAGGTGTGGATTCCACCACGTACAGGCGACTGGGGGTACCCGGGTTGCCTTCCGGTGTGCGCGTGGCAGCGTAGTCGCGCGCGTAGCGCACGCCGGCGGTCGGATCGTTCAAAAAGTCCGCATCCAGGGACAGAATCGTTTTGGCTCGATCCAGACGCAGTCGCGTGGCCAGCGGCACTCCCAGCGCGAGCCTCGCGCCGGCTCGGGCATTGGCATTACCCAGGGTCTGATGGACATGCCAGGTCGCGCCCGGGAATCTTTCCAGCATGGCACCCAGCTGCGCCGACAGCGTCGGAGAGGTCATCGCGCCGGTAAGAATCCGCATGCGCTTGCCGCCATCGCGCAGGTGGCGCTCGGTGGCCTGTGCCGCCGCCGCGGCGAACGCATCCCAGGAGCTCGTCACCCCCCGGTTCATCACCGTTTGAGATCGCTCCGGATCCCACAGCTGCAGCACCGCGGCCTGCGCAAAGATGTCCGTCGCCCCGAGACTCGCAGGATGCTGCGGATTGCCCTCCACCTTGGTCGGACGCCCCATGCGGTTTTCAACCAACACGCCCTGTGCGTACTCGTCGCGCAGCAAGGTCGTGGCAAAGAAGCGCGGCAGCCCATCAATCTGGCCCTCGGGCGCATGCACATAGGGGACGATCTGGTCCTGGGGCGGGTGGCCACAGGCACTCAGCCCCGCGAGCGCGAGCGAGGCGGCCATGAATTGCAGAAACCCGCGCCGATCCACACTCAGCGCCTGCGCCAATTGCGGCTGCTCCTGGTGCAGCCAGCGCAAGAATCCGTCGTTGTCGGCCAACTCTTCCAGGCTGCGCCAAAAAACCGGCCCCCGCGCGGACGCTAGGTGCCGCCGAGCCGCTTCGACATCGAAGGGCGATGGCGGTATCAGCGATGACATACGGAACAGTCGGTCAATCGTCGCTTGTCGATATGATAGGCGCGCAGCAGCTGCGGGCCGGATACGCTGCTGTTCGGTGGTTTCCAATCCAGGTTGAACACCTGATCGGCGGGTCGCAGCTGGGCCTCGGGGTTGCGGTGACAGTCCAGGCACCATTGCATGGTCAGCGGCGCGACGCGTGCGGTGAGGGGCATCTGGTCGATCTGACCATGACAGCTCACGCACCCCACGCCTTTGCTGATGTGGATACTGTGATTGAAATACACGAAGTCCGGCAGTTTGTGGAGCCGCTGCCAATGGAACGCGATACCACTGCGATAGGCGGCGAGCAGCGGCGCCAGCACCGCCTGATCGGTGTACAACTGCGAATGACAGGTCATGCAAGTCGACAGCGGCGGTATGCCGGCAAATGCCGATTTTTCCACTGAACTGTGGCAATAGCGGCAGTCGATTCCGTCATCACCGACGTGGTGCTTGTGACTGAAGGGAATCGGTTGCTCGAGCGCTTCCCGGACGCCTGCCGGATAGGCCATCGCTGCGCGCCAGACAAACCCCACAACGATGACGAGCAACGCGATCACCAGCATGCTCAGCTGCATCAGAAATCCAATTCGTCTATGAAAGAGCTGGGCCATCCGAACCGTCCCGGCGTCATACTGTTTAGGTTCAGAACCCGCAACTCTATTTGTAATACGCTGGCGTGAATCTCTGCGGGTGGGTTTGGGTATAGCGAGTGTCAGACATGTCCGACCGACGCTCAGTTACGCTTACGCCTGAGCAAGCACGCAGCGATCGGAGGGCACCGCATCCGAGGCGTGCTCCTTCCGCAGGAGCCGGCGCCCCCGGGGCACCCGGAAAATCGTGCCCGCAACGGTAAGAATCCACTGATACGGATTCACCTCGCCGGCGCATTTCCTTGGGAGCGCCCGGGCGCCAGAGTGGGTGCACAAATGTCGCAAATCGTTGTCATTACCGGAGCGGGCGCCGGCGTCGGCAGGGCGACCGCGATTGAATTCGCGCGGCACGGCTGCAACGTGGTGCTGCTCGCACGCAATGCCGAGCGGCTGGAATCGGCAGCACGTGAATGTCGCGCCCATGGCGTTCAGGCGCTGGTGGTTCCGACCGACGTGGCCGATGCGGCGGCGGTCGAAGCGGCGGCCTCGAAAGCCGAGCAGGAATTCGGGCTTATCGATATCTGGGTGAACGTCGCGATGGCAACGGTGTTCGCGCCGGTTTCCGCGCTTACTGCACCGGAGTTCAGGCGCGGCACGGAAGTGACCTATTTGGGGCAGGTACACGGGACCATGGCGGCGCTCAAGCGCATGCGTCAACGTAACGCTGGCGTGATCATCAACGTGGGATCCGCGCTGGCGTATCGGGCAATACCCCTTCAATCCGTGTACTGCGGCGCCAAATTCGCCATTCGCGGCTTTACGGACTCATTGCGTTCGGAGATCCTCCATGACCGTCTCAAAGTGCATCTGTGCATGGTGGATCTGCCGGCGATGAACACGCCGCAATTTGACTGGTCGTTGAACAAGACTGGGAGGAAGGCCCAACCCGTCGCGCCCATCTTTCAGCCCGAGGTGGGAGCCCGAGCCATCTATTTTGCGGCCTTTCACCAGCGCCGTAACGTATGGGTTGGCTTTCCGACCATCAAGGCAATTCTCGCCGATCGGATCGCTCCGGGCTTACTGGACCGATACCTGGCGAAGGCGGGCTATCGTGGACAGCTGACCCACGAGTCTTTGCCGGAATGCGCGCCGGCCAACCTGTTCCGGACGGTGGAAGGCCCTTATGGCGCTCACGGCCGCTTTGATGCCCTGTCGAAGCCGGCAAGCTGGGAGATGGTGACCGACCGGCATCGGAAGCTGTTCTGGCTGGTCGCCGGCGCGGCGCTCGTGACCGGCCTCTATCTGCTCGGGCGGCGCGGGTCTTACCCGCCGAAGGTGTTGGCAGGCCGGCCGTGGACACCTGGTCGAAATCTCAGCAGCTTGCCCGCGAGGGGCTCCCGGTTACGCTGAGTGGCTGTGAGCCCGATGCTCTTGGAGGTCACATACATGACGTCCAGTTCCCGGCCGCCAAAGGCACACATGGTCGGCAAGCTCACCGGCAGCTGGACGTCATGCTCAGGTTCGCCATTCGCGTGAAAGCGGCGCAGGCGTCCGCCCCCGTGAAGCGCACTCCAGTAGCATCCTTCCGCGTCCACTGCGCAGCCGTCCGGAACGCCCAGCTCCTGAGGGATTGTCGCGAATATCCGGCGCGCGCCAAGCTGGCCTGAAAGAGCGTCAAATTCGAAAGTGAAAATCGCGCGCTCTTGAGTGTGCGCGATGTAGAGATTGCGCTCGTGTGCATCCCATCCGAAGCCATTCGGAATCACAGCGAAACTGTGGTGCGCGAGCAGGCCTTCGCGCTGGCTGTAGGAGTGCAGCTGGCCTTTCGACGGATCCAACCGGGGGGCATCTGCATCGCGGGGATCGAACATGGTGCCTATCCAGAAACGGCCGGTGCTGTCGCACGCACCTTCGTTGAACCGAAAAAGGGCAGGGTCAAAAGGCGATCGTGCGAGTTCGCGCAGTGCGCCATCCCCGAATTGCAACTCGTACAGTCCAGTGCGCAAGGCAACGATGGCCCGTTCGCCGTGTGCGTAGAGCGCAAAACAGCCGATATCACTGGGCAGAATCCAATGCCGATCCCGCCGCGATTGCGGATCGAAGCGGTGCAGGGCAGGCTGCTTGATGTCGATCCAATACAGGACCTGTTCGGTGATGCTCCACAGCGGCGACTCACCGGTTTGCGCCGCATAGTCGCAGATACACTCGACGTTTGCGGCCACCATTGGGACTGCATCGCTCATCACAGTTCCCCCCGATCGGCAAGACAGCGGATGCGATCGGCCGTACGCAGTGCGATGGCCTGAATCGTGAGCGAAGGGTTCACGCCACCGGTGGTCGGGAACACGGAGCCGTCACAGACCCACAGGTTGGGAATATCCCAGCTTCTGCAATCGCCATCCACCACGCTCGTTTCACGATCGAAACCCATGCGTGCGGTGCCCGCCAGATGATTGGTGTCATCCTCCTGGCGGAACAGGTGCGTGACGCCCGCGGCGGTCAGGCTCTCCTGCATCTGCTGCAAGGCATGCTCGATGAGACGTTTGTCGTTCTCGCCCCACGCATAAGTGATGCGGGCGACTTTGAGCCCGTATTGATCCGTCTCATCATGCAGCGTCACGCAATTGGCCTCCTGCGGCAACATTTCGCCCACCATTTTGAGGCCCACCTGGTGGTTGTAATACTGCATTTCCCGACGCAAAGCCTCGCCCCACAGTCCTCGCGAGCTCGTCTGGATCGTCGCCCATTCGATGGGCAGGGGGCCCTGCGCCATCCAGCAGTAGCCGCCGAAGAAGTCCTTGCGGTCCTCGTAGTTCCAATGTTCGCTGATGGTGAGCGAGGGGGGACCCTTGTACCAGCGGATCTCCCGCTCCATGCGACCGAAAACCGCCTGATTCGACTGGGTCATCAGATTCTTGCCGACCAGGCCGGAATGATTGGCCAGCCCTTCAGGGAATTGAGCGTTGGCGGAAGCCAGCAGCAGGCGCGGGGTCTCGATCGCATAGCCTGCGACCACCACGTTCCTGGCGCGCTGGAAGTGCCAGGCATCCTGGCGATGATAGTGCACGCCGGTTGCGCGGCCGGCGCCATCCGTCTCGATGCGTCCGACCATGGCGAGGTCCCGGATTTCAGCACCGGCCTTCAGTGCGCGCGGAATCCACACCGTGAGGGCGCTTTGCTTGGCGTTCGTCGCGCAGCCGAAGCGGCAGAAACCGCGATACGCGCACGGCGGTGATTGCCCGCGCGGGGCAGAGACGGTGGCCAGCGGAGTCGCGGTCCATCGATACCCTTGTGCCTCGGCGCCTCTTGCGAGCACCAATGCCGGTGCGTTCAGCTCATGCGCCCGATACGGGTACCGCGGCCGCCGGGGCCCCCAGGGATATGTCATAGGCCCCGAAATACTCAGCGCCTGTTCGGCTCGCGTGTAGTAGTCCCACATGTCGCGCCAATCAAGCGGCCAGTCCACACCGTACCCCAGCAGCGAGCGCGAGCGAAACCATTCGGGACGGAAACGCAGCGACACCATGGCGAAATGCACGGTGCTGCCGCCCACTGCTTTGCCGCTGTTCTTGCCGCCCATGGTGATCGGATTTGCGCCATCGACCACGCGATGATCGAGCCAGTACAGTTTGGTCTGCTCGGTTTCATCCGAGGCAAAATCTTCGAGCGGCCGGAAGAACGGGCCACTGTCCAAGGCGACGACCGAAAAACCGAGTTCCGCGAGCCGGCACGCCAGGGTGCCCCCGCCGGCACCGGTTCCCACGATCGCAAAGTCCACCGCCTCATCGGTCGGATATTCGCGCATCGGCACCCAGCCGCCCTCGCGGAATACATCCGGTGCGCGTCCTGCGACGGCGCGCGGTGCGTGCAGCGCCTCATCGACTACATAAGCGGACGCTTCAGCGGACACGGCGGTTCTCGCCGAATGCCCATTCTTCATGTCCGGGGGTGGCCTCCGCCGCTTCCCAGGGATCGCGGCGATCGAAGTCCATGCGCACATAACCGCGTGGACTCGCCGGTCCGCCAAACCCGATCTCATTCCATGCGAGCGGGTGAGAATAGTAGGCACTGGTGATATCCGGGAGCACTCGATGCTCGAAGAAGGCCTTGCCCGGCACGCCCGCCCAGGCCTCGCCCGTGAGCTCGCCGCCCTGCAACTGACGCAGCAGGGCATCCTGCTGGGCGGGTTCAAGCTCGTGAAACGCCGCACCGTCGTGGGCGCGGGCGGCTGCATCGATTGCCGCCAGTCCCCGCCGCCACGCCTCGGCCTGCTGCGGCAGGTTCGCCCGCCGAAATCCATCGGTGCGCCCACTGAGCAGGCGCCGATCGAGCATCGCGGCCACAGGCACAACCTCGGTACCTGCGGCTTGCGGCATGATCCGATCACATAGCGCCTGCAGCGTGAGCCATTCGGCGGGTGCGAAGAAGCAGGGCACCTGCCGTAGTGCGAGGCGGGCATCCAGTGTGCGCCGGGTGGCCGGATTCCAGGACGACCCGTCGCGTTTCTGGAGGACATCGTAGCCGGGGTAACGGGAGTCACTCATCGCGCGAAGCCGTCCGCTGCAACTCCAGCGCCGCCAGGCCCGCGAGCGCCAGGGCGGTAAAGCTCGGTGGCGCTGGAACCGGGGGACCGTTCAATAGATTCTGCGTCCAATTGCGCCAGCCCCCCATGCCTCTTGAGACGCCAAAGATATGAAATCCCGCCCCCACAAAGCCCAGGAGTGCGGTGAGCCGCAGCCAGGCGCGGCTCTTGCGGCGATCCGCAGGCTGCGCACTCGTCGCACTCGCGGCAAGCACTGCTGCAGCAACCGGCGGCAAACTGACCGGCAGCCACATCGCAGGGTTGTGATAGGCGCCACGCAGGTGCAACAGGCCGGCCTCCGCAGCGGATCCGGCAAGACCCAGACTCGCGAGGGCCGCCAGCGCGCGACCGGCGGGGAATCCCGCAAGCGTCGGGGCGGCGCCGGGCGGGCTGCCCCGCACGCGCTCCGCCGCCAGGCCCAGCAATCCCGACAGACTCAAAGCGGCCGGGGCGCCAATCGGCGCGGCATAGAAAAGGTTCTGCCAGGACAATCCGCCGGGTCGTTTGGTGATGTTATACAAATGAAAGCCCGTACCCACCAAGCCCGCGATGATGGCCATGCCATATACACCGTCGCGAAAACCATGGGGCCGGCGCCGGGCATCAGCCGAACCGTGGACACTGGCGGCAACACTCAAGCCCGCACTGAGCAAGGGGATGAGCATGCTTTGGTTGTGAAACGAGCCACGGTAATGTTCGACCGCGCTGTCCGACAGCACGCACGCTGCGAGTGTGCCGGCGGCGCGGTTCAAGCGTCGCGCGGCCTGCACCGTGGCGGGGGCGTGTGAACGGGCGCCGGCACCGCGGCGCACCCGGCGCCCGCGCCCATGGCGAACCGCGGACCAACCCAGCAGTCCTAGACCCACGGCACCGAGGAACGTGAGCAACGCGGCGGGAGGTACATTCGACACGCACTCGATCTGTCTCATACGCGGTAACGCTCTGCATCCGGTTCTTTGAATTCAAGGCCCAACCCTGGACGCGACAGATCCGGCTGGATGCAGCCATGCTTCGGTCGCGGGGCACCATCGAACAGCAGCTGCTCAATGCGCGCGTGATCGTGGAACCATTCCAGGTGCCGCAGCCGCGGTGCGGCGCAGGCGGCATGAAGGTGCAGCGACGGTGCACAATGGCCCGACAGATCGATGTGATGAGCCTCGCAGAGTGCGGCGACCTGCAGAAATCCGGTGATCCCGCCACAGCGGCTGGCATCGGCCTGCTGGACGTCGATCGCACCCGCGTCCAACATCTGACGAAAGTAATCGGTGGTATATCCATACTCGCCGGCCGCAATGTCCATGGTCGCCGGCGCACGTAGGCGCAGGAGCTTGAGTCCCTCGAGATCATCGGAGGAGACGGGTTCTTCGAACCAGAGCACCTGACTGCGAGCAAATGCGTGCGCCAGACGCAGCGCTTCCTTGACCGAATACGCACCGTTCGCGTCCACGAACAGGCCATGATCGGCGATGGCGTGCCGCGCGACGTCGACACGGTGTGGGTCACGCTCCGGCACCGTGCCTACTTTCATTTTCACCCAGCGACAGCCCTCCCGCTCTACCCAGCTGCCGAGTTGCCGCTCCAATTGGGCGTCGGTGTAATTCGTGAATCCACCACTGCCATAGATCGGCACCGACTCGCGAAATTGCCCGAGTAGCTGCGCCAACGGCAGATCGAGTAACTTGGCCTTCAGATCCCACAGGGCGATATCGACGGCCGAGATCGCCGTCGCCGCGAGACCCTCGCGGCCGAGGTTGCGCACGGCCTTTTGCATCGCCCGCCAGCAGCCCTGCACATCGAGGACCTCCCGATGTTCGATTGCGCGATAGAGCATTCCTTGAATGAGGCCCACGATGCAGGCATCCGCATAGGTGTAGCCGAGCCCGGTGGTCCCGGCCGCCTGCACCTGGGCGATCACGAGGACGGTGGAATCCCATTCGCTGGTTCCGTCCGACTCCGGCGCGTCGGTAGGGATGCGATAGGCCTGCGCCCGCACCGATTCGATCTGGGCACCACCCCGGCTCATTTTGCCTTCGTCGTCGGATGCCCTCGGCCCGGTAGCAGGCTGCTGAGCAGTTCTTTGGCAGTACCGATGATGGCGCTGCGTTCATTGGGGTCACCGTGCAGCAAAGTCGAGGCAAAGTGCTTCGCTTGCGTCAAGGTGATGTGCGGAGGAAGCGGCGGGACGTTGGGATCGGTGCGCACTTCCAGGACGACGGGCCGATCCGCTGCGAGCGCTTCGTCCCATGCCGCACCCAGCCGCTGCGGGTCATCGACGTAGATGCCTTTCAAACCGATGAGCTGCGCAAATCTGTGATAGGGAACGTCGGGCAGGTCCTGGGAGGCGCTGAATTTGGGGTCGCCCTCCTGCACACGTTGCTCCCAGGTGACCTGGTTCAGATCCTGATTGTTGAACACGCACACGACCCAGTGGCGGTTTTCCCATTCCCGCCAATATTTCGCGACGGTAATGAGCTCGGCCATGTTGTTCATCTGCATTGCGCCGTCGCCGACCAGGGCAATCACGGGGCGGTCGGGCTGCGCATATTTGGCGGCAATGGCATAGGGAACCGCCGCACCCATGGAGGCGAGACCGCCGGAAAGCGAACACATCATGCCGCGACGGATCTTCAGATCCCGGGCATACCAGTTCGCACAGGATCCCGAATCACTGGTGATGATCGCCCGGTCCGGCAACCGCTTGGACAGTTCCCACGCCACCCGTTGCGGGTTGATCGGGTCTGCCGAGGTCAGGGCGCGCTCTTCAAGCAGCCGCCACCATTCGGCGACGCCTTTCTCGATGCGCTCGCGCCAGCTGTGATCTGTCTTCCGATGCAGCAGCGGCAGGAGTGCACGCAGGGTCTGCGCGCTGTCGCCGACCAGGTTCACTTCCATCGGGTAACGCAGGCTCAGCATGCCTGCCTCAATATCGATCTGCACGCCGCGGGCGGCGCCTTCCTTGGGTAGGAATTCGGAGTACGGGAAGCCCGAACCGACCATGAGCAGGGTGTCGCACTCATTCATCATGTCCCAGCTGGGCTTCGTGCCCAGCAGGCCGATGGAGCCTGTGACCCAGGGCAAGTCATCCGGCAGTGCCGCTTTGCCGAGCAGCGCCTTTGCCGCCCCCGCGCCGAGGATATCAGCGACCGCAATCACCTCGTCAGTGGCGTGCAGAGCGCCTGCTCCGACCAGCAGTGCCACTTTTTTCCCGGCATTCAACACCGCCGCGGCGCGTTCCAGGTCCTCCTCGTAGGGCACGACCCTGGGCGCCCTATAACCAATGCCGGAATGGACCGTGCCGTGCTTACGCGGCGGTGCCTCGTACGCCTCATCCTGCAGGTCATTCGGAATGATGATCGCGGTGACGCGCCGTTCGGCAGTCGCAATGCGGATGGCACGATCCACCAGATGACGTATTTGGGGCGCAACGCTCGCCTGCTCGACGAAGGCACTGGCAACGTCTTCATAGGCACTGAGCAGGTCGACCTCCTGCTGATAATGCCCTCCCAAGCCCGCGCGTGCCTGCTGGCCGGCAATGGCGAGCAGCGGCATATGATCGAGGCGCGCGTCGTACATGCCCGTCAACAGATGCGTTGCGCCGGGGCCCGACGTTGCCAGGCAAACACCAATCCGGCCGCTGAACTTCGCATAGGCGGAGGCCATGAAGGCTGCCATCTCCTCGTGCCGGACCTGGACAAACTTGATCTTGCCCTCGGCGCGGTTCATGGCGCCCAGCAATCCATTTATCCCATCGCCGGGGTATCCGAAGACGACCCGAACACCCCATGCGTGCAGCCGCTCCCAAAAGAAGTCACCGACGGTCGTTGTCATGTCCCACGCCTTGAGTTGCGTCTTCGAAACTGGCACAGGTCATGCTAGGAGAGTTGCACAGGTCCCGCGGTCGGAAAATAAGCCGCTGCAATGTCAGTGAATCGGTGAAGTGCGAGGGCTCCGGAACCTCGGCGCGCCATCGCAGTCCACCCTAGATCACCCGGTAATACTGAAGGAGCGCGCCGCATGAACAGTCCAACGACCATGGGAGCCATCCGGATCCGCGAATTCGGCGGCCCTGAAATGTTGCACCTCGAGAGCATTGCGGTTCCCACGCCGGCCACCGGGGAGATGCTCGTCAAAGTGGCGGCAGCGGGCGTAAATCCGGTGGATTACAAGATCCGCAACGGGAAATATCCGGCCGTCAAGAAGGATAAGCTGCCGTTCGTGCTCGGCCGGGATGTCGCGGGCACGGTCGTTGAGTGCGGAAAGTCCGCTTCGCGTTTTGCCAAAGGGGATGCGGTATTTGCGATGCCGGGCATCGGACGCGGCGGTTACGCCGAGTATGCGGTGATCAAGGAAACCGAGGCGGCAGCTAAGCCTGTATCGCTGGATCTCGTCCAGGCCGGTGCGGTGCCCCTGGCCGCGCTGACGGCATGGCAGGGGCTGTTCAAGCACGGCAACCTTAAAAAAGACCAGCGGCTATTGATTCACGGTGGCTCCGGCGGCGTTGGGCACTTCGCCATCCAGTTCGCGAAAGCAACGGGCGCTCACGTGATCGCGACTGCCTCGGCAGCTCACGTCGATTTCGTCCGGCGCCTGGGGGCCGATGAGGTCATTGATTACGAGGCGCAGCGCTTTGAGGATGTCATCGATGCGGTCAATGTCGTGTTTGACCTCGTGGGCGGGGACCTGCAGCAGCGCTCCTGGCAGGTGCTCAAACAAGGCGGTGTGCTGGTCTCGACCCTCAACGAGCCGTCGCAGGAGCAGGCGGCGGCGCACGGCGCACGCGGATTGCGCTACACCGTCACCGAAAGTGGCGAGGATCTGGCGGCCATCGGTGCGCTCATTGATGCGGGCAAGGTAAAACCGGTCGTCACCCGTACCTTTCAGCTCAGGGAAGCGGCCGCAGCACAGCGCTTCCTCGAGCATGAGCATCCCGCCGGGAAGGTGGTGCTCTCGGTATCCTAAGGTGCAGCGGCGCCGACGCGCCAGACGGCATTACCGGTTTCATCGGCAATGAGAAGTCGAATGCGGATTGGGATCAGCCCATGCAATGTGGATACACATTTATCCGGGGCGTAAGCGCAGCAGGTGAGCCGCAAGCGAACGTCGGGAAAATGCCTACCACACGACCTCCTCGATGCTGATGTTTTACCAAGCCCTCAATGCCAGCATGTACCGATTACCGTGGCGGCAGGTGTGGGAGAGGGTTTGATGGCGGTGGCGCTGGTGCTAAATGGCATTCCGGATCTTCAGAGTTCAATGGCCGAAGGCCTTGCCTGCCTGACAGTGCTGTTGGCGGAGCGCCAATGCCAAGGGTGCACGATCGCCCCGACGGAAGAGGCCACCTTCGGCATTGAGTATCGAATTCAACATCCCGGCAACGGCGTAGAGACTGTTTACCTCACGGACTACCCCGATCCTGCCAATGAGGATTGGGACACCGGCGGCTAAGGGCCAGCGACCATGACCGGCAGCCGCCTGCTTTCTGGATCTAACGAACTACATATAACGTAATAGTTTACAAGCGATAGTTCGTGTTGCTTAGCAACGCTGCCGCGGGACGACCAGCACCTGCAGCCGGCCATTAATAACAGTAGTGATGATATCACTTGGTAGTATATTCTTGGTACCCGGCCGGTCTTCATCTGTGAGCGAAGTCATGAACCGATTGCGCAGCTTTGGTTTCCTGTTGCGAGACGTGAGCCGTCTGTATGTGCGCCGCTTCGAGCAACGCGCGGATGTCCTCGGTCTGACCCTGCCGCAGTGCAGGGCCCTGGTCTATCTGGCCCTGCACGAGGGAATCAGTCAGGCGCGGCTGGCGGAGCTTACGGACGTTGAGCCGATGACGCTGGTGCGAATATTGGATCGTATGGCGGCCAATGGATGGCTGGAGCGACGGGTTGATGCGACCGACAGGCGGGTGCGACTTGTTTACCTCACCGCCAAAGCCAGGCCAGTCGTGGAAGACATCTGGAAGCTCGCCGATCTGACGCGCGAGGAGGCGTTCCGCCATATTCCCAGGAAGCAGGTCGGTGCGCTGATCATCTTGCTGGACCAGATACGGGGCAATCTTGCGACGCTGAAGCCATTGCCGGTCGCGACGGCCGGGACGCGGCGCAGACGGGCAGTGCTGCAGTCATGAATACCGAAACGCCGATGCCGCCGAAGACACGTCTGCAGCGCTTGCGGCTACCGCTGATGTGGGCGAGTGCCGTGGCCGTCATCGGCGGCGCACTGTATTTCTATTTCACCAGCGGTCGCCATGAGAGCACCGACGATGCGTATACCCAGGCAGCGACCGTGTCGATCAGCGCCAATGTGGCGGGGCGCGTCAGTGAGGTCGACGTGCACGATAACGAGGTGGTGCAGCGTGGTGCAATTCTGTTCCGGTTGGACGATGCCTCGTTCCGCATCGCTGTTGCCGATGCTGCCGCCCACCTGGCGGCGACCCGACTGCAGATCGCCTCCTTGAAGTCGGCGTATCGGCAACGCCAGGTCGAACTGCGCACCGCGCGCGATACCCAAACGTATGCACAGCAGCAATATGATCGTCAGACGCGCCTGCTGGCATCGGGCATTGCCTCGCGCGCGCAGTTCGACCAGGCAGCGCACGCGCTGGATGACGCCCGACAGCAGGTGGCCAATGTCCAGCAGCAGATCGGCGTCGCGCTGGCTAATCTGGACGGCAACCCGGATATCGCGCCCGATCAGCACCCGCTGGTGGCGCAGGCGCAGGCCGCGCTCGATCGCGCGCGTCTGTTCCTGTCGTACACGGTCATTAGCGCGCCAGCCGACGGCGTCGTCACGAAGGTGGAGCAGCTGCAGGTTGGAGACTACATCGCGGCATCCGCGCCGGTGTTTGCGCTGGTGTCAACCCGGGATGTGTGGGTTGAAGCCAACTTCAAGGAGGTTCAGCTGGCCCGCATGCACGCCGGACAGCCGGCCACCGTGGTGATCGACCGCTATCCGGGGCGCAAGTTTGCTGCGGTGGTGACCAGCATGAGTCCCGGCACGGGTTCCCAATTCTCGCTCTTACCCCCCGAAAACGCGACCGGCAACTGGGTGAAGGTCGTGCAACGCGTCCCTGTGCGCCTGCAGCTGACCGACGTGGCTGAGGCGTTTCGCCTGCAGGCGGGCCTCAGTGCCGACGTGACTGTCGACACGCGCCAACACGAACCGGTGGCGGCGACGGCCAACGCGGTGTCGACCCGGTGAGTGACGCAGCTGCATTCGCGGCGGGAATCGACGGGCGGCGTCGCATCGTCATTACGGCGTCGATCATGCTGGCCTCGATCATGCAGTCGATCGACAACACCATCGCCAACGTCGCCCTGCCGCGCATTCAAGGATCGCTGTCTGCCACCCAGGATCAGATGGCGTGGGTACTCACTTCGTACATCATTGCCGCCGCCATCATGACGCCTTTGAGCGGCTGGCTGGCCGGCCAGATTGGCCGCAAGCGGATCCTTTTATATTCCATCGTAGGCTTTACGGTCGCGTCCATGCTGTGCGGACTTGCACAGTCCTTGCCACAGATCGTGACCGCGCGCCTGCTGCAGGGTCTGTGTGGGGCAGCACTCGTGCCCATGTCGCAGGCGGTGCTGCTGGACATCAATCCACCCGCGCACCATGCGCGCGCCATGGCCATCTGGGTGATGGCGGTAACGGTTGGCCCGATCATAGGTCCGGCGCTGGGCGGGTGGCTGACGGAGAATTATAACTGGCGCTGGGTTTTCTATATCAACGTGCCGTTCGGGATCCTCGCATTCCTCGGCATCGCCGGCGCCATGTCTGAGACCCAGATCCGTCGCTCCCGATTTGATTTTTTCGGTTTCACCGCCTTGAGTATTGGCATCGGTGCCCTGCAACTCATGCTCGACCGTGGACAGTTGAAGGACTGGTTCAATTCAACGGAAATCTGGGTTGAAGCGACCATCGCCGGCACCGCATTGTATCTGTTCATCGTGCACATGCTGACGACGGTGAAGCCACCGTTCGTGAGCACATCGCTCTTCAAGGACAGGAACTTCCTCACCGGGAATGTGTTTATTTTCATCGTCGGCGCCGTGCTGTTTGCGACGTTGGCGCTGCTTCCGCCGTTGCTGCAGGATCTGCTCAATTATCCGGTCCTCACCACCGGGATTGTTACCGCCCCGCGGGGCCTGGGCACGTTTTGCGCGATGTTCATCGTCGGACGTCTCATGGGCAAGATCGACACCCGCATCATCATTGCCGTCGGCTTTGCCCTGACCGGGTTTTCATCCTGGCAAATGTCCGGGTTTGATCTGCAGATGGGCTCTGCGACCGTGATCTGGTCTGGCCTGGCCCAGGGTCTGGGCACCGGTTTTGTGTACGTTCCTCTGGCCGCTGTGACATTTGCCACGCTGTCACCGGTACTGCGCAATGAAGGCACCGCGATTTTCAGCCTCACGCGCAATCTGGGCAGCAGTATCGGCATTTCGATCGTCGAGACGCTGCTGACGCGTAACACCCAGATCATGCATTCGACGCTGGCGGAGCATGTCACCGCCTACAGTCCGATCCTGCGGGCGCATCTGCCCAATGGACTACCAACCCTGCAAACCCTGGCAGCCCTCAATGCGACGGTAACGAGGCAGGCGGCGATGATTGCGTACAACAACGATTTCAAATTGATGACCGTATTGAGTCTGGCATCGATTCCTCTGGTGCTCCTGCTGCGCAAGGGCAGGGCCTCCCGCGCCGAACCGGTGGCCATCGAATAGCCATGTATCCTCGCATCCTCATTCTGACCTGCGCCGCGCTGATCTGCGGCTGCAGCGTGGGTCCAAGGTTCACCCGGCCGGTGCCGCCGGCGGCAACGCGTTACATCGGCGATACCGCGACGGCCGGCAGCGCGCAAGGAGACGCCACGGCGCAGCACATCGAGCTGGGGCAGCAGATCGAAGGCGATTGGTGGAACCTGTTCCGTTCCGATCCGATCAACGGCATCGTCACTGAGGCGCTCGCACACAACAGAACGCTCGCTGCATCGGCCGCGACGCTCGCCCAGGCCCAGGAGCTGGCGGCAGCCCAGGCGGGAGTGCGATATCCCCAGGTGGGACTGACCGCAGGTGTCGGGCGCCAGAAGTACGGCGATGAGTTTCTGGGCGGTTTTTTCAACCTGCCTCCCTTTACCTACTATGCTGTCGGTCCAACCGTCAGCTATACGCTCGATTATACGGGCGGGGTCGCCCGCAGCATCGAGCAGCAGTACGCGCTGGCGCAAGTGAGAGAGCACCAGCTGGAGGCGGCGTATCTCACGGTGAGTGGCCAGGCCGTCATGCAGGCGCTCGCCATTGCCTCGATCCGTGCGCAGATCGGCACGGTCGAGACCATCCTGGAGCAGGACCAGGATAATCTGAAGCTGGTGCAGACCGCCTTCAACGACGGCTCCGTGGCGCGCATCGATGTGGTGAGTGCACAGAGTCAGATTGCAAACGACATGGCCCTGCTGCCGCCCCTGCGCCAGGAACTCGCAAAGGCGCATCATGCTCTGGCGGTGGTACTCGGCCAGCCGCCGGCGAACGATCTGCCCGCCGACGTTGACCTCAAGGATGTCACGTTGCCCACCGAACTGCCGGTGAGCTTGCCCTCGGAGCTGGCGCATCGCCGCCCCGATATTCTGGCTGCCGAGGCGCAACTGCACGCGGCAACCAGCGCAGTCGGCGTCGCCGACTCGAACCTGTATCCAAAGATTCAGCTCACCGGTACGCTCGGGCAACAGGCGGTGAAGGCCGGGCAACTGTTTGATTCTGCCGATACCGCCTGGAGCCTGGTGTCCGGCCTGACCGCTCCGCTGTTCGATGGGGGCACACTTCGTGCCCAGAAGCGCGCCGCGATTGACGCCATGCACGCCACCGCGGCGACCTATCAGGAAACTGTGCTCGAGGCATTCGCACAGGTCGCCGACACGCTCGAGGCACTGAATCACGACGCCGAGCAGCTCGACGCACAGGATAAGGCGCAACAGGCGGCGCAGAGTGGCCTCGACCTGGCACGCGCCAGCTATGCGGAAGGCAACACCGGCGTGCTTCAGGTACTGGATGCCGAACGTTCATACCAGCAGGCGCGACTCGGATACGTCAGGGCAGTGGCGCAACGCTACCTTGATACCGTGCAGCTCTTTCTGGCGCTGGGGGGCGGCAGTCCCTGCGTCAGTTATACTCACGGTTGTACCGATGGGAACCGCGCCAAGGGGAGGCCGAATTGAAATGCCCAAAATGTCACACTGACCTCACGCCAACGACTCGGCACAAGCTCAAGGTCAACTATTGCCCGACCTGCAAGGGCATGTGGCTGGAGCACGAAGAACTCGAACAACTGGAAGACGAGGTGTTCGATTTTGGCGAACACGCGAAGGGAACCCTGGTCGTCAGCTCCGCACCCACCACCGATCAATGCCCCGAATGCAACGCGATGCTCACGAAATTCCGCTACCGGTTCTACGATCTGGAAATGGAGCAATGTGAGAATCAGCACGGGTACTGGTTGACCGATGACGAAGACACCAGGATCCTGGAACTGATGAAAGGTGAGGAGGCCCACATGCGCAGGAAGCTGCGTGCGGAAGATCAGTGGGTGGCGACGCTAAGGCATATGCGCTCCCACACGTTCCTCAGCAAGGTTCGGGACCTGTTTCACTGATGGTGTCCACGCATCGTCATGCCCTCCTCAAGCGGATAATTGCAGTCGGTGCGTCGTGGCTCGCGCTGTGCGCCCCGGCCCTGTGCCTGTCAGCCGGCAACGACTCGCAGGGTAGGGTTGCCGGCATGGCCTTTGTCGGACGCATGGTCGCGGACCTGGACCGTTCCGTAGCCTTCTACCGCGCGATTGGGTTCAGCGAAGACCCCGCGACCAGTACTGCGTGGCGCTCGGACCCAGCCACTGATCACCTTTACGGCGTTCACGGCATTCAGACGCGCAGCGCGAGGATGTTCATCGTCAACGAGGCGTCCGGTCAGCGCTTCACGCTGCTCCTGCAAGAAGTGAAAGGAATCAGACGCCGCAATCGCGGTGCCCACTCTGCCTGGGAGCCCGGCGCGACGCATTTCAGCCTGGTGGTTCCCGATGCCCCACTGCTGTGGTCGCGGTTACAGGCGTCCGGCATGTTGCGCGCACGATCCTGGGGCGCTCAACTGATCGCGCCACCGGGGCAGAGTCGGGGAACAATTGCGTATCTCACCGATCCGGATGGCCTGGACATTGAGTTGCTCAATCAGCGTCCGGCGGCAGGCCCCCAGACTGGCCACAGCGCGAATCCCGATAGACGACCTGGTGTCGGTCATGCTGGGCTCGTAGTGCTCGATGCGGTCAAGGCGCGCGCATTTTATGGAGCAGTGCTCGGCGGACGCCTGCAGACGGCGGATGCACCATGGCTGCAGGGCGATTTCTATGACTCCGTCGTCGGCGGTCACGGCAACGTCATGCGAGTCTACGACGAGTCATTCCCAGAGGCGTCGGCCCCGGCCTTTCGCCTGAATTTCGCCTTGATCGAGTTCCAGAACCGCAAGAAACCGGTTGAACCTTGCGAGATTACCGATATCGGCGTCGGCTACGTTGGATTCGAGGTCGATGGGCTGGATGCGCTGCTGAGGCGGGCGAAAGCGGCGGGCGCCAAGATGGTGTCGGACCCTCCGGTGGTGGTTCGGGGCAACGGCACACGGGAGGTCATGGTGCGCGATCCGGACGTCGGTGGGTTCGTGGAGCTGTTCGAGAAGCCAAGGCAATAGG
Organism: Steroidobacteraceae bacterium; assembly: GCA_036267975.1. Lineage (GTDB taxonomy): Bacteria > Pseudomonadota > Gammaproteobacteria > Steroidobacterales > Steroidobacteraceae > DAIDKA01. The sequence goes on along the minus strand of DATAVA010000034.1, from coordinate 83,632 downwards.
TCAGGTGGCCGGTCCCCCTCAGTGCGCGAGGCTCGCGGGCGGTTTGTCGGCGCTCGTGCCCTTGCTCTCGACGGGCTTGGAGAAGTCCCCGGCCTTTACCGTGAAGAGGGCCTGCGGGTCGATGAAGCGGCGCATGGCGGCATCGATGGTCTGGGGCGTCGCCGCGCCGATGCGCTGTTCAAATCTGGCATCCCAGGAGAAGTCGCGGCCCAAGAACAGGTGATTGACCAGAGCGTTCGCCAAAGCACGGTCGGTGGAGCGGCCAACGATGCGCGACTGCAGGATGCCGGATTTCGCATCTGCCACTTCCTTCGCCGTGAATCCCGACTGCAGTGCCCGCTTGAGCTCCTCGTGGACGTCGGTCTCGACCCTGCCGATGTTTTGCGGCGCACAGATCGCGTACACCGAGAATGAGCCAACGGCATCGAGTGGGTCAGCGCCTACATCAGAGCCCACAGTATAGCTGACCCCATCGTGCTGGCGAATGCGGGTGGCGAGCCGCGAGTTGAGGAATCCGCCCCCCAGAATGGCATTGCCGATCTGCAGAGCAGGATAGGCGGGGTCATCGTCACGCAGGCGCAGGCTGCTATTGGCGAGAAACACGGCATTGGCCTTGTCCGGCGTGTCGATGGTCTCGGACTTGGCGACAGTCGCCTTGTACACCGCCGGTGCGCGCACGTAAGCGTTCGGGCTCTTCCAGGACCCGAAGTCCCGCTGCAGCGCCTGCGTCACTACGGCGGGATCAAAGCTGCCGACGAATGCCGCCTCACCATTGGAGGCGCCATAGAAGTGCTGCTGAAACTGCTGCAGCTCCTGGACGGTTGCTTTGCTGACCGCCGCCGCCTGTTCATCGAAGGTCGCGGCGTAGCGAAAGTCTCCGGGAGCGTAGGGCGAGAGGTAGCGGCGCTCGGCCTGGCTGGCCAGGGACTGCGGCTCGGACCGGGAGCTCTCAATCTGAGCCAGCCGCTGGCGCTTGATCTCATCCAGCTGGTCGGCGGGGAAGGCCGGCTGCTGCAGTACTTCCGCCGCCAGGTCCAGCAGCGCCGGCAGGTTCTCGCCACTGGTCTCGAATGACGCGGCCGCGCCGTCCGCATCGCCCGAGAGGCCGAGCGTCGCCTTGAGGCGCGTCAGCTCGTCCTGCAGCTGCTGCCGGGTATGCTTCTGGGTACCGCGCATGAGCATGGCGCCGGTGAGTCGGCCGACCTCGGCCAGATTCTGCAGCGACTGCAGGTCGCCGAAATGCAGCCTGATGACACCGCTCACCCGGCCCCCGCGCGACTTGCGCTCCAGGAAAGCCGTCTTCAGTGAGCCGATCGTCGCACGCCGGGTGCGCGCCTCGATGTTGGCCGGGGTGGCATCGAAGCGCTCGCCGGGTTCGACTGCCTTGCTCCCGGTGTAGCCCTGCAGCATTGCCGTCAGTGACGGTGCGGCCGGGATCACCGCGCGCAGCGGGGTCTCTTCCGGAATGAAGGTTCCGACGGTGAGGTTCGAGGAGATGAGGTAGGAGCGTGCGACCCGTTGCACGTCCGCAATCGTCACCTTCTTCATCTGATCGCGGTCCCAGAACAGCAGGCGCCAGTCTCCCGCGGCCACGTTCTCGCTCAGGTCGGCGGCGACCTGCGGCGAGGAATTCATGAGACGCTCGTAACCGTTGAGTTCCTGCGCCTTTACGCGCTGCAGCTCGATTTCAGTGAAGGGCTCCGTTGCGAGCCCCGCGAGCAGCTTGTCCAGCGCCGCCCGGGCGACGGGCAGATCGCCATCCTTGGGCAATATCACCGTGACCATCAGGTAGCCGGGATCGTGCATGCTGGAGGCGTTGGCACTCGCCTGGACCGCGAGTTTCGTTGCGATCAGATCCTTGTACAGTCGACCCGCGGGCCGCTCATTGAGCATGTCGGTGAGCATTCCGAGTGCGGCGCTGTCGGCCTGCGCATCGGCGGGAATGTGGAACGACTCGATGAGCACCCGCTGTCCGCCCGTGCGCCGCAGCGTCACGTCGCGTTCACCGTCCTGAACGGGTTCGACCGTATAGAGAGCGGGTAAGACGCGCGTCGGTCGCGGAATTGCACCGAACACGCGCTCGATATAGGCGAGAGTTTTCGACTCATCGAAGTTGCCGGCGACGATGAGCACGGCGTTATCGGGCTGGTAGTAGGTGCGATAGAACTTCTGCAGATCGGTGATCGGCACATTCTCGATGTCCGAGCGCGCGCCGATGGTCGGATGTCCATAGTTATGCCACAGATAGGCGGTCTCCAGCACCCGCTCGCGCAGGATGTTGACCGGACTGTTCTCGCCGCGTTCGTATTCGTTGCGCACGACCGTCATCTCGCTGTCCAGATCCTTCTTCGCGATGAAGGAGTGCACCATCCGGTCAGCCTCCAGCCCCAATGCCCATTCGAGATTCACCTGGGTTGCCGGAAAGGTTTCAAAGTAATTGGTGCGATCGTCCGCGGTCGTGGCGTTGGCACTGGCGCCGTGGCTGGAGATCTCATCAGGGATGTTTGGGTTGCGGGGTGTACCCTTGAAGCTCAGATGCTCGAGCAAGTGCGCCATCCCGGTCTCACCGTAGCTTTCGAAGCGTGAGCCGACTTTGTAAGTAATGTTGACAGTGGTGGTGGTGCTCGAGTCATCGGGATACAGCAACAGCTTCAAACCATTGTTGAGCCGGTACTCCGACACCCCCTCGATCGTGATGACCTTGGTCGCAGTGGCTGCGCAAACAGGTTCTGCCGCCACTACCCACTGGGCCGCGAGCAGCAGTGCGAGCAGGAAATGGCGCAGTCTATGCGACCAGCAAGTACGGCTCATTCGACCTCCAGGCTGAACGGCATCTACGGTGAGCACCGGCCCCGCCCAGCGGGCGGCAGGATAGCGGCTTGGGCAATATACCCGCTTGGCGCGCAGGCCACCCGTTCGCCCGCCCTTCATGCTTTGCTATAGTGCGGTCCTTTCGCGCAAGAGTTTATTTCAAGAATGGCAGAATTGACAAAAACAGGGCGTCATTGAAGCTCGCCGTCCCCAAGGAGAGCTCTCCCGGCGAGACGCGCGTTGCCGCGACTCCGGAATCGGTGAAAAAGCTAAAAGGTCTGGGCCTCGATGTGGTGGTCGAGGCGGGTGCGGGCCAGCACGTCCGCGTTTCCGATGCGGACTTCGTGGCTGCCGGCGCGGTCATTGCGCCCGATGCGCGGAGCACGCTCGAAGGTGCCGATGTCGTGCTCAAGGTGCGCGGCCCCCAGGGTGCTGAAACCGCGCTTTTCAAGAAAGGCGCGGTGCTGGCCGCCCTGCTTGCCCCTTATGCCGAAAAGGACAGCATTCGTGCCCTGGCGGCACAAGGTGTTGCCGCCTTCGCCATGGAATTCCTGCCGCGCATTTCGCGCGCCCAGGCGATGGATGTGCTGTCGTCGCAGGCCAATCTCGCCGGTTATAAGGCGGTGATCGATGCCGCCAGCCAGTTCGGTCGCGCCATGCCGATGATGATGACCGCGGCCGGGACCATCGCACCGGCGCGGGTGCTGGTCATGGGTGTGGGCGTGGCCGGACTGCAGGCCATTGCAACCGCCCGGCGGTTGGGCGCGATCGTCAGTGCCACCGATGTGCGGCCGGCGACCAAGGAGCAGGTCGAATCCCTGGGCGCGACCTTCGTGGCCGTGATGGACGAGGAATTCCGCAACGCCCAGACGGCCGGTGGCTATGCCAAGGAGATGTCCGCGTCCTATCAGGCGCGGCAGGCGGCGCTGGTCGCCGAGACCATCCGGAAGCAGGACATTGTCATCACCACGGCATTGATCCCGGGCCGCAAGGCGCCCGTGCTGGTGAGTGAGGAGATGATCAGGAGCATGAAGCCCGATTCGGTCATTGTGGACCTGGCTGCGGAGGCCGGTGGCAACACGCCGATGACGAGGGCAGGCGAGGTGGTCGAAGTGCACGGCGTCACCATCATGGGCTACACCAATCTGCCCGGCAGGCTGGCGGTGGACTCCTCCGCGCTCTACGCGCGCAACCTGTTCAACTTCATCACCCTCGTGGTCGACAAGAAGACCGGCACGCTGGCCGTCGACTGGAATGATGAGATTATCAAGGGCGCGCTGGTGACCCGCGACGGCGCGGTGGTCCATCCGGCGCTGCGAGCCTGATCCTATGGAAATGATTGATCCTTTTGTGTTCCGGTTCTCGATCTTCGTGCTGGCGATCTTCGTCGGCTATTTCGTCGTCTGGGGCGTGACAGCGGCGCTGCACACCCCGCTGATGAGTGTGACCAATGCCATCTCCTCGGTGATCATCGTGGGCGCGCTGGTGGCAGTGGCGGTCCCCATCGTCCACGGAGCATCCTGGACCTCGAAAATCCTCGGCTTCGTGGCGCTGATCCTGGCAAGCGTGAATATCTTTGGCGGCTTCCTGGTCACCGCGCGCATGCTGGCCATGTACAGGAAGAAAGAAAAGAAGTGACGGGGAAAGGGGACCTCTCGGCGCTGCTGTACCTGCTTGCGGGGCTGTTCTTCATTCTCGCACTGAAGGGTCTGGCCTCGCCTGCGACCTCGCGCGCGGGCAACCGCAACGGCATGGTCGGCATGACGATCGCGGTACTGACCACCTTATGGGTGGTGGGTGTCACCGAGCCGTTGACCTGGGGCCTCGTGATCGGCGGACTGGCGATTGGCGGCGGCATCGGTGCGGTGACCGCCCGGCGTATCGCGATGACCGACATGCCGCAGCTCGTGGCGGCCTTCCACTCACTCGTCGGTCTGGCCGCGGTATTGATCGCGGGTGCGGCGCTGTATTCGCCCGCGGCATTCGGCATTGGCACCGAGGGCGCCATCCGTACCCAGAGTCTGATTGAAATGAGTCTGGGTACGGCCATCGGCGCCATTACCTTCTGCGGCTCAATCATCGCTTTCGCGAAACTGAACGGCAACATGTCGGGTGCGCCGCTCATTCTTCCGGCACGCCATATTCTCAATCTGCTGATTCTGCTGGTGATCGTCGGCCTGATCGTCTATTTCGCCACGAACCAGCCGCATTGGGCCTTCTGGGGCATTACCGGGCTGTCCTTGTTGTTCGGCATCACCCTGATCATTCCCATCGGGGGCGCCGACATGCCGGTGGTGGTGTCGATGCTGAATTCCTATTCAGGCTGGGCCGCAGCCGGCATTGGCTTTACGCTCGAGAACACGGCGCTGATCATCACCGGTGCGCTGGTGGGTTCATCCGGCGCAATTCTCTCCTACATCATGTGCAGGGGGATGAACCGCAGCTTCATCTCGGTGATTGCGGGCGGGTTCGGCGGCGAAGTGGCGGCGGCCGGCGCGAAGGAAATGCGGCCGGTCAAGCAAGGCTCGGCTGAAGATGCCGCCTTCATCATGAAGAATGCCGCCAGCGTGATCATCGTTCCCGGCTACGGCATGGCGGTGGCCCAGGCGCAGCACGCGGTGCGCGAAATGGCCGACAGGCTCAAGGCCGAGGGCGTGAAGGTGTCCTATGCCATCCATCCGGTGGCGGGCCGCATGCCGGGTCATATGAATGTGCTGCTGGCCGAAGCCAACGTCCCGTATGACGAGGTCTTCGAGCTGGAAGACATCAATTCGCAATTTGCACAGGCCGACGTTGCCTATGTGATCGGCGCCAATGATGTTACCAATCCTTCCGCCAAGACCGACCCCACATCGCCCATCTACGGCATGCCGATACTGGATGTGGAAAAGGCCAAGACTGTGCTGTTCGTCAAGCGCGGCATGGGTTCGGGCTACGCAGGAGTGGACAATGAACTCTTCTTCCGCGATAACACCATGATGCTGTTTGCCGATGCCAAGAAGATGACGGAAGAGATCGTCAAGGCGCTTGCGTAATGAACAAGGTCAATATCAGGACGCGTGACGGCAGTTGTCCCAGCTATGTCTACCGGCCTGCGGGCGAGGGCCCCTGGCCGGGAGTATTGGTGTTCATGGACGGTCTCGCCATCCGTCCGGCGATGCTGGAGCTCGGCGAGCGCTTGGCGACCTTCGGGTACTACGTGCTGCTGCCCGATCTTTTCTACCGCTCGGGGCCCTACGAGCCGATGGACCCCCATACGGTCTTCAGCGATCCCGAGAAGCGCAAGGTGCTGATGGAGAAGTTCTTTGCGCCGGCGACTCCCGCGAACATCATGTCGGACACGAGCGCCTTCCTGGAGTACCTGGCAGGGCAGCCGCAGGTGCTACCGGGCAGCATCGGTACCACCGGCTATTGCATGGGCGGGTTGATGTCATTGACCGCGGCAGGAACCTATCCGGAAAGGATCATTGCCGCCGCCTCGTTTCACGGCGGTCGGCTGGCAACCGATGCACCGGACAGTCCGCACCTGCTGGCCTCGAAAATGCGCGCACGTGTTTACGTTGCCGGGGCGATCGACGACGCCTCGTTCCCGGATGATATGAAGGAACGGCTGGAACAGGCATTGACCGCGGCGGGCGTCGACCACCGCATCGAGACTTACCAGGCCAAGCACGGCTGGGTATTCCGCGACACCCCGGTGTACAACGCGGTGGCCGCCGAACGCCATTGGGAGAGTCTGGCCGCATTGCTCGCCGCCACGCTGAAGAAATAGCGGCGGCCGATTAGAATCATAATAGCTCGACGCCCTGCAACGTGATCGCGCCGAGAATCGCCAGGCGGGAACAATGAAATTTTGGGACGCGTCCGCGATTATCCCACTGCTTGCCGATGAAACGAGACGCGAGGGCTTCATAGTGCTCGCGGCGTAAGTTCCGCAGCGGCAGGAGCAGATTTATGGTCTACGAGCTGTATTACTGGCCGTCAATTCAAGGCCGCGGCGAATTCGTGAGGCTCGCGCTGGAGGAGGCCGCAGCGAGCTACGTGGATGTCACTCGCGCAGCGAATTCGGCGGCCGGCATGGCGCGCATGATGAGGTTGCTCAAGGGGCAGGCCGATCAGCGGCCGCCGTTCGCACCGCCATTTCTCAAGGCCGGACGGCTGCTGATTGGGCAGACCGCCAATATCCTGCTGTTCCTCGGACCGCGACACGGTCTCGCGCCGAAGGATGATGGAGGGCGCTCGTGGACCAATCAGCTGCAGCTCACCGTCACGGACTTCGTGGCCGAGGTGCATGATACTCATCACCCGATAGCGTCCGGCCTCTACTACCAGGATCAGAAGCGAGAAGCGCGTCGCCGTACATCAGACTTTCTGCGCAACCGGGTTCCCAAGTTCCTTGGCTACTTCGAGAGCGTTCTCACGCGCAATCCGCGCGGCGCGCGCTACCTGGTGGGTGCGAAATTGAGCTATGTCGACCTGTCGCTGTTTCAGGTCATCGCCGGAATGAGTTACGCATTTCCGAATTCCATGACCAAGCTCGTCCGTCGGCATCGACGCCTGTTCTCCTTGCATGAGCGGGTTCAGGAACGTCCACGCATTGCTGACTACCTCGCCTCCCCGCGACGCGTTGCTTTCAACGAAGATGGGATATTCCGGCACTACCCGGAGCTGGACATCGGCGCGAGCCCTTGAGCGTGAACGCATCGGTCGCCTCCCTATCTTCGTCGCAGCCGGGCGCAGGATCGAAGCGGTATTTGCCGTGGCTGGTCGCGGTCGCTTTTTTCATGGAATCGCTGGACACCACGATTCTCAATACCGCGGTCCCGACGATATCGGCCGCGCTGCATGTCGCCACCCTGAGCATGAAAGCGGTACTCGCAAGCTACACGCTCAGTCTCGCAGTCTTCATTCCGATCAGTGGCTGGATGGCGGACCGCTTTGGCACGCGACGGGTATTCGCATCCGCGATCGGCCTGTTTACGCTCGGCTCCTTTCTATGCGGGCTATCGGGAAATATCCATTGGCTCGTCGTGTGTCGAATTCTGCAAGGTTGCGGCGGGGCGATGATGGTCCCCGTAGGCCGGCTTACCCTCGTGCGAACATTCGCCAAGTCGGATCTGCTGCGTATCATGAGCTTTGTCTCGATTCCGGCGCTGGTGGCGCCCATGCTTGGACCCATCACCGGTGGCCTGATCGTCGGCTATTTCCATTGGCGGGTCATTTTCTTTCTCAATATTCCGATCGGGATCGGTGGTCTGATCCTTGTTTACATGCATCTACCCGATTACCGCGAACAGAAAACGCATTCATTGGATCTGGTTGGACTGATTCTGTTCGGGTCCGGAATTGCGTTGCTGTCATACGTACTGGAGATATTCGGCGAACACACGCTCAGCGCCATTGAAATGTCCGCACTCGTGGCGCTGTCTGCAGTTCTGCTCGCGGGCTACGCACTGCACGCCAAGACACTGACGTTCCCGTTGCTGGATCTTGGGTTATTTCGGATCCGCACCTTCCGGGCGTCGGTTAGCGGCAGCTTCTTTACGCGGCTGGGTATCGGCGGTGTTCCGTTTCTGCTACCGCTGCTGTACCAGGTGGGCCTGGGCTATACGGCGATCCAGTCGGGCCTGCTGCTCATGCCCCAGGCAATGGGCGCTATGAGCGTGAAAGCCATCATGCGGCAACTTCTGAAACGGGTCGGATACCGGGGCGTGCTGATTTCCAATACCGTGATTCTTGGCGCGCTGTTGATGGTCTTTGCGACCATCGCCGTGGGAACACCGGCTTGGCTGATCGTATTGGAGGCGTTCCTGTACGGGTGCTTTACGTCGCTGCAATATACGAGCATGAACACGCTGGTCTATGCGGACATCACACCCGAACGGACCAGTCGTGCAAGTTCAATTGCGAGCACGATGCAGCAGATGTCGATCAGCTTCGGCGTCGCCGCCGCGGGACTTGCGACCGCGGTATTCGTACCTGCCTCCGGCGCAAGCCCCGCTGCAATGACGCAGGGGATACATCGTGCGCTGCTTGGACTCGGTGTGTTGACGATTGCATCCACGATCGTATTCAGGAGCCTGAAAGCCGGCGACGGCGGCGACGTCAGTCAGCACAAGTCGATTCATCTCGGCGGTTGAGACTACGCGATTCATCGACGGGGCTGAATAAGTGCGTCAGCCGTGCCTGCATGACGTCGGATGTCGGTAATGGCGTGGCTGCCCATCTGATGATGGGAATGTGCGCCGCGGCGCACGCGGCGTCTTTGCGTGCATCTCGCTCTTTTACTTTCGGGTGGTTGTGGCTGAGGTCGTCTATCTCGATCACGACCAGAGGCTTCGCCGCCGGGTCGCAGATGACAAAGTCCGCCGCAAGTCGATCGTAATGGTTGCGCAATGATCGGTGGCGATGGTGCACGGGCTCAATGAAGCTGCCGAGGCTGATCTGGGGCAGCACGAGGAACGAGGGCAATGCTGCCTTCAGGCGCGCGTACGCCTCGCGCTCGTTGGGGGACATTATCGGGCGCGCGCTCAATGGCGATGAAGCCTCTAGACCCCGGGCCTTGGTGCCGCGGCTCGGTGTCTTGAAAAGCGCGGCGATGACGGCCAGCGCTAACACGCACAAAATGGGTACCAGAAAGCTATGGAATGCGGTCATAAAGGCTCCGGCTAGAGCCGCGATGGTGGCTCGGAGGCTTGGAGCGCGCTGTGACCGTCAGCGCGGGATGAAGAAGCGATCTAGACTCAAGTTCGCATAATGTATATTATGACAAATCTATGCCGTGCGCCTTCACGCAGGCAGGTTCAGTTCGGACTCCAGCCCAGCACGAGCAGCCAGTGTCAGCAGCATATCCAGAATGAGTCTCGATGCGGATCATCACCTCGGCGCGCAATGTCATGACCTTGGCTTCGGCCAACGGCAAGGTCTGCAGCGTTATCGTCCGGCGTCGATGCGCGGCCCGCGCCTTTCGGTCCGGAAGATTCATGGCACCAGACAATCACCGCTTACGTAACCCAATGATATGAATGGGATAATTACCGCCCCTCAGCGCACTGCCAAAGCGGGTGCAGGATCTGCGCGTTCATCGTGCGAGGATTGGCCGCCGGTTGTCTGGCTGTCTCGACAGCAACCGCGGGGGGGATGATGGATCTTGGAATTCGTGGCCGTAAGGCCATCGTCAATGGTGGAAGTGCCGGCATGGGCAAGGCCGCGGCGTTCGCGCTGGCGCGCGAGGGCGTCGAGTTGGTGTTGTCGGCGCGCGGCGAAGCCCGATTGCATGCGACCGCTGAGGAAATCGCCGCGAGCACGGGCGTCCGCGTCATCCCCGTGGTGGCAGATCATTCGCAGCCCGAAGGGCTCGCGCGCATTCGGGCGGTCTGCCCAGAACCGGACATCCTGGTGGGAACCTGTTCGCCGCCGCCCATGACCGAGGACTATCGATCCATCGATGCCGCACAGTGGCAGGCGAGCCTCGATACGGGCCTGTTAAGTCCGGTGCATTTCATGAACGCCGTGCTGGACGGCATGGTGGCCCGTCGCTGGGGCCGGATCGTCAATATCGCGACCATCGCAGCCAAGTATCCGCTGGAATTGCGCGTCCTCTCCGGTGCACCGCGCGCGGCATTGATCAACTACGCGGGCGCTGTCGCGCTGCGCGTGATGCAGCACGGCGTCACGATCAATAATGTTCTGCCCGGCATGTTCCACACGGCCTTTACCCAGGAGCAGTTCGGCACGCGGGCGCTGGCCAACGGCACCTCCTATGATCAGGAGGTCGCGAACTTCAGCGAGGCCTATCAGATTGCTGCGCGTCGCTTTGGGGATACGCAGGATGTCGGTGCTTTGGTCGCTTGGCTGTGCAGCCAGTTTGCCGGCTATATCACCGGCCAGAGCATCGTGATCGACGGCGGCGCAACTCGCTCAACGTTCTGAACATCCGACGGCTTCCGTCAGACATACGGTCCACCGATGAAATCCGGATCGGCGTCGAAGTCAAACGGCAGATCGAGTGCTGACACCCAGCAGCCGTGCACCTGCATGTGTAGCCGAAACGGCAGTTTGACCCGCGCGATCGGACCTTCCGCCAGATGCTGCGCGTCGGCTATGACGAGTTCACTCCTCATCTTTGCATAATCGTCCGCGACGCCGATGAGGTAGCCCTCCCCTTCGGCGGCATCACGCCGGCGTGGAACGAACTGCGGCTCCGCGAGCCCGTGGGCATCGCCGGCGCAGAATCGGTCAACTCGCTGCGCTTCGTGGTCAAGGCGGCACCATACGTTCGGAACTTCACCGGACGGCAATGCGGTATCCGCCAGCAGGCTGAAGCTATAGCGGAATGGCTGCGTGAGATAGCGATCATCGATGCGGGTGAAACTGGTGGGCTTAACGTCCGGAAACAGCAGTTCCTCCTGCCAGGCCTCATCTCCCTGCTTGGACAGATCGAAGGTCCAGCGGCGGATCGTATTGCGCCGGGCTTCGTTGTCGAAGGCGGAGCCATCAAGGTTCGGGAACTGCGGGTTGAAGTTGCCGCGCGCCACGGGCGCATCGAGAATCACCTTGTTCCCCTCGGTGCGCGCATTGGTGGTGTGGATCAGCATTGCGCGGTCATGCGGCCCCTTGAACCAGCGGATGTCCTCAGCTCCTCCGTCACGGGGAAGAATGCCGACCCAAGCGGGCATGTTGCGATCATAGGCCCAGTGGTTCAGTCCCTGCTTGAGTCGCTCCAGGTTCGTGACCATCGCAGTCGTCGGCAGGATGATATGGCGCTGCGTGATGACAAAGTCGTGCATCATCGAAACGACGGGGGCTTTGAACCACAGCTGGCGGGTCAGCCGGCCGTGCGGGTCAAAGAACTGCACCGAGATGTCGTCCGTCAGGTCGCCCTTCGCCTCATAGGAGAAGCCGATCATTTCACCACTGATCGGATCTATCTTCGGATGCGCGGTGAACGTTTTCGCTTCAAGCCGTCCATCAAAGTCATATTCACCCAGGGTTTTAAGCGAATGCGGATCAAGCAACATTGGCGGACTGCTTTCCTTGAGGCAGTAGAGCTTGCCGGCGTGAACCACCGGTGTCGTATTGCCCGTATTCATTGACATGCCGGCAACGCTCGGATCGTTCGTGTAGCGATTGCGGTATACGCCGAACAGCCCCCGGCGCGCCGCCCGCTCTGCGACGTATCGCGGCGTGCGAATGTAGCGCGTGCGGAAATCGACGTGGCCGTTGCGGAACCGAAACAGATCCACAGTGCCGTCCGCGTTGTAGGGAATATCGTTCGGCAGCCGCTGCGGATAGCGCCGGTCGATGCAGGTGCGGTAGAAAGAGCCGTCCAGATCCAGCGGGATTCGACCCTCGACTTCGCAATCGTGAATGTCCGCCTCGAAGCGCAGTGGTGCGGAAAAGCCAGTGTGGGAGTCTTCGTCAAAGGTAACGGTCATTCCATTCCCCGCCGTTGATGGTGCGAATTGTATCGGCATTCACCCTGCCGGAGTACACTTCGCGCCAACCAACCGGAGCACGAAGCATGAAGCTGTACCATTTTCCGGCCTCGACGTTCGCACGGCGAGTGCGGGTCGCACTCCTCGAGAAGAACATTGCCTGCGAGCTGATCGAGGTGAACCTGCCTGCCGGACAGCACAAGGAGGAATGGTACGCGGCACTCAATCCCTATCTGAAGGTGCCAACGCTGGTGGACGGCGACCTTGCGCTGTACGAGTCCGCAGCAATCCTGTCGTATCTGGAGGCGACACACCCCTCGCCGCCCCTCGTTCCGCACGATGCCGGCGGCCGCGCGCTGGTCGACATGCACGTCCGGCTCTGCGATGCCCATATCGGGCGCTACGCCGGTGCGATCCTGTTTCCGAAGCGCTTCTTGCCGGAAGCAAATTGGGATCGCCAGGCAATGGAGGCCGCACGCAAGGAAGTCGACCGGCACCTGGCCATTATCGAACGCGAGCTTGGCGAGCGGCACTACCTCGTCGGTCAAACTTTCACGCTCGCCGACATCGCCTACCTGCCGTTCCTGCATTTCCTCGGGATGATGGAGATCAACGCCGGGCCGCGGGTGAAGGCATGGGCGGAGCGCGTACTCGCCCGACCCAGCGCCAAGGCGACTGTGCCCGCGCGATAGGGCCGGGTGTAAACTCCGCCCCGGCACCATTTCGTCCAAAAAGAAGGGGGAACCCATGCGAGCTAGCCTAAAAGTCGGTGTGATTGCAGCGCTGATATTCAGCTGCGGCGGGATCGTCCATGCCCAGGATGCCGTCGTCGGTGTCAAGGATGCGGACGCGCTGTTCCACAGCAAGAATCCAAAGTATGAGAAAAACAAGCAGGCGGCCTACCACATCATGAAGGAGCTGCTCGAGGCGAACCATTGGGACATGGCTGATCAGTGGATCACCGAGCGCTATATCCAACACAATCCGCAGGCTGCGAACGGGCGTGCCGCCGTCGTGAAGTTCTTTACGGAAGTTCGGCATGCGAAGCCATCACCCGTACCCGCGAAACTGGGTACGCCCATCGTCTCGGTCGTCGCTGAAGGCGACTACGTGATCGTGACCCAACCGCGGACCATGAAGGATTCCAAGGATCCGACGAAGACCTACACCACCACATGGTTCGATATGTGGCGCTTCGTGGACGGCAAGGCTGACGAGCACTGGGACCCCGCGACCCGCTAGCCAGCCGCATCGGGAGGGGGTGGTTCGGTCACCCCCTGCCCTGCCTTCCATCGTGATGCGCAGCACCATGCGCCTGCGAATCCGCCGTGCTTACAATCTACGCGGCGGGAGTCTAAGCTCGGGCCCATAAGGACAGTCACGCGGCAGTAGCCGGACGCGACGATTGCGCGAGGGGGCACCATGAAGTACGCCATCTGGTTCGTGCGGCTTGTGTTCGCGGCCTGGATGATTCCATCGGGCCTGAATCATTTCATTCCGCTGTTCCCACAGCCGATGGGCACCAAACCCTTGAGCCATGAGCTGATCGTGGCACTGCTCGACAGCCACCTGTTTGATCTCGTCAAGGCCGTCGAGTTCATCGCCGGCGTGAGCGTGTTGACGGGGTTCTACACCCCGCTCGTGCTGCTGATGTGCATGCCAGTTTCATTCTGCGTGTTCTTCTGGGATACGCCGCTCGAGGGGTGGACTTCGCGTGCCGCGGTTTTCGGCTGTTCGGTGCTGTTCTGCAATGTGGTCCTGTGCCTGGCGCACATGAAATACTACCGCTCGATGTTCGCCGTGCGCTCGCAGCCGCGCGCGATCGCGACTTCCGGCGCACCACAGGTCGCGCAGCCGGCGGGGGCGCGGCCATGAAACAGCTCATCCTCATCGGCCGCCTGATCTTCGGCGTCTGGATGCTGGCCAACGGCGCCAATCACTTCCTCTCGCTCTGGCCCGAGCCAATCGGGCATGAGCCGCTCGCCATTCAGCTGATGGCTGCCCTGGGCCACTCCGGGCTGCTCGGCGTCGCCATGACGATCCAGCTGGTGACGGGGGCGTTGATCCTCGCCGGCCTCTTCGTGCCGGTGTCACTGTGCGTGGTCATGCCGGTTTCGACCTGCGCGCTCTTCTGGGCGGTGATCCTGGACCACCAGCCGCTTGGCGCGGCACTGGCAGTGGCCGCCTTCGCCCTCAACGGCCTGTTGATGCTGGCCTACATCGGCTACTACCGGGGCGCACTGCAGCGGCAGGCGGTGACGTTCGGCGAGTTCATTGCAGGGCAGCGTTCATTTGATTTTCTGTTCGTATTTCCCAATGGCCGCACAGCGCGCGGGCAGTTCGCGGCCGCGCTGATCACGCTCGTGGCTGCGGCGGCGTTCTACGCGTTCCTGGTCAAGGGTGCCACCGCGCATTGGGCCATGCTGGTGCTGGTGTTCCCCGGGATCGTACTGCACGCCCGACGTCTGCACGACATGGGGTACAGCGCCTGGTCGCTGCTCATCCCTGCGGTCCTGATCATCGCGGCCTGCGCCAACTGGCTGCACGTCGTCGACTATGGCGCTGCGTACAGCACGGCCGTGCCCCTGATCGCGCTTGCCGTCTGCGCCGGCTTTGCGCTCTGGGGCTGTATCGGCAACGGCCAGGCCGAAGCCAATCGTTTCGGGTTGACAGCCGCCTAGCCCCGCCGATCTGGAGCAAAACCACTGCGCCGCGGTAAAGTGCCGTGTGGCGCACGCTCGTGCGCAAGGAGAAAGCTGTCATGGCCCCCTCGCAATCATTTCAGTTGTCGCGGCGCGCGGCGCTGCGCGGCGCGCTGGTGGTCGGCGCCGGCACCTTGCTGTCGCAACAGGCCCTGGGGGCGGCGGGCGCCGCTTTGCCCCTGATCACCAAGGCCATTCCTTCGACCGGCGAGCGCTTGCCGGCCATCGGCTTGGGCACCGATAAATTTGAACTCGATGAGCGGGAGCCAATCCTCGCCGAAATCCACCGCATGCAACAGCTGGGCGGAACGGTGATCGACACGGCAGCCGCCTACGGTGACAGTGAAACGCTCATCGGCGAGGCTTTGGCCGGCAGCCGCGACCGTGTGTTCCTCGCCACCAAGCTCACCGCGAGCGGCAGCGGTTTTCGCGGTGGCGGAGTCGGCGGGCAGGACAGCTTCGAGCGCTCCTTGATGCGCCTGCGCACCACCAAGATCGATCTGCTGCAGGTCCACAATCTGGACGGCGTCGATGCCCTGCTGCCGCTGATGCGGCAGTGGAAGCAGGCCGGGAAGATCCGCTACATCGGTATTACGACCTCGCGGGTCGCGCAGCATGAGCAGATGATCGGCTACCTGCGCAAGTACCCGTTGGACTTCGTGCAGGTCGATTACTCACTGGATAATCGCGATGCCGCCAAGACACTGCTGCCCCTCGCCCAGGAGCGCCACGTCGCGGTCCTGGCCAATGTCCCCTTCGGCTTCGGCAGCCTGCTGCGGCAGGCGCAGGCGCGCCGATTGCCACCCTGGGCGGCCGACATCGATGTCACCAGCTGGGGTCAGTTCCTGCTCAAGTACGTGATCTCCCATCCGGCCGTCACCTGTGCAATACCCGGATCGACGCAGGTCGCGCATCTGACCGATAACCAAGGTGCCGCGCGCGGCCGCCTGCCCGATGAGGCCATGCGGCGGCGGATGGAGCAGTTCTGGGATTCAGCGACCGGCTGAGGGTGCGTGCCCTCAGGCACGACCGCGCAGCTTTGCAAACCACCAGCGCAGACCGACGAACAGGAAGCGCCAGTCGCCGAAGAACTCGGGGGGTTTGCCCTCGACCGCGTGGCCGATGAACTGCAGAACCCATCCGATCACGAACAGGGCAGTCGGCACCGGCCAGAAGCCGTGGACGAAGGGAATCGCCAGGAATAGGGGCAGTGATATCGCGATCAGCGGAATTCCCAGCGTGTGACAGAAGCGGTTGAGGGGGTGCCGATGGCTGCTGCCATACTGCGCAATCCATTCTTCCCACGATCGGCCTGCGAACATGATGCCTCCCGATGCGATCAGGCGGGGTACTGGTCCTCGCGCACCCACCAGCCATGGATCTGCGGCGATGCCTGAGTCGGCAGATGCACCGTGGCGATGGGCCCCTCCTCGACATGCTCGGCATCGAGGATCAGCAGATCCGCACGCAGATTCTGATCCAGATGCCAGGCCACCCCCAGCAGGTAACCCTCACCCTCCGCGGCATGGGCACTCCTTGGCGCGAACACCGGCTCTCCCAGCGACACGGTGTGCGGTGCTTTCCACAACTTATGGGAGCGGGACTGATGATCGACACGGGCATAACAGGCGGCCTTCCAGCGCACCGGATCGGCCGGATCCGGGCAGCCCATGAATCCAAAGCGGTATGGCACCGTGTTATAGCGATCATCCTGTCGCGGCAGCGGCGCGATGAGCGGGTACAGTTTCTCGATGTCATAGTGAGCGTTGCGGCCATTGAGGTTCACTGACAGCCGATGCAGATGACTGATGCCGGTCGCAGGATCGTAGGCTGACCCGTCCTTATTCGGAATCACCGGGTAGGGATTGGCCGCGGTGACTTCCCTGTCGAAATACAGTTTGCCGTTATCCTCGAATGCGCCCAGTGTGTGGCTGCCGCCGCGGGCGGGCCCCTCGATCCATTTGAGGTCCGTGCCGTCGCCGCCGCGGCGCAGGAAACCGAAATAGGATTTTTTGTCCTTGTCCCATGACCAGTGAATGCCGCCACGTTTCATCTGTTCGTGATCGATCGCCAGCGGCGTGATGAAGAAGGCGATGTGGTTTTCGGTCACGGCGAAGTCATGCACGCCGCTGGTGAACGGCGCCTGGATTTCGGTAGCCCACACCTTTCTACCGTGTCGGTCGAGCTCGAAGACCGCGATGAGATTGCTGCCGAATTCGCCGGCCTCATAACCGAACGCCACGATGTTGCCGGTCGTGGAGCAGATTTTCGGGTGCGCGGTAAAGGGCTGATCACGCGGCAGCTGGCCATCGAAGGTGTAGACCGGTGCGATCGTTTCCAGCGTGTTCAGATCCAGGGCCGTGGGCGCACTGTCCTCCTTGAGCGCCAGAATCAGGTTGCGGTGATGAATGATGTGAGTATTGGCGGTGCTGCGGCTCAGGCCCTTCACGCTCGGATCGTCCAGAGAAGGATTGCGGTACATCGGCATCAGGTTGCGGCGCGCCGCATCCTGCGCGAGGTAGCGTTCGGTCCTGACGTAGCGGCTGCGGTAATCGACACGGCCGTTCCTGATCCGGAACAGGCGTATGTGTCCTTCGCCATCGAACGCGATATTGCCGGGGGCCAGTGGATACTGCGGGTCCGGTCCCACGGCGTAGAAGCCGCCGCTGAGATTTGCCGGCAGCTTGCCTTCCACTGAACAGTCCCGCACCTCCACTTCCGCGCCCATCGGGGCATAGGTGGCGCCGAACCTGGGAGTTGCGCTCATCGCATCATTTTTTCGGTGTGTCGCCGGATTGCAGAATCGCCCGGATGCTGCCATCGGGCGCGGTCGGATTGCGATTGTTTTCCAGGCAGACATACGGCTCGATCTCGAAGTCGGCCGGTGCCCGCTTGTACGTCTTGGTGACGGTCCAGGGCTTCACCAGGGCCACCGGGTCCACCAGCGTGAACTCATCACGCAGCGTGTCATCATCTGCCAGCCAGATTCGTTCATAGGCAATCGCCTTGTCGCTCTTGGGCAGGCCGGATGACTCCATGTTGGTATCCAGCTTGAATCCGTAGGCCGTGGACAGCAGGAAGTTGCCTTCCCAATGTCCGACCGACTCGCCGTTATAGGTTGGATCAGGATCGACCGGAAGTGGCCGCCCGTCGGTGAAGATGCGACGGACCTGTTCGTCCCATTCGGCGTAGATCATTATCCGGCCAGTTCCCATGGTGATCTCCATGGGGTAGGTCATGGTCATGATGCGTGGCATGCCCGGCGGAAGACAGTTTGCGGTCGGATCACCGGTGGGTCTGCCCGCCGCGGCATCCGCCAGATGAGTCGCAAAAATCTTGGCATAGGCGGGAGTGAGCGGCGGATTCTGACCCCTGCCCGGAGGGATGCCAGGAGTCCAGCCAATGCCTCCCTGATTGATCCAGATACCCGTCAGGTCGCGCCGGCTCTTGGGCCGATACACGACGGTGCCCCACTTCGGATTGACAGGCTGCGTCTTCGACGCTCCCGCAAAGCTCGTCGGCAGTATTGCAGTATCCCGGAACGGTGCCTGGACGCCCCGGCTGAGGTCGAGGTCCACCGGCCGACCGATCAGGTCCGTTGCGCCAGGTGGCGCCTTCTGCGCAATGGACGGGGCTGCGCTGAGCAGCGAACACAGACCCGCCGCAACAACCGCTCTGCCAGTGTTCATCAAGGCCATGGCGACTCTCCTAGCGTCAACGCCAGTGTAGGCCGTCTGCGCACGCTTTGCAGATGCGCAGACACGCGCGAGCTAATGCTCGAGCGCCTTGAAGTTCGTCTGCAGCAGTGCCAGCCGGGTCTCAAGCGAATGATCCGATGGCGTCCCTTCCGCTGAGACCGTAAGGCCGTAGCGCACCTTGATATCGGCCGGTGCCACCCCGCCCAGTGCCGCGGGGGCATTGACATGGGTCGCGCCGTTGTTCGTGACGCGGTCGCCATTGAACGGGAAGGCCGCCGTGCTGAGCTTTTGCCAGGTGTTCTGGAATCCATCCGGGAGCGTGGGTAACGGCACCGGGACGCGACGCACCTGGATCAAGCTGCCCTTCTGTTTCGGGTCCAGCAGTTCGACGCCGCCGAGATCCCACACGACTGCGACACCATCATGGTAGTAGCTGAAATTCAGCGACAGGATGGCGTCCGGCCGCAGCGCCTCCAGCTCCGGGGTCACCTCCAGCTCCATTCGCTTTGAGTGCAACTGCAGCTTCTTGTCGGGATCGATGCTCAGATGCAACCCGGCCAGCGCCCGGGGCTGCACGCCGGACAAGGCCTGGAACTCGCGCCAGCGTGCCAGAGATCCTTCGAGCGTCACGAACTGGTAGTTCGCGGCCAGTTCCTGCTGGCTGATCATGATGGCCTTGGTGCTGCTGGGTCCGCCGGCAATGAGCGTTGCATAGCCCTCCGGCGTCGGCATGTTCAAGGTTACGAGAATGGAGTCATCAAATGGCAGCGACCACACCAGCACGCGCCACAGGCGCCCGTAATTATCCGTGTAGTCGGTCTGCTCCAGCGCCTTGCCCAGCGAGACGACCTTCACCGAATCGCTGCCAACCTTGCGATGAAGCACCAAGGCACTCTTCAGCAACAGGTCCATATAAAGCTTGGAATCACCGTACAGCGTCGCCAGCGCGAGTCCATCCGGTGCCTTGAGGCGCAGCCCGCCACCGCCGGATACCACCAAACCATTTTCCTCCAGCTGCAGCGTTTTTGTCTGCGGTGCGGTAACGGCCCATCGCCCTTCAGTCGATTGATGGATGGCGCGTGGCAGCGGTGAACGGGTCACTTCGTCCAGCAGCTGTTCCGAACCGGGACCCTTCGGGAACAGTTGCTCGGCGTTGTGCTCCAGCAGCTGGTGATCCCCGGCGCCGAACAGCGCGAGGACCGCGTGGTTCATCGCCTCGTACAAATCCGCGAGGCTGCTCGGCAAATGAACGCTGGTGCGACTGTCGACAATCTCCGAGGTATCCATGATGGGCAGCCGAAACGAGGTGCGGCTGCCGATGTCGCCGGTCTTTTCCGATGCCGCATCGAGCAGCGTGAAGGGTGCCGCGTAGTTGAGATTTTCAGATTCACTCTTGCGCAGCACGATACCAATGACGCGGCCCTGTTGATCGACCAGCGGTCCGCCGCTGTTGCCGGGCGAGGCAGCCGCGGTGAAGCGCAGCCACTGCCAGCGTCCCGCCTCCTCCTCGGGGGTTTCCGACGTGAACACGCCATCGCGGATCACGATACCCTCGCCGAGCGCGTTGCCGACGGCATAGACGGGCTCGTTCAATGCGGGCTTGGGTCCGATTGGCAGCGCCGCGACCTGGGGCGCATCCTTCAGGGTGAACACCGCGAAGTCCTGGCTCTGCGAATACTTGAGCACCTGTGCGATGGCCAATACGTGACCGGCCGCATCGCGCACCTCGGGTGGCCCGTACTGGCTACCGAGTCCGAGCCCCAGCACGTGCGCGGCGGTGACGTACCGGTGGCCGTCGATGGCGAATGCGGTACCGATCGAGCGGTACTTGTCGGTGCGTTCCTGAAACGGAATCAGATCCAGCGGCAGAGGCTTTTCGTAGGTGAGCGGATCGACTTCCGGTTTTCGCTGCACCACTTCGAAAGTGGCGGCGCGAATCCGCTGCTGTGATTCGACGGCAAGTCCATCGGCACGCACCAGCCCGACCATCGCGACGCTCAACGCCAGTAACGGCAACTGCTTCATCACGCTGCGCCCTCCTTAGCCACGGCAGGATATTTCCACCGCGTCAGTCGAGCCGCAAGCAATCCTTGCAAAAGATTTGGTAGGTCGACCGCCAGAAGGCGTTCATGGCGCGGCGCAACAGACAAAGTGGTTGCCGGGTCACGCCGCGCAGGGCACGAGGCCGGCCTATACTCGTGAAACCTATAATGAGGGGTAGAAGCAATGCGAATTCCAGGACGAATATTGGCCGCGGCGACGCTCGCGGGTCTGGCACTGCAGGTTGCCGTCGCCGCACCGCATACGGCCAAGGACAGCTGGATCGGTGTGTGGGGTTACGTGATTGCACCGCCGGCCCCCGGCCCTGCTCCTGCCCCCTTCGTGCTGCCCACACCGCCCGTTACGCCACTGGGTGCACCCCCTGCACCCGTGGCGACGCCTGCGCCGCGCGCCTTTCCCCCACCGCTGCTGGAGAACCCGGGCAACGTGCCGGTCGACGTCGCGACAGCCGAGGTTCGCAATACGACCGTCCGGCAATTGGTACGTGTATCGGCGGACGGCTCGCGCCTGCGATTGCGATTCTCCAATGAGGACAGCGCGGACCCGATGACGCTCGGATCCGTGCATGTCGGCGTGGCCGCCGCCGACGGCACCGTCGTCGCGGGCACGGATCATGTCGTGACCTTCGACGGCCGCTCCGGGGTCGTGATGCCGGCCAGTGCACCGGTGTTGAGCGATGCGATCGATCTGCCGACCAAGGCACTGGACAAGCTTTATATCTCCATCCACGTGCCGGGAGCCCTGGCCCTGCGTGCCGCGCGCAGCCTGTTTCAGTATGTTGCCGGAATGCCCGGTGACTTCACGGCCACGGCGGCAATGCCGGGCGTGCGCCTGATGCGCGTTCCGGCGCTGGTCACCCTGGTGGAATCGCAGCCGACCGCACCGACCGGCGTGCTGGTGACGCTTGGCGATTCGATCACTGAAGGGGCCGCTTCCACGGCCAATGCCTTCCGCGGCTGGCCCGATCGTCTGGCGGAACGGCTCGCAGGCCATCACTGGGCGGTGGTCAATACCGGCATCAGCGGTAATCGCCTGTTGCGCTATGGCGCAGGTCCCAGCGCGCTCGCGCGCCTCGACCGCGACGTGCTGAGTGTGCCGGGAATCAAGGCCATCATCGTGCTGGAGGGCATCAACGACATCGGTCGCGGCCTGGGTACGCCGAACTCGACGGAACCGGTCACGGCCGAAGCCCTCGAGGACGCCGATAAGCAGATCATCGCGCGCGCGCATGAGCACGGCATCCGGGTCATCGGTGCGACGCTCACACCCTACGAGGGCGCCTCCTA
Organism: Steroidobacteraceae bacterium; assembly: GCA_036267975.1. GTDB lineage: Bacteria > Pseudomonadota > Gammaproteobacteria > Steroidobacterales > Steroidobacteraceae > DAIDKA01. Next base: position 61,637 of record DATAVA010000034.1, on the reverse strand, counting down.
CGCCTCTGCAGAGGGCGAGGCGGCACGCGAGGCCCTCAATACCTGGATCAAGACCAGCGGTGCTTTCGATGGGACAATCGATTTTGCGCCGGTCGTGGCTGATCCGGCCAATCCACTGACGTTCGCCAAAGCGTTCAACGACCGCGACCACCTGCATCCCAACGATACCGGCTACAAGGCCATGGGCGATGCCGTCGATCTGGCGGTGCTGGGCAAATAGCCACGGTGCCGGACCTGCTGACCTAGCAGGCCGGTTCGGCATCATTACCCAGCCAGCGCGGCCAACGGACGCGCTGGCTGTCCCGACGCCGCTCGGCAGCCTGTTTGAAAACGGCTTCGGCCGTGAAGCGCCGACCCAGGAATGCGACATCGTAGATCTCGGATGAGTACGGGCTGAAATCGATCACGTGCGCCATGCCGAGGTCCTCGCGCAGCACGAACAGGTGCGACTCCTTCGTGTGATGATGGCGCCCCGACGCGAGAAACTCGGGGACGCCCCGGATCCTGGCGCTCGAACGCGAGCGGTCGCGCCAATGACTGGCGCCAACCAGCAGGTGCCGCCCGGTGTGCGCGATGCCGCGCGTATAACCGCGCAGAGCGATGCGGTGGACTTCGCGACTGATCGGATCCACGATGCACAGACAGTTGCGCAACGACTCGCAGAAAGCGAGACGGCCATCCGGCAGCCGCGTAAGACTGTGCGGATCCATCAGGCCCGCAACCAGCGCTTCGCCGCTGCGCGCGTCCACGACCGCTCCCAGGTTGCGCACCTCGGAGCGTGGCCCGCAGCCGAACATCGTGTACATGACCGAGTGACCGCCATCGACCAGCAGCGAGTTCAGATGCACCTCATCCTCGATCGTGGAACCACAGGTCACGTGCGCTTGCTCGGGACCTTGAAACTTGCCGCCGACACAGGACACCGACAGCACTTCATTCGAGCCCGAGGAGGCGTAGTACACGCGCCCCGCATGAACCGACACCGAGTGCAGGTCGCGCGCTTTGGCGGAAGTGAACACATCCACGGGTCGCAATCGATGGTCCAGGCTGATGAGCCGCTCGTGCGCGCCCGGCACCGCCAGAAAGCAGTGCTCAGCCGTGGCGGCGATACCCGTTATCCCCTTATCCTGTGTCGGATCTATGACTGAATCCAGATTCAGCCAATCGATGCCATCGGCCGTGAGCACGGCCACGCTGTAGCGTGAGCCGCCATGACCGACGTTGCAGCATGAAACGAGCGCTATTTCGCCTGGGCCAAGAAACGCGGCAAATGGTTCCAATCAGGCTCCCCTCAAAGATTCTGTAGTTGCTGCGCGCTCTTATGACGCGCCCGTACATTCTTTCAGGAGCCTAACATTGGGATTTTCAGCTATGGTTGCTGATGCAGAAAGCTACTGTAATGAAAAATTGGCGAGTGTAATGTCGCAACACTGCGCAATGCTCAGTAGCAAATTGCGTGTTAATTGTACGAAACGGCAATGAGGAACGTCATGACAGACTTGCAGCGCATCCCGCTTGAAACCATCGATCACCAGGCCACCAGCCTCGCAGCTTACTCCGGCAAAGTGCTGCTGATCGTCAATACCGCTTCGAAATGCGGCCTCACGCCTCAATACGCAGGACTTGAAACGCTCTACACACGCTACCGCAATGACGGACTCGTCGTGCTCGGCTTTCCGAGCAATGACTTTGCCGGACAGGAACCCGGAAGCGATACCGACATAGCCAGCTTTTGCTCAAGCAATTACGCCGTGGATTTTCCGCTGTTCTCCAAAGTGAAGGTCGTGGGTGCACAGAAGCATCCGTTGTATGCTGCACTGATTGCGCAGCAGCCCAAGGCCGCGGACAGCGAATCGTTCCGTGCAAAGCTGAAGGGCTACAATGTCACCCCGAATCCCGAACCCGAAGTGCTATGGAATTTCGAAAAGTTCCTGATCGCCAAAGATGGCAGGACGGTGGCGCGCTTCTCCCCCGACATCGCTCCGGATGATGCCAGGGTGGTCGAGGCGATCGAGAATGCGCTACAGGCATAGTGGAGGAGCAAGCGATGCAACAGCGAGCACTGGGCAGAAGCGGCCTGAAAGTCTCAGCCATGGGACTCGGCTGCATGGGCCTGAGCTTCGGCCTCGGGCCGGCGGTCGAGAAGCAGCAGGGCATTGCGCTGATCCGCACTGCCGTTGAGCGCGGGGTCACTTTTTTTGATACCGCGGAAGTGTACGGTCCGTTCACGAATGAGGAACTGGTTGGCGAAGCGCTCGCGCCGTTTCGCGGCAAGGTGGTCATTGCCACCAAGTTCGGATTCGGGATCCAACCTGTGATGTCCAAAGAGGTGCGGCTGGACAGCCGGCCGGAGCATATTCGCGAAGTGGCCGAGGCATCACTCAGACGGCTCAAAGTTGATGCGCTCGATTTGTTCTATCAGCATCGTGTCGATCCGCAGGTGCCCATTGAGGATGTGGCCGGTACCGTCAGGGAGCTGATCAAGGAAGGCAAGGTCAAACACTTCGGGCTCTCCGAAGCCGGCCCGCACACCATTCGTCGGGCCCACGCCGTGCAGCCGGTGACGGCGTTGCAAAGCGAGTACTCGTTGTGGTGGCGGGAGCCCGAGCGCGACGTCATGCCGGTACTGGAGGAGTTGGGCATTGGTTTCGTGCCCTTCAGTCCCCTGGGCAAGGGGTTCCTGACAGGCGCCATTACTGCCGATACGAAATTCGACAGCGCTGATTTCCGCAACATCGTACCGCGCTTCTCCGCGGACGCCCGCCGTGCCAATCAGACCGTGGTCGATCTGGTGGCGAAGCTTGCCGCCGCCAAGGGCGCGACCGCCGCGCAGGTTGCCTTAGCCTGGCTGCTGGCGCAAAAGCCGTGGATAGTCCCCATTCCGGGCACCACCAAATTGCATCGGCTGGATGAGAATCTGGGCGCAACGGACCTGACCCTGAGCGCGAATGAGATCGAGAACATCAATCGCAGTTTTGCGGCACTGAGCGTTCAGGGTGAACGCTACCCGGAAAATCTTCAGAAGATGACCGGCCGCTGACACCGATCAGCATTAGCTGTTGTCCTACGGGGAATTGGGCAGCACCGGAATATGAGCTCGAAAACCGGGTCCTTACAGTAGGCGAACGTTGCCATCCATGCCAATATCAGGGGTCGCGTGAAAATCCGATTTGGCTATGAACTGATCTATGGCAATGCGCAAGTTACGCCAATGGTGCTGCTGCTCAGTGCGGCACCCGGGCCCGCGCAGCGCCTGCTGGTGAGCGATGTGGTGCGCACGGACCCGTTCGTCCCGGTCGTGCCCTACCGCGACGGCTTCGGAAATCAGTGCACGCGGCTCGAAGCTCCGCCCGGAACTTTGCGTATCAGTGCCATGGGGCTGCTGGAGGATCCCGGCAATCCGGAGCCGGCATTCTGGGGGGCGCGCGAAACACCGATCTCGGACCTGCCGCCCGATACGCTTATGTACATGCTGCCGAGCCGTTACTGCGAAAGCGACCTGCTGGCGCCCGAGGCGCTGCGGCTGTTCGGCCATCTGCAGCCGGGCTGGTCGCGGGTGCAGGCCATCTGCGACTTCGTGCATCAGTACGTGGATTTCGGCTACGCCTTCGCGCGCCCGACCAAGACGGCGCTCGAAACCTACAATGAGGGACAAGGGGTATGTCGCGACATGGCGCATCTGGCCATTGCCTTTTGCCGCGCCATGAGCATTCCCGCCCGCTATGCCACCGGTTACCTGGGCGATATCGGCGTGCCCGCGGTGGACGCCCCCATGGATTTTGCCGGCTGCATGGAAGTATTCCTGGACGGCGCGTGGCACATCTTCGATCCGCGCAACAATGCGCGGCGCATTGGACGCCTGCTGATCGCGCGCGGCCGCGATGCGGCCGATGTGGCCATCAGCACGGCCTTTGGGCCCGCCACCCTGCAGCTGTTCCGGGTCTGGACCGAAGAGGTCTCGGACAGCCACGCCCTTGAGGCGCAGGCGCAGCAGGCCAACGTTGCGCGCCAGGCGATCCAGGCCGCCTGATGCGCTGAGTCAGCGCTGCCGGCGTGGATGCAGGAAGTCTGGCTGCCAGTCCTCCTGAGCGCGCGCAATCACAAAGGCGTGGATGGCGGCGACCTGCTCCGGGGTCAGAACATCCTTGAATGACGCCATGCCGGCCGTCTTCATCTTGCCACCCAGTACGATGTCGTCGAACTGTGCGTGCAGCTGCGGGGTGAGATGCCGCAGATCCTTGCGATCGATACCCACCGCGTTCTGTCCGTGGCAGATGGCGCAGTTGGTGCTGAACAGACCGGCACCCTCATCCACGAGTCTTTGGGGCTGGGTCGCGGTGGGGGGCTCCGGAATGGACACCGCCAGCGGTGCCGGCGGCAGCGTTACGCCCTTCGCATCCAGTGCGAACACCAGCAGGCGCGCGGGAGCGACCGAGAAGGTCTTACCGCCCGCATCCAGGCCGTGCACGATCGCGCTGTTCCAACCGGCATTGACCGCAATGTACTGGCGACCTTTGACGCGGTACGTGATCGGTCCGGCGACCGGCACCGAGCCGACCGGCATCTCCCACAGCTTCTTGCCGTTATCGGCGCGATAGACGGCCAGGGTGCGCTCGATCGTGCCCTCGACCAGCAGATTGCCGGCCGTGGTCATGGTGCCGCCGTTACCGGGATGCGCATACGGAATACGGAACGCTTCCTTCTGCCGCACGGGGTCCCAGGCGAGCATGTACCCCTTGTCGCGCGCCTCGGCTTCCTGGTTCAGTTTCTTGCGCAGTTCCGGTTCATTGGAGTAGCCGGCGCCGATGGTGGTGCGGCCCAGGTTGAATTTGAACTGCCCCGGTGGCAGTTGCGACATGACCACCCACTGCTCCATGGCCGGGATATAGACCAGTCCGGTCAGCGGGCTGTACGACATCGGATTCCAATTGTGGCCGCCACCGGAACTGGGGGTCATCAGGTGGGGCTCGACCGTCAGACGCGCGCCGGGATCCATGACCGGCTTGCCGGTCTTCATGTCGATGCGGTGCGCCCAGGTGCTGGGCACGTATCCTTTGGCCGAGAGCAGCTTGCCGGTGGCGCGGTCCAGAACGTAGAAGAACCCGTCCTTGGGCGCATGCATGATGACCTGGCGTTTCTGTCCGCGAATCGTCAGGTCGGCGAGCATCAGGGGTGCGGTGCAGTCGTAGTCCCACTCCTCGCCCGGCACCTCCTGGTAATGCCACACGTACCTGCCCGTCCTGGCGTTCACCGCGACGATCGAACACAGGAACAGGTTGTCACCGCCACCGGGACTGCGGAAATCCTCCGGATGCGGGGAGCCGTTGCCGGTGCCGAAGTAAACGAGGTCGAGCTTCGGGTCGTAGACGATGGTGTCCCAGTCGTTGCCGCCACCACCGACCTTCCACCACTCGCCGGTCCAGGTTTTCGCCGCCATGGGCATGACCGAGTCCGACGCGGCCCCTTCGGGCATCTTCGCCGGATCACCCGGCACGATGTAGAACTTCCAGGTCTGCTTGCCGGTCTCGGCGTCATACGCGGAGATGTACCCGCGGGCGCCGAAATCACCACCGCCATTGCCAATGACCACCTGGCCTGCGGCAATGCGTGGCGCACCGGTGATCGACAGCGGCTGACCCGGATCCAGCGTCTGGGTGGTCCACACCGGTTTGCCGCTCTTTGCATCCAGGGCAATGAGGCGACCATCGAGGGCCGCGATATAGATCTTGCCCTGCCACGCGGCAAGCCCGCGACTCACTGGTCCGCAGCAGGCCAGCCGGCCCCACTCCAGTGGGATTTTTGGGTCATAGGTCCACAGGACCTTGCCGTTGGTAGCGTCGTACGCCGTGGTGATGTCCCAGGCCGAGACGTTGTACAGCACCCCGTCGATTTCCAGCGGCGTCGCGTCCACGCCGCGATACGTGTTGAGTTCCGCGTACCAGACGAGCCCCAGGCGATCGGCGTTGGTGTCGTTGATCTGCTTGAGCGGGCTGAAGCGCTGCTCGGTCCAGTCCCGACCATGCGACGGCCACTGGCCGGCATCCTTGTCGGCGTCCGCACCGGGGGCACTGCGGGCGCCTGGGGCCAGCAATGTCGATGCCACGCATACCAGGATCCCAACCACCGTGCTGCGCAGTGCAAATCGAAGCCGCATTAGTTCCCCTTCCCGGCCGGTCAGCCGCTGCCCGAATACTGCCACATGTCGATCTCACCCTGAGGCCCTGCGCGGGCGCCCGTGCGATGGCTTTCGCGAGCTGCCGATGCTGCTGGATTGGATCCCAAAATGTCGATGGCGGCCCCCTTTTGCCCCAAAATGGCCCCTTCAGGGCGGCAAACGGACATTTTCCCCTTCAGAGGGGGTCCAGTCTTGACAGCATGGGATCCCAAGTCTCAAGATCGCGGCCCCAACGGCCAAACCGGATTTCCGTCTCCCAAAGGAACCTGACAATGACCATGAAGAGCCTTGAAGACCTGCTGCAATCGGTGAAGTCACCGGTGGACCTGCTGCGCAACTCGCCGTCGGGGCCTAACCAGTACCCGGTGGTACCGCCCGAATACACCAACTGGCGGGATGAGCAGCGCGCCTGGCAGGAGACTTGCGTGCTCTTCAACCAGTCCTACCACATGACTGATATGTATGTGGAGGGTCCCGACGCTTTGAAGCTGCTGAGCAATCTGGGCATCAACAGCTTCAAGGGCTTCGAGCCGAACAAGGCGAAGCAGTTCGTTCCCTGCAACTATGATGGTTACGTGATCGGCGACGTCGTGCTGACCTACCTGAGCCGCGACCGCCTGAACCTGATCGGCCGTCCCTCGGTGCACAACTGGGTGCAGTTCCATGCCGAGACCGGTGGCTATGATGTGTCCTGCGAGCGCGACGAGCGTACCGTGGCGCGTCCGGGTCCGGTCATCCGCCGCACCTATCGCTTCCAGATTCAAGGCCCGAATGCCATGAAGACCATGCATAAGGTCCTCGGCAAGGCGCCGCCGGAACTGAAGTTCTTCAACATGACCCAGATCACGATCGCCGGCCACCGCGTCAACGCGCTGCGCCATGGCATGGCCGGCCAGCCGGGCTTTGAGCTGTTCGGGCCCTGGGAGCATGGCGAGGAAGTGCGTCAGGCCCTGATCGAGGCCGGCAAGGAATTCGGCATGCACCTGGTCGGTGCCCGTGCCTATTCATCGAACACGCTGGAGTCCGGCTGGGTGCCCTCCCCGATGCCGGCCGTGTACTCGGGCGATAAGATGAAAGCGTACCGCCAGTGGCTGCCGGCTGACAGCTACGAAGCCAAGGCCTCGCTGGGCGGCAGCTTCGTGTCCAAGAATATCGAAGACTACTATCTGACCCCCTACGACATCGGCTACGGCGCATTCGTGAAGTTCGACCATGACTTCATCGGCCGGGAGGCTCTCGAGAAGCTCGCCGGTCAGCCGCCGCGGCGCACGAAGGTCACGCTCGCCTTGAACGATGAGGACGTGGCCAAGGTCATCGCCTCGATGTACGGCAACAAGGGCAAGGATCGCTTCAAGTACTTCGACTACCCGTCATCAGTGTATTCGACCCTGCCGTACGATGCGGTCACGTTCGAGGGCCGCCCGGTCGGTATCTCGACCTGGATCGGCTACAGCTCCAATGAGCGCAAGCACCTGACCCTGGCGCTACTCGACACCGAACATGCCAAGCATGGTCATGAGGTCAAGCTGCTGTGGGGCGAGGAAGGCGGCGGCACCCGGAAGCCCACCGTCGAGCGCCACGTGCAGACCGAGATCCGGGCGATCGTCAGCCCGGTTCCGTACTCGGAGGTGGCCCGGATTGCATACGCCCCTCCGGGCTGGCGCACCCAGGCCTGAGTCAACCCCGCCCGCTGGAATCAGGCCCGCCAACCCCGTTGGCGGGCCTTCTTTTGGGCGCCAGAATCTTCCCAATCCAATATGAGTGTTTGTCTGACACCCGGCGCGCAGCCGCCTTGGTATCAAACGACATCAGCGTGGGAGCGCGATGATGTCTTCAAGATGCCAGCTGCCGGCGGAACGATCGGCGTCCGCAATGCCCTGGAATTCGACTTTCGCCTTCGTCAAGGAGCAGTTGCTGCAGTTCTGGCCCCCGTACCGGCTGGAAGTCGACGAGGTGCGTCAGGATCTCACTGGCGATCCGTCACCAGCGAAATCAGAAATGCCAGCGAGGCGATCGCCATAAGGCCGGTCGCGCACCACCCCAGGGCGAGCCAGGCGCCGCGGACCCTGAATTGTCCCATCAGTTTCCGGCTTGCCCCGAGGCGCATCACCAGTACCATCACCGGTCCGGCGGCGATGGCGTTCAGGGCGGCGGACCAAACCAGCGCTTTGAGCGGGCTGATATGCAGCACGTTCGCGAATGCGCCGATGGCGGTCGCGGCCGCGATCGTTGCGTAGAACGCCTTCGCGGCCGACGGATTTCGCGACAGTCCGACCGGCCAGCGCCGTGCTTCCCCGAGCGCGTAGGCCGCCGAACCGGCAAGCACCGGGACGGCAAGCAGCCCGGTGCCGATGATTCCCAGGGAAAACAGCACGAACGCAAATTTTCCGGCAAGCGGACGCAGTGCTTCGGCAGCCTGCGCGGCGCTGTTCAACTGTGAAATGCCCTTGACATGAAAGGTCGCCGCGGTGGTCGCCATGATCGCCAGTGCGACCAGATTGGAGATACCCATGCCCATGACGGTGTCCCATTTGATTCGCGCCAGAGCGCTCACACCCTGAGACGGTTTACGACGCAGTGGTTCGCGCACCGGTTCGGTCTTCGTGTCTTCGACTTCCTGCGAGGCTTGCCAGAAGAACAGGTACGGACTGATCGTCGTACCCAGCACGGCCACCACCATCAACCAGAACTCCTTCTGCCACGAGAAATGCGGCCACAACAGGCCTTGCAGAAAGTCGTGCCACGAGACATGGACCACCACGAGAGTTGCAAAATAGGCGAACAGTGACAGCGTCAGCCATTTCAGGATGGCGACGTAACGCGTGTGATTCAGGAATATCTGGCCGCCGGCACAGATGCACCCGAATGCGATCAGGAAGACCGGGGTCGATACCGCCGGAACCAGCAGCCGCGCGGACTCTGCCATCGCTCCGAGGTCCGCGCCGATGTTGCAGATATTCGCGACCAGCAGCAGCAACACCGCGCCATGCAGCAGCGGCGCCGAATATTCGCTGCGGATGTTGGCGGCAATGCCACGCCCGGTGGTGCGACCGATACGCGCGCTGATGCCCTGAATAACGACCATCAGTGGGAAAGTGAGCAACATGGTCCAGGCCAGCTGGAATCCGAATTGCGCGCCCGCCTGCGAGTAAGTCGCGATGCCGCTCGGATCATCATCTGCGGCGCCGGTGATGAGACCAGGCCCGAGAATGCCGAGCAGCCGCGGTTTGCTCGGGCCAACAACCGCGCTTGGCTCGACAGGCAGATGTTGCATGCGTCGCAGTATAGGTGTGTCGCGCCGACAATGGGTAAGCAGATCGCACCGCTTGTTGCCAGCAGCGCCCTACCGCCCATGAATGACGCCTATTTCATGCGCAAGCGCGCCCATAGCCCGGCGTACTCGGCGCCGCTCCGCGTAGCAGGTTATGACGTCACGTGGAGAATTTGATGAATCAAGCTGACTTACTGCTGGCGATAGATTCCGAGGACGGTACAATCGCGCTATACGGCGTTGCCGCCGATGCAACCCAGCGTTACCGGCTGATGCTGGTGGCTGAAGCGCCCGAAGTGTTGAACGTGAGCGACAATGGATTGGCCACGCGTCGCGACAGCGGCTGGTTACCCAACTGGTCTGCGGCGATCGAGATGCTCGGCCGGTATCCCTGGCCACACCTGGAGTGCCGCATGGTTCACCCCGCGGTTGCTGCGGCCGTCTGGGATGCACTGCAAAATTATGTGGATCTAACCGGCCAAAGCCCGCTACCGAGCCTGTGGGGCCGCTGGCGCCGAGCATGCGCCCAAAACTGACGGGGCCTTGAGAGGCTCTCCTACAGGCGCTGTTCCGTTCACGGACCATGCTGTAGCTCACGGTCAGCCCTGGTGGGCTGCCAAGCATCCGTCAAGTGAAGGAGTGAGTGAGATGGGCATCAACAAGGATCAGGTTGAGGGCCGCGCGAAAGAAGCGGCTGGCAAGATTCAGGAAGCGGCCGGCAAGGCCACGGGCAGCACCGGAACGCAGGCCAAGGGCTTGGGCAAACAGGTCTCGGGCGCCGCGCAAGCCAAGTTCGGCGACGCGAAGGAGACCGTCAAGGATCATTACCAGGACGCCAACAAGCGTCCGTAATCGACCTGCGTCAGCACGGGACGTCCCGTTCACTGCGAAAGCGGTGAACGGGCGTCAGCTTGTCTGACATGTTCATCTTATGCTCACGAAGGCCAAACTGGCGCGTCGCCTGCGCCACCATGCTCGACGCGAGTTGTACGACGATTCGGGACTCGAAGCGGCAGGCACTGCGATCTACTCCCTCGCCGACCCGCGCGATCTGCGCCTCACCCGCTACATCGGTCAGACATCCGCGCCGCAGCGACGCTTCTTGCAGCATCTCAGTACCGCGCGGCTGTGGCTGCCCGAGGAGCGACCGTGGTGGGTCAAGCAACCCCGGCTGCGGCCGCTGTATGAATGGCTGCGCGAACTGTATGGACAGGAGCAGCGCCTGCCGACCATGGTGATTCACAGCTGGGTCGATACGGCACACGACGCTCGCCTGGCCGAACGGGCCCGGATTGTCGCGGCGCTTGCCGACAATCTGCCACTGCTGAATGTCGAGCGCGAACTGTTGGGCCGCCAAATGCCGTTGATCTGAAAACACCATGCACGACATTACGCTTTGGCAGCACCAGCTGCTGTCGGTACTCGAACCCAGCACGCCGATCGGCGCCTTCGTCTATTTCGTACTGTTCGTGGTGTTCGGACTGCTGCTGTCGCGCGGGCTGCGCGCGGCGGTAAACGCCGCGCTGTCCAAAGAACGACATATCGATCGCACCGCCATCAGTTTCATGCAACAGATCGGCACCGTGGTGATCTGGATCATGGTGATCATCCTGTATGCGCATCTGATACCGCAGCTGCGCTCCTTGGGGACGGCATTGCTGGCGGGTGCGGGGGTGGCATCTGTGGTCATCGGCCTGGCTGCGCAAAGCACGCTCGGCAACCTCGTGGCCGGCATATCGATGACAATCTATCGGCCGTTCCGCCTCGGCGACGTGCTGCAGGTTGCCGCCCCCACCGGCACCGAAATCGGTATCGTCGACCACATCTCCCTCGGCTACACGACGCTGCGGGTCCAGGACGGGCGCTCCGTCGTGCTTCCGAACAGCGTCGCGGCCAGCCAAGTTTCGATCAACCTCAATCCCAATACCGGACGCTGGCCGCTCAGCATTGCGATTCGCGTCAACCGCGATGACGACCTCGAAGCGGTCAGTTCCCTCGCGCGCAAGGCAGCTGCAGAAGTCGTCGATGAAGCAGCCATCACCGGCTGCTATCTGACGAGGGTCGATGCCACCGAGGCACAGCTCGAATTGCGCTTCCAGGCACCGGATGGTGGCAGCCGCGACTCCCTGCGTGCGGCGGTGATGATGCGGCTGAATCAGCGCCTCACGGCGAGCGCTTCGGCACCCGGTGCCGCCGTGCAACGACCCACCTTTGCATAACCCGTGACAAGGCGGCGAGACATCCATGGTTGACCCCGCGTCCACTGACGCCGACCGACCCGCGTACCTGGACCAGAACATCGACAGCGTACTGGAGGTGCGCAAGCGCGAGCGGGAGCAGCGATCCGCGGCGCATCGCCTCGTCGATCGCGTCAGTCGCATCATAGGTCGGCCGCTGTACCTGCTGATCCTGGTCGGCTTTGCCGGCGCGTGGATCGCGATCAACGTGTCTGCGGCACATTTCGGCCGTGCGGCGTTCGACCCCAGTCCCTTCCCGCTGCTGGATGGAATTCTGTCGCTGGCAGCACTCATCACCACGACGGTCGTGCTCATCGCCCAGAATCGCCAGACGCGCATCGAGCAGCAGCACATGCACATTTCGCTGCAGGTCAACCTGGTGACGGAGCAGAAAGTCGCGAAGATCATCAACCTGCTGGAGGAACTGCGGCGTGACCTGCCGATGGTCAAGGACCGGTACGATCCGAAGGCCGCATCGTACGCGCAGGAAACGGACGCACTGCAGGTGCTGACGGCGATCGAAGAAGTGGGCTTGACGAAGGATCCTGCCGAATCCGACGTGCCCCCTTCCGGGGAGGCCGCGGGCGGCCCCGAGCGCAAGACTCCCTAGCGGCATGCTGTCATGAGTGCGATACACTCCGGGCGATGTTGGTTCTGGAACACATTTCCAAGGGCTTTGACGGGCGGCTGGTGCTCTCAGATGTCAATGTGACCGTTCCCAGCGGGGCAACGCATGCCCTCATCGGTTCGAGCGGCTCCGGCAAGACCACGCTGTTGAGAATCACGCTGCGGCTCATCGAGCCGGATCAGGGCACGGTGAAGATCGACGGGCAGCCATTGTCGACTTTCGGGCCGGAAGCCTGGGCCGACCAGATCGGCTACGTTCCCCAGGATGGCGGCCTGTTCCCGCACCTGACCGGCCAGCAGAACGTCGCACTCGTTCCGAAACTGCGGCACTGGCAACCGCAGGCGATTCAGGCCCGCCTGGCGCAGCTGCAGAGCCTGGTGGCACTGGAACCGGATGTGTTGCTGCGCTATCCGCATCAGATGAGCGGCGGCCAGAAGCAGCGGGTGGCGATCATGCGCGCCGCCATGATGAATCCGGCCGTGATGCTGCTCGATGAACCGATGGCGGCGCTGGATCCCCTGATCCGCAGCACGCTGCAACAGGAACTGAAGAGCATTTTCCAGCGCCTCGGCAAGACGGTGCTGATCGTGACGCATGACCTTGGCGAGGCCGTATTCCTGGCCGAGCGGATCACGCTGCTGCACGAAGGCAAGGTGATGCAAAGTGGAAGCTTTCGCGACCTGCTGCTCACGCCCGCCAATGACTTCGTCACCGCGTTCATCAAGGCCCAACGCACCTTGCCCGACAGCGCAGGGCTGCAATGAAGGCCGGTGCATGGCTCGGCGTGTTGCTCGCAACGTTCCTGGCTACCGGGGCGCTCGCGGCCGACAAGATCGTGGTCGGATCGAAGATCTTCACGGAGGGCTATGTGCTGGCGGAGATTGCCGCGCAGACCCTGGAGGCATCGCGGCCGCCGGTGCCCATCGTGCGCAAACTTGGCATGGGCAGCACCGGCATACTGTTTGAATCGCTGCACAGCGGCGCGATCGATGTGTACTCGGATTACACCGGAACACTGGCGGAGGCCATTCTCAAGGCGCCGCAACTCAGGTCCGTCGCCCAGATCCACGCCGCATTGCTCAAGATGGGCATCGTGATTTCCGAACCGCTGGGATTCAACAACACCTATGCGCTGGCGGTACGGGAGGACTTCGCCAAGGCGCATGACCTGGTCAAGATCAGTGATCTGGGTCGCCTGCGGGCGAGCATCCGCTGCGGATTCAGTTATGAATTCATGGACCGCCAGGATGGCTATCCCGGACTGGCGGAGCGTTACCGGCTCGGGGTGGATCCCGCGCACGTCAGCCGGATGGAGCACAGCCTGACCTACGAGGCCATCGATCAGCAGGCGGTCGATGTCATCGATGTGTATTCGACCGACGCAAAGATCAGGAAATTCCACCTGCGGGTGCTTGAAGACGATCTGCAGTACTTCCCGAACTATCAGGCCGTGTGGGTTGCGCGCTCCGCGTTCGTGCAACGCTACCCCGCCCAGTGGCGCGCGCTGCGGCAGTGGGAGGGACGGATAAGCCAGGACACGATGCAGGAGCTGAACGCCCAGGTCGATATCGACAAGCGCAATGTGGCCGAGGTCGCCGCGGCTTTTCGTGGCACCACCACCCATACGACCACCGCGGCGGCCCAAATCGGTCGCCGCACCCTCGAGCATCTGTGGCTGGTGGGCGTCTCGCTGGCCTTCTCGATATTCGTCGGGGTGCCGTTGGGGATCCTGGCCGTGCGCCATCGCCGCACCGGGCAGGTGATCCTGACGCTCAGCGCGGTGACGCAGACCGTGCCGTCACTGGCACTGCTGTGCTTCCTGATCCCGGTGTTCGGGGTTGGCACCAAACCGGCGCTGGCCGCTCTGTGTCTGTACAGCCTGCTGCCGGTGGTCCTGAATACCTTTACGGGCATTCGCGGGATCGATCCACGTCATCTGGAGAATGCCCGCGCCTTCGGACTGACGCCGCGGCAAATTCTCTTCAGTATCGTACTGCCCCTCGCCAGCCCGGCCCTGCTGACGGGTATCCGCACCGCCACGATCGTCAGCATCGGTACGGCGACCCTCGCCGCCCTGGTTGGAGCCGGAGGTTACGGCGTCCCCATCGTTTCCGGACTGTCATTGAATGATGTGCCCACGATTCTGACCGGCGCGATCCCGGCGGCCATCATGGCGTGGCTCGCGCACCTCGCCTTCAATCTGCTGGGGCGGATCGTGATTCCGGCCGGCCTGCAGGCCGACTGATCCGGCCGAACCTCCCGGCCTATACCAGGCCGAAAATAGCGAATTGACGCCGGGCATCGGTCCACAGTCGCTGGGTATGCCAGCCGTGATGCCGCGCGAATTCAGAAAACGCCCGAATTTCGTATTTGCGCGAACTCTCGGTATGGATGGTTTCCCCGCGCCGGAACGAGAACCCTTTGCCGGCCACCGCGATCACCTGGTCGATAGGACTCTCAAGATGCATTTCGACCGCGCATTCGGTGTCGTTCCAGCGCGCAACGTGGCGGAACTGCGCGGGTGAGAAGTGTCCGTCCAGCTCGCGGTTGATGCGCACCAGAATATTCCGATTGAAATCCGCGGTAACGCCGGCGCTGTCATCGTAGGCCGGCAGCAGAATGCTCAGATCCTTCTTCAGGTCCACGCCGATGAGGGCTGCGCCCTGCGGGCCGACCTGGCGGCGCATGCGTTGCAGCAGCAGGCCGGCATCCTTCGCGTTCAGATTGCCAACGGTGGATCCCGGAAAGAATGCCACGCGCCGGCCATCCGCCACGAGCGTCGACGGCAGCGAGAATTCCGAGGTGAAATCGGCCACCACCGGATTCACACTCAGGTTCGTGAAGCGCTGGCGAAAGCGCTCGGCGGTGAGCTCGAGAAATCCAGGCGCGATGTCGATGGGTATGTAGGAGCGCGGCCGATCGAGTTCGCCGACCACGATCTCGGTCTTGATGCCGGCGCCGGCGCCGTATTCCAGCAGATGCGCGTGCGCACCGCAGAACTGCGAAATATCGGCCGCGTGTTCCTGCAGGATCAGCGTTTCGGTGCGCGCCGGATAGTACTCCGGAAGCGCTGTGATCTGTTCGAACAGATCACAGCCGCGCGGATCATAGAGCCAGCGGCTCGGCAGAGTCTTCTGCGGCCGCGCGAGACCCTGCAATACATCAATCCGGAAGGCATCCAGTTGGCCGTCATGTTGAACCGCTACATCCATGATCTAGGCATCCTCAGCAAGTCGCACACCCGAAAACTGCCAGCGCGCATCGGGGCGGAAGAAATTGCGATAAGTCGCACGAATATGCTCAGCCGGCGTGACGCACGAGCCGCCGCGCAGG
The DNA here is from genome assembly GCA_036267975.1 of Steroidobacteraceae bacterium. Classification (GTDB taxonomy): domain Bacteria; phylum Pseudomonadota; class Gammaproteobacteria; order Steroidobacterales; family Steroidobacteraceae; genus DAIDKA01. Next base: position 45,993 of record DATAVA010000034.1, on the reverse strand, counting down.
ACGTACTGACCGGACATGAATTTGCCGTTGTACTCGCCGACCGCGCCGGCGCTCGGACGGAATCCGGGATAGGGCGAAAAAGAACTGCGCGTCCATTCCCACACATCACCGAACAGCTGTTGGGGACCGGAGCCCGAACCGGCAGCGGGCAGCGGCCGCAGCAGCCCCGAGTCCGCAAAGTTGCCGGTACAGGGTTCACGCTGCGCCGCCGCCTCCCATTCATATTCGGTGGGCAGTCGCTGCTTGCGCCAGGTTGCGAAAGCGTCGGCTTCGAAATAACTGACGTGAGTCACGGGCGCATCGAGCTCGAGTGCCTGGGCGCCGTGCAGCGTCATGGTGAAGTACGCGCCCTGCTCTTCCCACCAGTACAGCGGCGACTTCCAGGCCTGGTTCTGCACCTGCGTCCAGCCATCGGACAGCCAGAGCAGCGGTTGCTCATAACCACCGTCGGCCATGAATTCAAGCCATTCCCGATTGGTCACGCACCGATTCGCCAGCCGACAGGCGGGCCGGATCACGCGGTGACGCGGGCTTTCGCAGTCGAATGCGAAGTCCTCGCCGTCGTGACCGATCTCGACCGTCGCCTCCTCATACTGCGTGTAGCCGCAGGAAGAATCCGGGGCCACGGCACGCGGCCGGCGCGGCGTCACCGCATAAGCGGGCCGCAATGGATTCTCGGAAAACAGATGCAGGATATCGGTGAGCAGCAACTCCTGATGCTGCTGCTCGTGATGACAGCCGAGCTCGATGAGTGCGCGCAGCTGCGGGCTCACTGGCCGATCGATCAGTCGCAGCAGCGACTCATCGACATATTCACGATAGCGAGCGATCTCCTCGAGCGCGGGGCGCGTCAGCAGCCCGCGCTTCGGGCGTGCGTGACGGGCACCCACCGATTCGTAGTAGGAATTGAACAGAAACCCATACCGCGGTTCGAACTGCGTATATCCGGACTCGTGCGGCAACAGGACCATGGTCTCGAAAAACCAGCTGGTGTGCGCCAGGTGCCACTTCGCCGGACTGGCATCCGGCATCGACTGTACGGTGGCATCGGCATCGGACAGCTGCGCTGCGAGCCCGCAGCTCTGGCGTCGGATTTCTCGATACCGGCGCTGCAGATCAGCGCCTTCGGTAGTCGGGTTGAAAGGCATCGGTGTGGCCATCTTGGCGGTCCTGCCCGAGTGGGAATATCGAAACCTATCATAGACATGATTCAAAGGCCGTCACTAATCGGGCTCGCACCGCCGAGCCGCGACGGTTTGTAGTTCCCGTCCTACACTGCTATCGGTTCATTGCTGACTGAGACTTCCGCGGCGCCCGAGGTGGTCAGAATATCCTTGGCCTTCAAGCCCTCCGCGGGCGTATCGCAATGCACGACGACCAGGGTGTGCCCGCTGCCGATCCGACTCAAATAGCGCTTGGCCTCATCCTCCGGAAGACCCATGCCGACGAGGGCGCCACCCAAGCCCCCCACTGCGCCACCCACGCCCAACCCCGCCAGTCCGGCCATCAGCGGTCCTGCGGCGATGAAGGGCCCGATGCCGGGAATGGCCAGCGCCCCGGCCCCGGCCAGCATGGCGAGCGCACCGAACAGCGCGCCGCCCGCCGTGGCGCCCACGGCACTGGCCGATCCGGTCTTGGTGGTCTGGGGTGTCGGCCGGGCGACGGCGCTCGTGCCCGGCGCGGCCGGCTGAGTATTCGGGTGTTCCGGCAGCAGTACCGAGATGCCCGCACTTTTGAATCCCTTGGTCACGAGCATGTCCACTCCTACCTCGGCCTGGGTCGCGGTGGAATAGATTCCGATTGCTGATAATTGTTTCATATGCACTCCTTCCACAACGGATTGCCCAGCTCACAGTGTGGCAACCAGAAAAGCTACCGCTAGCCTACGGAGGCGACAGCTTCTGTAGGCGCCGGCCTGCCATGGCTCGACTGGGCGTGCCGGTAGCGATACGCTGCGGGTACCGATATGGCTCCCTCAAAGAATGTGACGTTGGCAGCGCCGCTCTCGGCGACGGATCATCGCGCCGGCGCAGCGCATGCACGCGTGGTGATCGTCGAATACGGCGACTTCGAATGCCCGATCTGCCACGCGATCGAACCGGCCGTAAAGCAGCTGCGCGCCGCTCATCCCACCGAAGTCGTCTTCGTCTTCCGGCACTTCCCGCTGGAGGATGCGCATCCGCACGCGCTGGCGGCGGCCGAGGCCGCTGAGGCCGCGGCGGCGCAAGGGCAATTCTGGCCCATGCATGATCTGCTGCTGACTGATCCGAAGCGGCTGAGCCGCCACCACCTCGGCTCATATGCCGAGAAACTGCGTCTGGATATGCCGCGCTTCAACGCTGAAATGGACGATGAGATCTATCGCCAGCGGATACGCGAACACCAGGACGGCGGTCGACGCAGTCATCTGCGGGCGACGCCGGGGTTCTACGTCAACGGCGTCATACAGGACGTGAGTGGTGGGATGCGGGCGCTCTTCGACGCTGTAACGGCAGAACTGCAATGATGCTTCAAGGGGTCCCCGAGGTCACGGTACGGCCGCCGTACGCCACCGAGTGTTCGCGTTCGACCGCAACGTAGTCCGCGAACGAGGGGCCTTCCAACACAATATCGATGCGGCGGGCCTGTTCATCCAGGCGTCGGATCGCTTCCAGCGTTTCAAAGCGCCCAAGGCGCGCATTGGCCACGGCGCGCTTCACGACCGCGATGGTCTCATCGTAGACCTTCAGTGGCACAGGAAAGGGATGGCCATCCTTGCCGCCGTGCGCCAATGCAAAGCGCGCGGGATCGCGAAATCGATAGCGGGCGCCGTGGATTATCTCAGCCACGAAGGCAAGCGAGGCGACGGTGCGCGCGCCGATACCGGGCATGAGCAGCAGCTCGGCAAAGTCCTTCGGGCCGCGCTCGGCCGCCGCCGCAAGAGTGGCATGCAGGCGCTTGATGTCAACGTCCGCGGCACGCACGTCATGGTGCGCGGGCAGGTTAAAATGCGAGTCCGGGGGTGCAAACAGGTCAAGCGTACCCTGCGGGTGGGCGTTGTAGTGACGCAGGACCGCGGCTACTCGGTCCGGACCTTCGCGAACGAGACCGACACTCACGTCGCGACTGAGTGCGGCCTGACGGTCCGCCAGGTTGATGATTGCCCCGACATTGCGCCCCTCGATGGCCGCATGCGGAGCGTCGAAGAACCCCGCCAGCCCCTGCGACTGCCAGTGATAACGGCGCGCCTCGCGCTGCGCAGGGTTCATGCCCTGCTGGACGATGCACCAGTCGCCGTCGATGGAGGCAAAGAAGCCGTGCAGATACAGGTCGTAGCCATCCTGCACCAGCGCGCTGTCGATCTTTGCGACCAGCCGGCTGGTGCGTATCAGCGGCGTGGCATCCAGACCGGTGCGTTCACCCACCCCCGTCAATTCGGCCGGCGTGCGGCGCGAGTGCGCGCCGCGGCCGCCGCACACGTAGATGCCCAGCTCGTTCTGCACCGGTGACAGGCCGCGCTTCAAGGCGCCGATGACGCTGGTGGTAATTCCGGAGGAATGCCAGTCCATGCCCATGACGGCGCCGAAGGACTGAAACCAGAACGGATCGGCGAGCCGGCTCAGGAATTCGCGTCGGCCGTAATGGTGCACGACGGCCTGCGCAATGACACGACCCAAGGCCGCCATCCGCGTGGACAACCAGGCCGGTACCCGCCCGCCATGCAGCGGAAGATTCGCAGTCCCGGTTCGTCGCATCATGCGATGAGTATGACGCACTCCGGTGCTATCGTGGAGCGGCTGGAAGACGCAAGAGGTCTGCATCATGCCCACGCTCACCGCGGATCGGATCACGCTGGAGCTCAGCAGCCCATCAGGTTTGCGAGCCACCCTCAACGCCAATGGCTCGCTGCGGCGGCTCGATTGCGGGGCGATCTGCCTGGCATTGTTCGTCGGCAATGAAATCGAAGGCGGCCCTGCCAACCTGTATCTGCGCCGCCATGCCGATCGCATCGAGTGGATCCCGCTGCTCGGCCCTTGCAGTCCCACCCGCTTCGGCCACGATGCGCAAGGCACGAAGCTGGTCGGACGCGGCAGATGGGGCGACATCGACTACCGGATCGAGCTCACGCTGGCCGCAGGAGCACCGGCCTGGTTCTGGCGCGTGCACGTCGAGAATCACGGCGCGGTAGCGCAGGTCCTGGACCTCACCTACGCCCAGGATCTGGCTCTGGCGCAGTATGGGGCGGTGCGCCTCAATGAGTACTACGTGAGTCAGTACCTCGATCACACGGCGCTGTCCCATCCCCAACAGGGATTCATGATTGCCACGCGCCAGAATCTTCCCGTGGACGGCCATCACCCCTGGAGCCTGATCGGCTCCCTGAGGAGTGGCGCCACCTTCGCCACGGACGCGCTGCAGTTCTACGGCCTCACGCAGCGCGACCACCTGGCACCTGTGGGACTCACCGCCGATCTGCCCGGCAGCCGCCTGCAGCACGAGCATGCGATGGTCGTGCTGCGCGATACCCGGATCCACGTTCAGCCAGGCGAGAGTGTCGCGGCTGGTTTCTTTGGCCTGTACGTCGAGGATCATCCCGAACCCACCGCGCCGGCGGATCGGCAGCGGCTCGACCCACTGCTCGCGCTGCCCGAGGCCACCGGGGCGGCGCGGGCAGCAGCGTCGCCCGACTCGATGGAAGCCGACACACCGCAGACCCTGTTCAGCAGTGTCCAGCCTCTGCCGGTACAGGATTTGAGCACGGCCGCGTTGCAAGGATTGTTCACCGGACACTGGCGGCAGCTCGAGGTCGGCGAGTCGGGCGAGCCGCTGTCGTTTTTCTACGGAACTGACCGGCACGTGGTGTTGCGGGCCAAGGAACTGCGGGTATTGCGGCCGCATGGTCACCTGCTGCGCTCCGGCCGCCACACGACGCCCGATGAAACCGCGCTTACCTCAACGGTGTGGATGACCGGCGTGTTTCACTCGATGCTGACCCAGGGGCACGTCAGCATCAACCGCATGCTCTCCACCGTACACAGCTACCTGGGATTGTTCCGCTCGCACGGTCAGCGGATCTTCGTGCAGATGGAGGGCGCGTGGCGACTGCTGGAGGTGCCTTCGGCGTTCGAAATGTCCCCCAACGCCGCCGCATGGATCTACCGCTATGATGGCGGTGAGATTCAAGTGCGGTCCGCGGCGGGCCGCGACGCGCACGAAATGACGCTGAGCTTGAGGGTGACTGCAGGAGCGCCGCTGCGATTCCTGATATCGCATCACCTGGCCTTGAACGGTGATGATGGCAGCGCGCCCGGCGCCGCGCTGTGGCGGCAGGAGGCGCAGGAGATCAGCGTGACACCGGTCCGCGGATCAGAGCTCGCGCAGCGTTTCCCGCAGGGCAGTTTCAGCATCGCCGCCCTGCCCGGAACCGTCTTCGAAAAGGTCGGCGACGATGCGCTGCTGTTCCACGACGGACGTTCGCGTCAGCAACCCTTTCTATGCCTGGTGACGGCGCCTGCTAGCACCCTGGGCCTGCGCATTCAAGGCCGTCTGCTCAGCAGCAGCACACCCGCGCCTCTCACCACGGACGGCGAGCTGGTGCCGTCGCTGGACATGCGCATTCCGCAGGGTAGCCCGCTCGCGGCTGCGGCGACGCGCCTCGCGGAGATGGCGCCGTGGCTCGCCCAGAACGCCTGGGTCCACTACCTGTCCCCGCGCGGCCTGGAGCAGTATTCGGGGGGCGGATGGGGAACCCGCGATGTGTGCCAGGGACCGGTCGAAATGCTTCTGGCACTGGAACAGGTGGCACCGATCCGGGATCTGCTGCTGCGCGTGTTCAAGCAGCAGAACCCGGATGGGGACTGGCCGCAATGGTTCATGTTCTTCGAACGTGAACGCAACATCCGTCCGGGCGATTCGCACGGCGATATCGTTTTCTGGCCGCTGCTGGTGCTCGCGCAGTATCTGATCGCGTCCGGCGATCCTGGCATTCTGGAGGAGCAGGTCCGGTTCTTTGATGCCGGCGGTGCGGATCACGGCGAGCCGGCGACGGTGTGGCAGCACGTGATGCGCGCCCTCGAGCTGACCAGGCGGCGGGTGATTCCCGGCACGGCCCTGGCCGCCTACGGCCACGGCGATTGGAACGACTCGCTGCAGCCCGTGGACCCGAACATGCGTCACCAGCTGTGCAGCACCTGGACCGTGACCCTGCAATTCCAGACGCTGAAGACTTTGGCGACGGCTTTGCGCGCCACCCGCCATGCCGCCGACGCGACCGCCTTGGATGAGCAGGCGCAGGCGGTGCAGCGCGACTTCCAGCGGCTGCTGCTGCCCGACGGTGTACTGGCCGGATACGTGCAGTTTGCGGACGATGGTGGCATCCGCTACCTGCTGCATCCGCGCGACGAAACCACCGGCATCCGTTACAGCTCGCTGGGAATGATCCATGCGATTCTCGAGGATCTGCTCAACCCCGCACAGGCGCGCGCGCATCTGGGTCTGATCCGGACGCAGCTGAGCGCCCCGGATGGCGTGCGGCTCTTCGACCGTCCCATGGCCTATCACGGCGGCGAACAGCGGCTGTTTCAACGCGCCGAGACGGCAACATTCTTCGGGCGCGAAATCGGCCTCATGTACACGCACGCGCACCTGCGCTTTGCACAGGCGCTGGCTCACGTCGGCGACGCAGAGGCTTTCTTTCACGCGCTGTGCCAGGCCAACCCCATCGCCATTGCCTCCATCGTACCGCGCGCAACCCTGCGCCAGGCCAATTGCTATTACTCGAGCTCCGATGCGGCCTTCGCCGATCGCTATCAGGCCAGCGAGGAGTACGGCCGCGTGACGCAAGGCACCATCGACCTGGACGGCGGCTGGCGCGTGTATTCCAGTGGCGCCGGCATCAGCCTGGGCCTGATCATCCGGCGTTTTCTCGGGCTCAGTCGTGAAGGTGAGGTGCTGCGCCTGGACCCGGTCATACCCGCTGGCCTCGATGGATTACGGGTGACATCGAGCCTCGCCGGACGTCGCATCGAAATCGAATACCGGATCGCGGCTCCCGGCTGCGGGGTGAAACAGATCCTGCTGAATGGCAGCCCCGTGCCCTTCATGTTAGCCGTCAATCCCCATCGGGCGGGCGCGGCCATGGTCGCGATGGCGGCCGTATTGCCGCAGCTGCACGCCGACGCCAACGTGCTGCACGTGGCGGTGGGCGCGTGACAACCGGATGCGCTTGCAATACCGCCGACGCAGTTCAACAATGCCGCAGCCGTAATCCGGAGGTCTTATGAAGCACGCTTTCCTGTTGCTCGGCGCAGTTCTTGCCTGCGCGGTGTCGACCACGACGTTCGCAAGCTATGCCGACGATCGGGCCGAAATCGAAAATCTGTCGAACCGCTACATGATCGCGGTGGATTCGGGAGATCTGGACACCGTCATGGCGACCTGGGCCGCCGATGGTGAGCTCGTGTGGGCCGACGGTGTAGACCGTGGCAAAGACGCCATCCGCAAGGCGATGGCCGGCTTTTCCCAGGCTCGATCGAAGAGCATTCCGGAGGGCGCCAAGTCCTGGCCACGCTCGCGCCATTTCATTCTCAATCACGTGATCGACGTGCAAGGCGACACGGCCAAGACCATCGCCTACTGGTTCGAGATTACGAACAGCACGCCGCAGAAGGACGTGCAGATCGTCTACTTCGGACATTACGAAGACGAGCTCGTGAAGCGCAACGGCCATTGGCTCTTCAAAGTGCGCAAGGTTTACAACGAGTCACTCTCCAACCGGTCGCTGTTCTATCCCGGCCTCGGCGAGAAGGCCCCCCACAAATAGATAGGCGCCCTGGCAAGACGGCAACTCAATGCACGAAATAACGCCGATTCAATAGCGCGCCAACCTGCACGTAACGGGCTTCCAGCTGGGCCTTTGTCGTGATCAGAAACTGCCGCAGGCCCGGGTCCGTTTCCAGTCCCACCATGACGCCGGTCAGATGACGTTGCTCATTGAGTGCGTCGTGAAACATGAGTAACGCCTCGCGCTCGAAATCGACGCCGGTCTTGCCCGTGACCGGGGCGAAGTCCTTGGCCTGGTCCGCGCCGATGGCCTTGCGCTCGTCGGTCTCGATTTTGGACATGGCCTCCACGTCGAGTCGCAGCGCCGGATATTGCTTCGCAAGCCGCTGCATGCTGACGGCCAGATGCTCGTAATAGCTGATCAGGTCATGGGTGAGCCGCCCCATGTCTTCCTGTTTATCCTTGAACATGAGGATCCACTTCAGTTTGGGAATCCCATCAGCTTCCTGGTAAAGAAGGGTGTAGCCGATGGACAGCTGCGCGCGCGGCGTGTTTTTGTCCGCGGGGGGTTCGGCACTCTGACCGACTGGGCACCAGGCCGCGGCAGCGAACAACAAGGCAAGGGCGAGCAACCGAATCATGTTCGATCTCCGGGCATGAGTTTTACGGAACTAATATAATCAGTCACTTGCAGTATATACTAGCTGTGCTTTCTCAGCCTGATGCGCTCATGCGAAATTCCTCGTTCGCTCCGAGGAAGCGTGCGGCAATACCCGCGAGCACCGCCGCACCGCGCGCCATGACGGTCTCGTCAATCACCATGCGGTTGGAATGCAGTCCGCAGCACGTGCGCCAGTCGCTGCCCGCGGCGCTGGCCCCCAGGAAGAACATTGCCCCTGGCGTCTTCTCCAGGACATACGAGAAGTCCTCGGCACCCATGACCGGCGCGGGCAAGGGGAGCCAGCTGGCCTCGCCATACAGGTCCGCAACCACGCGCCGTCCCAGCGCGACCGCGCGTGCGTCACAGCGCGTGACCGGAAATCCCAGTTCGATGTCGACGCGCGCGGCGGCACCGTGTGCGGCAGCGATGCCCTCTGCGAGCTGTCGCAGCCCCGTCTGCACCGCGGAACGGTTCTCCGGCGACAGGGTACGGATGGTGCCCAGCAGTGAAGCCGTTTCGGGAATGACATTGTCGGTCGTTCCCGCTTCGATGCGCGCAATCGTGATGACGACCGGATCAAATGCCGGCATGCGACGGGTCACGTAAGCCTGAATGGCCGTCACGATCTCACAGGCAATCGGAATGGGATCAACTGCGTCGTGCGGCATCGAGGCATGACCACCCCGACCGGTGACGACGATTTTCAGCGTGTCAGCCGAGGCCAGCAGCGGACCCACGCGACTGGTGAATATCCCATGCGGGGCATTCGGCATGACGTGCAGCGCGAAGGACGCTTGTGGCAGCGGGTCCAGCAAGCCGTCGTCGAGCATGAAGCGCGCGCCATGCCAGCCCTCCTCACCGGGCTGGAACATGAGAAGAACCGTCCCGGCAAGATCGCTGCGCTTCGCGCACAGCAGCCGCGCGGCGCCGACCAGCATCGCGACATGGCTGTCATGTCCGCAGGCATGCATCGCCCCGGCATCCGCGGAGGCGAACGGCAGGCCGGTGTCCTCGTGCATCGGCAACGCATCCATGTCGCCACGCAGGAGCACGGTGCCGCCCTCGCGCGCTCCGCGCAGCACCGCGACGATGCCGTCGCTGGACGGACCCCGACGATATTCGAGGGGCAGCCCGGCCAGTGCAGATGTGATTTTTGCGACGGTCTTCGGCGTCCGCAACCCCAGCTCCGGCTCGCTGTGTATGGCGCGCCGCAATTTCACGAGTTCGGGGAGCAATCGGATGGCTTCTTCGGACCAGGACATGGTGGACACTCCGTTGGAGGCAGCCACTGTAGCCACGGACGGAATGCGGGGCAAAGCTTGCAGCTGTAGCTTGGCTATAAAAGCCTTCGCATCTGGCGGAATTAGACGTCCATCGCGGAATCGCCCCGCTGGCGGGTGTCTTATTCTGCTATGAAGTCGCCCGACTCCGCCCAGGTGCTGGTTCTCGGCGATGATGCAGCCAATATGCAGGCGATCGTCGCGGAGCTGACCCGGCACTTCAAACATGTCGGCTGCCTTGCGCCCGATCCGGAGGCTCAGCCAGGATCGGCGCAACTGGCTGCCGAGGTGCTGGTGCTTGCCTTCCAGGAACTCGATCAGGCCCAGCCCTATTGCAGGACGATCGGCGTTGCCGAGCCCTCATACGTCATACAGCGCACGGTACTGCTGTGCAGAACCGAAGACTCCCCGGCGGCCCTGGAACTGTGCAAGCGTCAGTACTTCGACGATTACGTCGCCTACTGGCCGCAGCCCCAGGATCGGATGCGCTTACCCATGAGCGTCTGGCTGGCGGCTCGTGCCGCCCTGGCGCTGCGCCGCGATGGCGAGGCGGGGGCCAAACTGCTCACGCACGCGAAACAGTTGGGGGACCTTGATCGCAAACTGACCCATGAAATCAATGTGGGCGAGCGGCAGGCCGCCACGACCGACGATTCGATGCTCGACCTCGAGCACAAACTGGCCAAGGCCAACGATGAGTTCTCGAAACACCTCATCGAGGGCGGCGCCAATGCCGCGGTCGAAATCAAGGATTCGGAGGCGCTGAAGCGCGATCTCGCAAAATTCAAGTCGCGGCAGGTGGATCTGGCGCGCGCGGCGCGCAAGCAAGGCGTCAAGCCCATGAGCACCTGGGCGCAGCAGCTGCGCGGGAAGGTGGAACCGGCCTTGGCCGAGTCGCGCAACTTCGCGGCACAGGTCCGACAGGCGCGCCCCACGCTGCTCGTGATCGGCGATGACGATACCTCGCGCGGACTGTTGACGCCCTCGCTGCGCGCTCTGGGCTTTGATCCGGTGGTCGCCCGCGATGGGAACCATGTGCTCGCCCAGCTGGCGCGGACCAGGCCCAATGCGATTCTCATGGACATCGTGTCGTCGGCTTCCGAGGCCGTCAGCCTCACGCGCGAGCTGAAGGCGCTGCCCGACATCGCACATATCCCCATCATCATCGTGAGCGGCGATTCGCGTCGGGAGACCCTGCTCAACAGTCTTCGCGCCGGAGCCTCCGACTTCATCGCCAAGCCGTTCACTCACGAAATACTGCGCGACAAGCTCGGTAAGATCCTGCGCCCGCCCGTACCAGCCTAAGTCGAAGTCGCCTACGTCAAGGCAGCGCCGGCTCCGGTTCGCGCGAACCCTGGGCGGCCGCGCGCGTCAGGTCATCGCGGCCGTCGCGCAGCAATGCCACGAATTCCGCGGCGGGTATCGGTCTGCTGTGCAGGTAACCCTGTGATTGCGTGCAGCCGGCGCTGAAGAGGGCCGCAAACTGTTCGGGCGTTTCGACACCCTCCGCGACGGTGGTCATTGAAAAGGCACGTGCCAGCGAAATGATCGTCTGAACCAGTGCCGCGCCCTGGGAATTGGCACCCACGCGCATCACGAAGCTGCGATCGATCTTCAAGGTGTCCACCGGAAGGGAGGACAGACGACTCAAGGAGGAGTAGCCGGTTCCGAAATCATCGATGGCAATCTTCGTGCCGCTGGCACGCAGCTGCTCGAGGCGGCCGATTTCCACGGCCGAATCGCCCTGCAGGGCGCCCTCGGTGATTTCCACATCCAGGCCCGCGCTGGCCGTAGACCAGGCGCTCGTGGCGTTCAGGACCTGGGCCGTAAGGTCAGACTGACGCAACTGGGCGGGGGAGATATTCACGGCGATCCGGATCGGCGGCAGCCCGGCGCGCAGCCATTCGCAGCAGTCGCGAGCCGCCTGCTCGATGACCCACGCCCCCACCTCCAGAATCAATCCGGTGGACTCCAGCACCGGCAGAAAGGCGCCGGGCGCAACGAGGCCAGCCTGCGGGTCCTGCCAGCGCAGCAGCGCCTCCGCGCCGCAGATCCGCCGCGTCGCAAAATCCACTTTCGGCTGATAGTGCAGGACGAATTGACTGCGCTCCAGCGCGATGCGCAGTTTCTGTTCCAGTGCCAGTCGCGCCATCATTTTCGAATGCTTCTCGGCGCTGTAATTGAGCTGGCGCACCCCGGAGGCGCGTGCCTCCTGCAGTGCCAGCTCCGCGTGCTCGACCAGCGCGTTGGCCTCGACCCCGTCGGCGGGATGCAACGCCAGGCCGGAACGCACGGCGAGCGCGATCTCGTGCTGCTCGATCACGAAGCTGCGACCGAACAGTGCCGTCGCATGCGCGCGCATCATCGACAGCAGCGCCTCGCCATCGAGGGAATTCGCATCCGCGAATACGGCAAAGGTGCCGCCGCCGAAATGCGCCACACATTCACTGCTGCGGAAGCGGTTGCGCAACCGGTCGGCGACGTGTTCCAGCAGCAGATCACCGGTGCGGCGACCGACGGAGTCGTTGATGAGACTCATGCGTTCGATGTCGATGACGCACACCGCGATGCGCGCCTGTGGATTCTGCGCATCGTTCAGCACGCGCGACAGTCGATCGCAGAACAAGGAACGCTTGGCAAGTCCGGTGCGCGGGTCAAAATGCGACAGCAGGCGCACCTTGGAGTCCTTCTGCAGATATTGCAGCGCGAAGGACAGGTTGCCAGCGATTTCACGCAGGGTGCGCAGTTCCTCCAGGCTCACGGCCTCGGATTCCTGGGCGGCCAGCAGCAACGCGCCCATGGGTGTCCGGTCCACCACCAGCGGCAGCCCGACGACGGCGGACAGCTCACCCCGGTGCATTGCCTCGCGCAACTGGGGCGGAATGGACGGATTCTCGGCATCAATGCACAGGAAGACCTTGCCGGTGCGAATGATCCTGCCGACGACATCGGTCTCGACACTGGTCGGATCCGGCAAGGACCGCAGTAAGACCTCGGTCCCGCTCCACGCAACGGTCGACAGCGCGGGAGTCCCCGGGACTTTCGAATAAATGACCGCACTGAGGTAGCCGCCGACCCCGACGGCCAGCCGGCAGGTCTCATGCAGCAGCTCCTTGCGGTCCCGAACCCGCACCACCAGCGCGTTGACCGCGCTCAGGATGCCCAGGACGCGGTCCAGCCGCGCGATCTGCGCGTCCTGCCGTGCGCGTTCGAGGCGCATTTCGGCATCTCCCAGCGCACGCTTGACGGCCGGTGGCAGCCGCAACAGATTATTCTTCAGCACGTAGTCGGAGGCGCCGGCGCGCAGGGCGTCGATGGCGCGCTCCTCGCCGATGGTTCCGGAGACAAAGATGAAGGGCGCGTCCGGCGCCATTTCCCGGGTGATCTTCAATGCGGAGATGCCGTCGAATTGCGGCAGATTGAAATCCGACAGGATGATGTCCGGAGCAAACTCCGTCAGACCGCTGCGCAGGCCCTCCTCCGTCTCCACTCGACGCCACTCGAAATTCAGGCCCGCCCGCTGCAGCTGGTGAATGACCAGCTCCGCTTCATGGGCCACGTCCTCCACCAGCAGCACGCGGAAGGCATTCGCCTGCGTTGCTTCCATCATTGTGCCCGTCCGACTACGAAAAAGAATGTTGCACCCTGCCCCGGCTCACTCTCGGCCCAGATTCGGCCGCCATGGCGCTCCAGGATGCGCTTCACGATCGACAACCCGACGCCCGTACCCGGAAACTGATCCTGCGAATGCAGCCGCTGAAAGACCCCGAACAGCTTGGCCGCATACTTCATGTTGAAGCCGGCGCCATTGTCGCGCACGAAGTAAACCTGTTCCTCCTCGCCGTCGCCCGCGGCGCGGAAGGTACCCACTTCGACCCGCGCATCATCGCGCCCGCGCGTGAACTTGAAGGCGTTGGAGAGGAGATTGGACACAACCTGTTCGATCAGGCCCGCATCACCCTCGCAGTCCGGGAGCGAGTCGATCTTCAGATCGACCCTGCGCTGCGGGTCGGCGACCTGCAGTTCGTTGATGAGGCGCGAGACGATGGAATTGAGTTCGATCCGGGCACAACCCGGTGAGCCGTGGGTGACGCGGCAGAACCGCAGCAGATCCTCGATCATCTGATCCATGCGTTCGGCGCCGCCGATGACCTGGTCGAGACGCTTGCGGCCGCTCACGGTCAAGTCAGCACCGCTTTCCTCCAGATAGATCTGCGTCATGCCGCGAATCGCGCGCAGCGGCGAGCGCAGGTCATGGGATATCGAGTAGGAGAAGGACTCCAGGTCGCGATAGGCGGCGGCGAGTTTCAGGGCCTGTTCGCGCTCGCGGCGCTGCAGCGTGGCGTTCTCGATGCGCAGGTTGCGCAAGTCGAGCGCGCGGGCCAGGACCGGCAGGATGACGTTCAGCCGGAACGGCTTCAACACGTAGTCCAGCGCGCCGGTCTGCAACGCGGCCACCGCGGTGTCGATGGTGCCGTGCCCGGTCATGATGATCGCGGCGATGTCCGGATTCAAGGCACGCGCCGCCTGGATCAGCTCGATGCCGTCCATTTCCGGCATCATCAGGTCGGTGAGCAGCAGGTCGCACTCACTCTCGCTCAAGGCATGCAGCGCCTGGGCGGGTGAATCGAAGCCGGTGACGCGATAGCCTTCGAATCCCAGCGTGTCGCACAGCGCGCGCATGTGGCTCACTTCGTCATCGACGACCATCAGATGGGCATTCTTCATTACGATGCGCCTCCTGCGGCTTTTACGGCGACATCGCGGCTGGTCAGGTCGGCGAGCGCTGCGCGCAGCTCAGCCAGCCGTGGGGGCTTGTTCAACACGCGGTCCACGTGCGGGGGCACATCACCCTCCGAGACCAGCCGCTGCCCCCAACCGGTCAGGAGCACCACCGGCGTCGAGGGCGATGCTTCCTTGACGGCCGCGGCCACCCGCCGCCCGTCGACATAGGGCATGCCAAGGTCGGTGATGACGATGGCGAACGGCTGATCTGATTTCAAAGCCGCATTGAACGTGTCGATGCCTGCCTGTCCGCCATTGCTGGCCGTGACATCATGACCGTCTGCCAGCAGCACTTCCTGAAGTGAACCGATGAGCAACGGATCATCGTCGACCAGCAGGATGCGCAATGGTCGCTGCTCGGGGACGCTCGCAACGGACGCCTCCTGCAGGGGCACGGTGCCGGCCGCCGCGAAAATCAGGCGGAAGGTGCTGCCCTGCCCCGGAGTACTCTCCAGCTGCAGTTCGGCGCTATGCCGGGAAATCATTCCGTAGACCATCGCAAGTCCCAAGCCACTGCCCCGCTCGCCTTTGGTCGTGAAGAAGGGCTCGAGGCAGCGACGCTGCGTGGCCTCATCCATGCCGATGCCCGTATCACTGATCTCGATATGCACCCGTTCGCTCTCATCGGCCGATGTCGGCGGGACCTTGCGCGTCCGCACGGTCAGCGTTCCGCCTGCCGGCATGGCGTCCACGGCATTGAAGATCAGGTTCGTCAGGGCATCGCGCATCTCGCCTTCGGCGACCATGACTTCGGTCGCCACGGAGGCGATGTCGGTGTGCACCTCGATCATGATGCCCTTCTGCTGCGGCAGATCACTCCACCGGGCGTGGGTCAGCTGCAGCGCCTGCTGCACGGTAACGTTCAGGTCGACTCGCGAGAGCGACAGTTGGGGTTCGCGCTGCCGGTAGAACTCACGCATGCGGGCCACCGTGCCGGCGACGTCGGCGATGGCGCGCTGGATGGTCGTCAGGTACGAACGTGCGCGCTCACTGAGATTCGGTTCGCGCTCGAGCAGCGACTCGGTATACAGCGAGACCGGCGAGATCGCGTTGTTGATGTCATGGGCGATGCCACTGGCGATCTGCCCCAGGGCCCGCAGTCGCTCCTGCTGCATCGTCGTTTGCTGACTGCGGCGCAGGTCGTCGTACGCCATCTGCAGCGCACTGTTCAGTTCTGCCTGACGGGCCGCGAGCGCCACGTGCTCGCTGAGCTGGCTGAGGAACTCGCAATCGGGGCTGCTGAAGGCATTCGATTCCTGCCGGGCTGCGATCAGCACACCGAAAAAGGTTCGCTCCGCGATCAATGGCGCGATCACCACGGAGCCGAGGCCACACAGCGCCAGGCGCTGCAGCAGCGGCAAGGCGACCTGCTGGGTGTCGGGCTCGTGAAGCAATTGCCCGGTGACGCACTCCTGAAGGCCGTTCTCGTCCGGACGGATCTGCGCGCCTTTGCGCAGGTCGAGCTTCTCAGCGTATGCCTCGCTGGCGGTACCCAGTGCCATCACGGTCAGTGCCGGGGTGGTTGCATCGTACTGGGCGATGCAGCCGAACTGGATCGGCATGCTGCGTTCGAGCGTGGTCACCACCACCTGGGCAATGCTGGCCAGGTCCTGCCGCTCGCCGATCGCTCGCGTGATCTGCTGCAACAACCGCAGATGACCCAGTTGCACGTGCAGCCGCGCCTCGGATTTGTGTATCGTTCCCAGCATGTGGTTGAAGGCATCCGTGAGCTGATCGAGCTCAAAGACGCCGGCTTTGTCGGCACGCACCGAGTAGTCATGACGCGTCGAAATGGCATTCGCCGTCTGCGCCAGCGCCAGGATGGGGCTGGAGATGCGGTGCTGCAGGCGGCGTGACAGGGCATAGGCAAGTGCCGCGGCACCGCACACGACCAGCGCCACAATGCTCGCGTACAGCCGAATGCGGTCATAGATGGCCTGCAGATCGGATTGCAGGAACAGCGTGCCCATGCGCCGGCTGCCTTCAACGACGGGCAGCACGTCGATCAAGTCACCGTGCTCGAAGCGGAAGCCGATGGCACCCGCTTCCAGCCTGGCGGGCACGCCGCCCTGTGCCTTGCTCGGATAGACGGCGAACAGCCGCCCGTCGAGTCGGTAGAGCGCGGCATGGGCGATGTGCGGGTCAACTTCGAATGCCGCCAGCACCGTTTGCGCATCGTCCGGATTGTCGAAGGCCAGCGCCGCGGTGGAATTGGCGGCGATCGCTCGCCCCAGGGTGTCGAGCTGGCGCTGGCTGGTCTGCCTGAAGGTCACGAAATCATAGGCGAACAGGCAGGTCACCGTGAGCAGCAGCACGGCCCCGCTGATCAACAGCACCATCTGCATCAATTGCCGGCGGATGGCAGGTGTGGCGGATTGCATGCTCAGCTTGCCGGTATGGTCCCGACCACCTGGGCCGGTCGCAGAAGTTTCGAGCTGATCGTCAGTCCAGCCGTGCGCGCATAGTCGACATTGATTCTCAGCCGGATGCGCCGATCCTCATTGAGGAAGCGGATGATCACATCCGCGGGCGCCGGCACGTCGAAGTTGCTTACTGTCAAGGTTCCGCTATGCGCGAGGGCACCAATGACGTGTTCCGCATCATTGGCCGCAGAGCGGTCGATGAACAATATCTGACAGGGTTTGAGGCCCGCGGCATCGGCGAAACGCTGTACCACCAGCCGCCGCCCATTCACGGATTCGCCACGCACCGCCTCATCCAAGGACGAGCCGAAGGGGTCGCGCCCCAGCACGCCAATGACGAAGGGCGTGTGCGCATCGGAAAAGGCCTGCGGTGGCCACTCCACGAACTGCGTGAAGTGCAGCAGGAAAACCGCCTCGACCTGGTATTCGTCGGGCGCGGTCGCGCCTGCTGCGGTACCTAGCAGCAATGCCAGGATCCAACCTGCATGCCTTGCGAACTTGGGCATCCGATTCCCGCGTCGGGCGCAAACCGACATAAGCCGCCAGCCCCAATTTATAAGGGGAAATTAATGCCCAAACCGTGATCCAACGCAGATCCCTGGGAATCAGTGCTGCCTATGCTTGTGCGACTTAAGGAGAGGGTCGGAAGGGTCCTACAAGGGGGTTCCGTGCTCAGATCAGTGACCGGTTCGTCCATAAGGGCCGCGGCTCTCACGCTGCTCATGGCCGCCGGCGCGCGCGGCGCGCTGGCGCAGTCGCCCGACGCCACCACCGATGATCTGAAGTCCCTGAGTCTGGATCAGCTCATGAATGTCGAGGTCACTTCGGTGTCGCGGCATCCGGAGAAACTGCTGCAGACGGCCTCGGCGATCCAGGTCATTACGCGCGAGGACATCCGCCGCTCGGGCGCCACGAGTATTCCCGAGGCCCTGCGCCTTGCCGACAACCTCGAAGTCGCGCAGAAGAACTCGCACGACTGGGCGATCAGCGCCCGTGGCTTCAACACCGCGCTGGCCAACAAGCTGCTGGTCATGATCGATGGCCGCACCGTCTACACCCCGCTGTTTTCCGGTGTCTTCTGGGATGTCCAGGACTATCCGCTCGAGGACATCGAGCGCATCGAAGTCATCAGCGGTCCGGGGGGAACCCTGTGGGGTGCCAATGCAGTCAACGGCGTCATCAACATCATCACCCGCAAGGCCAGCGATACGCAGGGCGCGTACGTCGAAGCCGGCGGTGGTAACCAGCTGCAGGAGTTCGGTGGCGTCCGCTATGGTGACAGCCTGGGCGATGCGACGCAGTTCCGGGTGTATGGGAAGTACGTCGATGGCGGCGATGAGTCCATCGCCAATGGCAGCCCGTCACAGGACTCGTGGCACCAGGTGCAAGGTGGTTTCCGCCTGGATTCAACCCTGTCGCCGCAGGACAACCTGAGTGTTCACGGGGACGTGCGCGACGGTCGCGAGAACGAAGAAGCCGAAGACACCGCGCGCACCGGCGGTGGCAATCTCGTCGGGCAATGGACCCACCAGTCCGACGCTGGCTCGCAGATCAGTCTGCAGTCGTACTACGACCGTACTCAGCTGGCGGATCCGATCCCGCAGGCCACCCTTGGGAGCATCCCGATTGCGCCGGCGGGCTTCCTGAAGGATGACCTGACCACCCTGGATGTGGATTTTCAGGACCAGATGCAGACCGGATCGGTGCATCACCTGATCTGGGGCATGGGCTATCGATTCACGCATGACGTGGTGCAGAACGCTCCGGGCCTGGGCTTCTTCCCGACCACGCTGAACCAGGAGCTGTACAGCGCGTTCCTTCAGGATGAGATTGCGTTGCGCAGCGATCTGTCACTCACCGTGGGCTCCAAGATCGAGCACAACGACTACACCGGTTTTCAATATGAACCGAACGTCCGTATGCAATGGAGTTGGGTACCGACCCAGACGCTGTGGGGCGCCGTCTCGCGTGCTGTCCGTGACCCATCGCGGATCGATGACAGTCTGAAGGAAGCGACGCCGCCGCTGCTGGTGATTCTCGAAGGCGCCGGCGACTTCAAATCGGAGGAAGTCATCGCCTACGAACTGGGATATCGCGCCCAGCTCGATGCCCGCACGTCCGTGACGCTGTCCACCTACTTCAACGACTACAACGATGTGCGCAGTACCAGCTTCACACCGGCGACGCTGCTGCCCTTCTTCTTTCAGAACAATCTCGAAGGACACACCGCCGGGGCCGAGTTGAGTGGCACCTACCAGGTGCTGGACAACTGGTCGCTGCACCTTGGCTATGACCTGCTGCGCGAGCACCTGCACGTCAAGCCCGGGCAGTTCGACCTCGATGATGCCCTGAACGAGACCTCGGACCCGCAGCAGCAGGTGACCGTGCGCTCATCGGCGACGCTGTTCGGGGTGTTCGATCTTGATGCCTCCCTGCGCTGGGTCGACCGGTTGGTGACGAACAATGGGTCGACGGTGGGCATGGTCCCCAGCTATTTCGGCCTGGACACCCGCCTGGCGTGGCACGTAAGCCGGGGTGTCGAACTGTCACTCGTGGGTCAGAACCTGCTGCAGCCGCGGCATGTCGAATACGGCTTCCCGTCACCGTTGCGCGAGGAGATCGACCGCAGCGTCTATGCCAAGGTGTCCTGGCGCTTCTGAGACCGCCGCCGCCCCGTCAGGCGTGACAGTCGAGCCTTCCGAGCCTCCCCGAGTTCGCGTTTCCTCTGGGCGTCGACGTATTGGCTGGCTCGATCGGTGCGCACGATGCGCACCGATACCCGATCGCCCACCCGCAAGGACCGCAGCGGAACCCACCGCAGATGTTCATCCTCCACTGCATTGCCTCGGTTGGTAAGCCCGCCAACGGACAGATGCAGGTTTACTGACGGTCTGCGGCCAAGGGGAGCAGTGGATTTTCCCAGCTGTCCCACCGCAGTCACAATCGTATTGAGTACGCCGAGGTCCTCCGCGCCGGCGACCGTCAGCTTTTTCCCGTTCAAGTAAACCGCCAGACCGATCATTGGTATCCTCCCGGGTCCACCGGTGTCCGTTCGGGTGGAGGCAGTCCTGGTCTGCCCTAGTGTGTTTCGCGGCGGCCAGCCTTGGGCTTGCCGTTCTCATCCACCTGGATGGTCTTGACCGGACCCATGCCAACCAGTTCGAGGACCGCCGGTTCCTTCTCGCCCGTGCGCGCACCGTCCCAATGCACAGTATTCTTCACGTCGACGGCAACCGTGCCCGCATGGATGGGATAGGTGGTTCGCTCGTCATAGACATTGCTGGTGGAAACCCACCACGTTCCGGAAATCACATAGGCATAGCGGTCCTGGTCGTGGAAATGCGGCTGGGAGAAATGGCCCGGCCACCATTTATAGATCACGCCGTAAAGTCCCGCCTTGCTCGGATCGCCGAACAAAATGCACGTCTGCGCCACCCCGATCCTGCCATTACATTTGATGTCCTTGGGCAGGACAACGGGGACATGGCCAGGGTCCGGCACGGGTCCGGGCGGATCACTGACGGTAGCGCCGGCGGCACTGCGGGCTACGGCCGCGACCGAAACGAACAGGACTGTCATGATGGTGGAGCGCATGGATTTCTCCGCGGGATAACGGGCCGGATGAGACGGGCACGCGATGCTTATATTACCGTGAGCAGCTTCGTCATTGGCAATTCTGGTCGGTCGGCGCCAGGCGGTGCGCGACGGCGAACAGCGTTGCCACAAGGCAACCGGCAACAATGCCGTAGGTAAGATTTTTGACCAGTGTCAGGCCAAAAGTTGTAAGCAATACCGTCGCCCATCGCCAATTCTGCAATAGACGCACGAATGCCGATTTTTCCGCCATGTTCCAGCACACGACCACGAGCACACCGGCCAAAGCCGCCAGGGGAATGAAGCTGGCCAGTGGCGCGGCCACCAGCATGAATAGCAGAATGATGCCCGCGTGCATCATTCCCGAAATAGGACTGCGCGCGCCTGCTCGAATATTGGTCGCGGTACGCGCGATCGTCCCGGTCACGCTGATCCCGCCAAACATGGCGGAAGCGATATTGGCTACGCCTTGGGCAACCAACTCCATGTTCGAGCGGTGTTTGCGACCGGTCATCCCATCGGCCACCTTTGCCGACAATAGACTTTCAATCCCGCCCAAAAGCGTGAAGGACAGTGCAGCGGGCACTACCTGCATTATGAGATGTGATGTCATCGGCGGCAGCTGCGGTACCGGCAGACCGTGCGGGACGCCTCCAAACCGACTCCCGATGGTGTCAACCGAAAGGCGAAAAACAGCGGACAGAATCGCGGCGGTTGCCACCGCAACCAACATGCCAGGCCAGTTCGGACAATAGCGCTTGATCACGCAAATTACTGCCACTGATCCAATGCCGACCGCGAGCGTCGCGGGGTTGATAGTGGGCAGCGCATGGATGAGTGCTGTCAGTTTCGGAATCAGCGGACCCGGCTCTGCGCCATTCAGCCGCAGGCCGCCGAGATCCCTGAGTTGGCTCGCCGAAATGGTAACGGCGATGCCGCAGGTGAAGCCGACGGTCACCGCGTGCGGAATGTGTCTTATTAACGAGCCCAGTCGCAGCAGGCCAACCAGCGTCAACATCAGCCCCGAAAGCAGCACGGTGAGCAGCAGGCCGTTGAGGCCGAATTTCGCTTCCGTCGCAGCCACGAGCACGATGAACGCACCGGCCGGGCCACCAATCTGAAACCGGCTTCCGCTCAGCGCAGACACGCAAAACCCGCCGACGACGGCAGTGTAAAGACCGCGCCCTGGTGAAACCCCGGATGCAACTGCGATGGCCATCGATAGCGGCAAGGCTACGATAGCGACAGTCAGAGCCGCAAAAGCGTCCTTGCGCAGGGCGTCGAGGCTGTAGCCCTCGCGAAGCACGGTTGCCAACTTCGGTTGGTAAAGGTGCGAGGTGGCGGTTCCATCAGGCATTGAAGTGGGGTGCCGAATCCTTTACCGCCTTGAGCGCACCCAGCGGCCCGCGGGATGCGCGTTCCGATGTAAGGACTGCTATCGCCTCCTGCAGAACCTTGGCGACGACGGCGAAGCGTGCGTCGGTGGGAGCGACCTCGAAGGAGCCATAGCGCGCGATGCTGGTCACGGCCGCGCGGGCGGCCGGTGAGCGATCCTGCAGACCCTGCACATTCTGCTGCAAACCCTGCAGGAATCCATGGACCCATGTCACGCCCGTCGACCGCGGCCAGCGGCGCCCGCGCTCATCAGCGAGCAGCGTTGGTACCAAACTCGTCGTGGAACCTCCCAGGCGCGAGTCGAGGTCCCGCAGGAAACCTACAACTAGCGCGACAAAGGTAGAGAAAGGCTCCAGGGCGGCAATTTTCGCAGGCACCCTCCAGCCGGCCGTCTCGCCCCAGATCGGCGGCAGCAATGCGCCGCTTGTTATGCCCACGGGCCATATCAGCAGCGCCACCAGGTAGCCTTCCAGCATCGCCAGATCCATGGTGCCGCGGGGCCAGCCCTCCTCCGTCAACCACGTGCGCAATGTTTGACGATCCCGCGCCGTAAACGGCCGCACTTCGAGCGTCGCCAGGTTTGGCGGTAACAGCACGGGCGGCAGCGCTTTCATAACAAAGCGGCGTCTGGGCTCCTTCGACGACAAGGGGTACTCCTGCAATGCGAAACCGACCCGGGCGTGGCGCGGCGCCGTAGCCCTCGAGCGAAAAAGCCGGGAATCTGGTTCGGCGGACCACATGGGATGGTGGGATCAATGTACTATACATCACTATACAGCTTTGGCACATCATTCTACGGGGCCTCTACCTTGATCACCGCAGCACAGTTACGGGCGGCACGAGCCCTGCTCGACATGGATCAAAGGGCCTTGGCACACGCGGCGCGGCTCTCGGTGCCGACGATCCAGCGCATGGAAGGCAGTGAAGGCGTCATTCGGGGCACCGTGGATTCCCTGATGAAGCTGATCGCCGCAGTCCAAGCCGCCGGCGTGGAGCTCATTAATGAGGGTGACACAAGCCCTGCCGGCGGCCGAGGGGTGCGATTGCGAGAGGCCGGTGTCCTCACGAAGCCGCGCGCACCCGCCCGCGCACCGGCGCGCCGGACTCGAAGTTCCTCGGTTGTCAGCGCCCGCCGCGGCCGATCGTCGTGAGATAATTCAGCGCAGCAGGACATCAAGCGTCGGGAGCACCGGGGGCGTCTCCGAAGTCTTGGGCTGGCTTGGCGAGGCAGCCATGGACAAAGGTCTAGGCAACGAATAAGTCGCTCGCGCCCACTCTTCGCCCCCGCGGATGGGGAGGCTGCGACCGGAGTATATTCGCCTGATGCAAATTGAACCCTCAAAATCGACCTGGGTTCGGCGACTGAACATCGCTGCCGGCGTCGTGGCCATTACTATCGCGGCCATGACCTGTCGCGCTGATTCCTCGACCGTGCCGGTGTTCGCCTCTCACGCACAGGCCGGCGCGGAATATTCCTATTATGTCGGTGCCCTTCAATCCAAGCTGAGCGCGACGGCAGTGATCGCCAAATCCTATTTCGCACGGATCAGGCAGGACGCCAGGCAGACGGATACCGAGGCCTTCGGCAAGGATTCGAAGGATCTGCTGACGGCCATGGAGAACGAGAACAACGCGCTGGCGGCGCTGGCCCCCAGGATCTTCCTGACGCAGAGTGATTCGAAGTACTTCGACTCATCTCGTGATGCCGCACAAGACATCACCAGTGTTGATGTCGATATCGCCAGGGACCTCACGTCCAGAACGAGCCTCGGCGCGCAAGTAAACGCTGATTTGAAGGCTCAGGCCACCAAGATGCCGCAACTCACGAGGAAGTTCAAAGCGATTGTATTAGACGGCTATCGTTACTTCGGTCATCTACCCGCGGCCGTGAATATGTCGTCCCTGACATTGAAGCGTTGAGAGGTCTGCTACTTCGGCGCGGTGGGTGCCGCCTTGGCAGCACGGGCGGCGGCGGCGGCATTCTTCCGCGACTCCTTCGCCGCGGCCTTTTTCAGCTCGGCGATCTTATGCGGGCTGGAAGTGGCTGCAACCGAAATGTCGTCCGCCTCGCCAGCGTGGCCGCTCGCACCCGGGGAAGTCTGCCCCCAAGCGCTCATACAGATCAATGCCGCGGCCGGCACTACCGCCTTCCAAACTGTTCGTGTGTGCATAGTGATTACCTCGTTCGGTCAGGAGACTTGCGGGAGTGGCCCAGTATGCACCTGCAGCCTAGGGCCTGTTAACACTAGCGCAACGCCTCGATGACGAGCGCAAAGTTGATGAAAGCGATGAACACGAGGTCGAGTTTGTCGAAGCGGCTGAAGAGGCGGCGAAAGCCCTTGAGTCTTCTGAACAGCCGCTCGACCTCGTTTCGGCGTCGATACCAGGCTTTCTTGAGCTGCCAGGGATCGACGCGGTTCGGATGCGGCGGTACCACGGGAATGAAGCCCAGGTCGAGCGCGAGTTGGCGCGTCTCATTGCCTTCATATGCGCAGTCCATCAACAGGTGGCAGGAAACAGGCAGCTGCGGAGCCCCTTGGATCGAGTGCAACAGCGCGCGACCCTCGGGCGCATCGCCCGCCTGCCCGGGTGAGAGGGAAAATCCTACGGCGCATCGAGCACTCGCGGCAACCATATGAACTTTGGTGCTCCAGCCGCCGCGGGACTTGCCGATCGCTTGGGGTCCGTTTTTTTTAGAGCACCGGTGCCATCTGGATGAACCTTAATGATCGTACTGTCCAAACTCACCGCCTCAATCTTGATGCGGATGAGTTGCTCGCGCTGCAGCTGCGCGAAGAGCCGATCCAGCACCCCAGCCTTGGCCCAGCGGTTCATACGCGTATAGATCGTATGCCAGTTGCCAAAGCGCTTTGGCAGTGCGCGCCACTTGCAGCCGTTCTCGGCCACAAAGAGGATGGCGTTGATCACGTTGAGGTTCTCGTGCGAGACATTGCCGCGCTGACGCGGCAAGTACAGCTCGATGCGTGCGAACTGTTCAGTGCTGATTTCCATCTAATGAGCATATCAAATATGCACGTTAGTGTTAACAGGCCCTAGGCGGGAGAAGGCAGCGCGATCCCCAATGTCGCGGCCTTGAACGCAGGCGGGAGCCCTCCCATCCCCACTTCGACATTGATGCACGTGGGCAGGCCGGCATTGAACGCATCCGCGATCGCCGCCTTCAGTGCTTCGAGGGTCGTGACGTGACAGCCACGTCCGCCAAATGCCTTGGCGACCTCATCATAGCGGGCTTGACCGAGACGTATGCCGGCGGGGCGATTGGAACCTTCGGGATATTGAGCAGCATCGACTGCCCCCCAGCTATGGTTGTTCATTACCACCACGACAATCGGCATTTTCTGGCGGACCAGCGTGTCGAGCTCCGCAATGGTGAAGCCCGCCGCGCCATCGCCGCTAACGCAAAGCACAGGCTCATCGGGGCGAGCCACTTTGATGCCCATCGCAAAACCAAAGCCGATACCCATGGCACCGAAGGAGCCATGGCTGAAATAACCGCCGGGACGCTGCCGTCGTATCGCATCCTCCAGCCAGTGTTTCGTGAAGGCGCCATCGGCCACGATGACGGCGTTGGCGGCCGCCTCGCACACGACTTCGGCCGCCGCGAAAGGATGCGGACGCATCTCATGGCTTTGCTCTTTGGCGGCCATCGCTTCGGCCCGGACCGCGCGGACGGCATCACGCAACCGGCCGGTCCACGCGGAGCGGTCCGGCCAGCCGGTTCGCGGCAAACGTTCGTTCAGCAGCCGAAGCGTCATTTTGGCGTTGGCAACGATGCCTATCGCCGGGGTGTTGACTCGACCGATCTCGTTCGGATCGGAGTCGACGTGAATGATCCTGCCTGAGAACGTCTCGAATCCAGGAGTATTCCAGCCGAATCGAACACCGAGCGCGAGCACCACATCCGGCTTCTGCTTCGGTTTCAGCCGCGCCAGCTGAAAGTTAGTGCCCATCCACAGGGGATGATCGGACGGGAGTGTGCCCAACGCCTCGTACTCGGTGAATACGGGCAGACCGCTTGCTTCGGCAAAGGTTCGAAGCTCATTCCAGGCTTCCGAACGGTAGACATCGACCCCCGCGATGATGGCGGGAGCCGCGGTCTCACGCAGGAGCGCGAGCGCCGCGTCGATCTTGTGGGGAGCCGGCGGGCATGCGAGGTCGAGCATCACCTCCTCCGGAATGGGAACCTCGGTACCCTCTACCTGGGCCAACAAAATGTCCCAAGGAATTTCCAGGAACACGGGACCCGTAGGCGCGGAGGTGGCGACTCGAATGGCATGAGCGATCAGCCGCGGGATCTCGGTGGGCGCCGGCACCCGGTGCGCCCATTTGGCGATCGGCTTAGCCACCGCCACCTGGTCGACGCCGGATTGCAATACATTCTTGTCGGCGGCCGCCTGCGGACACCCGCCGGCGATGTACAGCACCGGGGTGCGGTCGATGAATGCGTTAGCAAGAGAGGTCAAAACGTTGGTGAAGCCGGGGCCAGCCGTGATCACGGCCACTCCTAAGCCCCTTGTCGCCTTCGCGTATCCTTCTGCGGCATGGCCCGCGGCGGACTCGTGGCGAACGTCGATGAGGCGGATGCCGTGGTCGAGGCACCCTTCGAGGATGGCTTGAATATGGCCGCCGTTCAAACCGAAGACGGCGCTGACACCCGCCTT
Source organism: Steroidobacteraceae bacterium (assembly GCA_036267975.1). Taxonomy (GTDB): domain Bacteria; phylum Pseudomonadota; class Gammaproteobacteria; order Steroidobacterales; family Steroidobacteraceae; genus DAIDKA01. Next base: position 19,412 of record DATAVA010000034.1, on the reverse strand, counting down.
CGCCAGTATCGGGGCGATCAGATCTCCTGCCATCACCTTACTCATGACCCAGTCACCTCGCTATCCAGCACGATGCCATTCTTCGCCGCATCCATCACATCATCTGCGATCGGACCGGCTCGGTCCAGTTGGACGAGGGCCTGATTCAGATCAACGTACGGATGCATGCGCGATTCATAGCGGTCGCAGGCCGCGCCAATGTCGGCACCCGAGCGCTGCAGTTCTTGCGCCAGCACGTATGCGCCGACCAGGGCGAGGCTCGTGCCCTGCCCCGAGAACGGCGACGGGCAGTAGGCGGCGGCGCCGAGCAGTACCATGCGACCGCCAGACCAGTGCGGCATCTTGACCTGCGCGACATCCCCGAAATAGAAGTCCGTGGCCTGCCACATCGCTTCGAGCAGCCGCGGAATCTGCCAGCGCATGTGGGCACAACCTTCCGCCACCAGCGCCTTTTGCGCGGCGACCGTGCCACGCCACGCGTTCGGAGACTGCAGCCCGAAGCCGAGATTGACACGTAATTCGCTGTTATCGAGGTTGGGATATATGACGTAGCCGCCCTGCGCGTCGCGATGCGAGACTTGCCAGTCCGATTCCAAACGCCTGCAAGGACGCAGCCTCCCGGCTGCCGAAGACCAGGCTGCGGGTGTTGGAGTGCAGGCCGTCTGCCCCGACCAGCAGATCAAAATCGCGGGGTGGCCCCCGTCCGAACGCTACGCGAACCGTGTCCGTCGCCTGCTCGACTGAGGTAATGGAGTCATTCCACAGGTACTCCGCCTTCCCTTTCGTAGCCTCGTACAGGAGCCGTACCAGGTCATCGCGGAACAATTCGACGTCGCCGCTGTCCAGACGCCCGCCACTGAACGAACGCCCCTCGGAGCGCCAGATCTCGTTACCGTCTGCATCCAAGGCGGAGCTGCCGCGCATATGCGTACGGCGGTCATACGCCGGCGCATACAAGTCCATTCTTTTCAGTACCTCCACAGCCACGCCGCGCACGTCGATTGCCTGGCCGCCAGGCCGAAGCGTTGCCGCACGTTCCACCAGCGTCACTTCGAAGCCGAAACGTTGCAGCCAATACACCAACGCCGGGCCAGCGATGCCGGCACCGGACACCAGAACTCGGCCTGCCGCCATGATTGCGCTCCTACATCGACGAGATGAAGGTTCGAGCCGCGCCATGGATTGAAGTTCATTGATCGTCTTGCGAGACGTTCCGCTCAGCGCCGGTCGAAGCCGGCGGCGCGCGACCTCGTAGCCGTCGATTTCAGGAAGTCCAATGTCGAGTAGCACCACATCCGGCTTCATCAATTGCGCGCGCGTGAGAGCCTGCTGAGAGGTGTACACGGGTTCCACTTCGTGGCTCTCCAGTTCGAGAAGCATCGCAAGGGAATTCGCTGCATCGGCGTTATCATCAACGACCATAATGCGACGCGAGCGGACTTTCACCTCACAGACCTCGAATGCGGATTCATCGCCTTTCTCAATCAAAGGTATCCGGATCTCGAACGTCGCGCCACAGCCAACGCCCCCGCTCGATGCGCTATTACTGCCCTCTTGTATCTCAATGAGTCGCTTGGCGACCGACAGACCGATCCCAAGGCCGCCCTGGGCCCGATCGAGCGTTCGATCGCTCTGGACGAACAATTCAAACACGCGCGGAAGCAGCTCTGGCGCAAGTCCCATCCCGTTGTCACTGATGGTCAGAACGGCTTCTGCGTCCTGTGCATAAGACTTTGATGCGGATGTCACCGTGCGATTCGGTGTACTTGGCCGCGTTGGTCAAAACGTTGCAGGCGACCCTCGATCGTCTGCGCATTCATTCCATCACCATGAGTAATTGCTTATGCCCTTTTGCACAGTGGCGGCCGCAGACTTTAGCTCTCTGCCGTGAGGCATGGGAAGTCGCCGACCTCGGGGCAGTCGCGAATGATGTATGTCGGCGGGATGATGCATTTGTAATATATTCAATTAGTTAGACGCATAATTGATTGTAATACTGCAGGCAGCCAAGAACCGCAGGGTCGCGGCGTGCTAGGGTACTCACGACATGGAAGTTGGCATCAGCAGCGGCGATCGCGTTGGAGCACACCGATGACGAGAGTTTCACGGATGGCTCATGGCCGCAGGCAGTTCACGTATGCAAATCGAATGCAGCTGGCCGCGAGATTTGCCAAGTTCTTCTTCTTGCGCGCACAGATCTGTGCCCTCACCGAATCCGCGAACGCGCGAATGTCAGAGTTGACCTTGCGCATGGACTCATTGCCGCCTTACGAACCCGCTGCGAGCCCAGCCTTTCCGACAATGCGATCCGTCAAGGCATTACAGACCGAGTAATGAATCCTTGCCGCTCGAATGCTTGCAGAATCGGACACGGTCCACTCGATCCGACACAGCATGAGCGCGCAAGGCGTCGAAGCGCATTGCGGGCACTGGACAGCGCGGCGATGCGCGCATCCAGTACGCTCAATTGCGCCTGAGCGAGGCGCCGTGCCCGTGGTCGATCGCGCGTGGCATCCAGGCTTAACAGCTCCCGAATTTGCGCAAGCGTAAACCCGGCTGTTTGCGCGGAGCGGATAAAGCGCAGACGCCGCAAATCCTCTTCCCCGTAACGGCGAATGCCCCTACCCGATTTGGCGACACTGCTTCGCTGCGGTACGGCCAACAGGCCGCGCCGCTGATAGTAGCGCACCGTCTCCACCCCAACCCCGCCGGCGCGTGCCAGGCGCGCGATGGTGAACGACTTTGGTGCTTGACTCCGTACCATGGTACAGATGATAGGGTGGCTCGGATGCGGTGGGAAGGAGCGTAACATGACATCGGAGCCAAACAAGCAGGCCGTTTTGTACCGCATGGTGATGAAGAACCATCTGTGCCCTTACGGTCTGAAGTCCAAGGATCTGTTGCGTCGCGAGGGGTTTGCGGTGGAGGACCGCTGGCTGACCACGCGCGCTCAAACGGATGCGTTCAAGGCCGAACATAGCGTCAAGACCACTCCGCAGACGTTCATCGGTGACCAACGCATTGGCGGTTACGATGATCTGCGCCGGCATTTCGGCAAGGCGGTGCCGGATCCGAAAGCGGTGACCTATCGGCCGGTCATCGTGTTGTTCGCGATCACCGCTTTGATGGCCGCCGCTGTGAGTGCGGCCCTGCTGGGATCCCCCTTTACCTGGCGCGCACTGCAGTGGTTCATCGCATTCAGCATGTGCGTTCTGGCCGTACAGAAGCTTCGCGACGTGGAAAGTTTCTCGAGCATGTTCGTCGGCTACGATCTGCTCGCACGGCGGTGGGTACCCTATGCCTATATCTACCCTTACGGCGAGGCGCTTGCGGGAGTGCTGATGATTGCGGCCGTAGTCAACTGGATTTCGGTGCCCGTTGCGCTATTCCTGGGCACAGTGGGCGCCGTGTCAGTCTTCAAGGCCGTCTACATAGACAAGCGCGCCCTCAAATGCGCGTGCATCGGTGGCGACAGTAACGTGCCACTGGGCTTCGTTTCGCTGACGGAGAACCTGATGATGGTCGGCATGGCTGTCTGGATGCTGGGCGCCCGGCACTAGACAAGCAGCCACTACCCCTTCGCCGGCAGCGCTTTGATCCACCGCAGCAGCGGCCCGGTCAGCTGCTGATCGGGCGTGCCGACCGCCATGCCCTCGGAGAAGTGGCTGGAGTCCTTCAACTCCACAGATTTGGGACAGCGACTTTTGGTCTTGCACAGGCCCTCAATCAGGGCCGTGGCTGTCGCCTTCATCGGTGGCGGGTCGAACTCCGCGTAGCCATAAAACAACGGGTACGGACTGGCGATCAGGCGGGTGATCTGCCCCTGCGCCGAGCCGAGATCGGCGTCCTGGCCATAGTAGGCGTTCGGGCGGGCCGTCGGGGCGGTGGAATACGCTGGCGAGAGCAGGATCACGCCTTTGACCGAGGACGCCTCCGCGCCGCGCATCTCGGGATGGGCGGCGTAGTCGGCAACGTGGTTGGCGCCGGCCGAATGGCCGAACAGCACGATGCGGTTGGGATCACCGCCGTAGCGCGCGATATTGGCATGGGTCCAGGCGATCGCCGAGGCCAGATCGTTGACGCCCGCCGGCCACGGGTCCTTCGGCGCCAGACGATAGTCGATGTTGACGCCGACCATGCCGTGCTTGGCCGCCCACAGGGTGATATTGTCAGGATAGAACGCGCCGTGCTTGTCGCCGCGCGTGAAGCCACCGCCGTGCACGAAGAGCAGTACCGGAAGCTTCTTGCCCTTGGCTGCGTCCGCCATGAACACGTCAAGCTTCTGCAGGGGATCGGAGCCATAGGCGATATCCCGCTGGATGCTGACGCCGGCCCAGGCCTCTTTCGGAAACATCGGCGCGTACAGCTGGCTGATCGTAGGGTCCATCCCCTGGCCCGCGGCGCGCACCTTCGCGGCGATGTTGGCGGGAACCTGCGCCCTGGCCGCCGTAGCGAGCACCACACAGCAGCACGCGGCCGCGATCAGTCCTGTTTTCATCCGATTCCCCCCTGCGTTCCGATCTGTCGCCGACTTTCTGGTACGCAGCATAGGGGCGAGTTTGGAAGGCCGTCAATGCGGCGTTGTATATGCGCGTTAATTTACCGTGGTGGGCGCTTGACGTCAGATGACGCGGGTCGACCTGCAGAGGCGCAATATTTGGGCGCTGTCATGAGCCCCTCAAGAGCCCTCAAGCTTGAGCGCTCAAGCAGCCGCAGACGAAAGCGCGGGCGCATTCCGCGCCCGCGCATCGATGGACACTTATCTGCCGCCGCCTGACCCGCCACCCGTGCCGCCTCCTCCCGTGCCGGGATTGCCCGGGGTGCCTGGGGTAGTCGAGCCATTTCGAGGCCTGCGCGTCCCCCGGTGCGGTGGGTTCTGTGGGCTGGAACTGCCGGGCGCACTGGAGCGGGGTGAAATATCGCCGGGAGTGTTCGACTGCGCCCAACTGGCAGCACAGAGCAGGATACCGAGCGGCAGCGCCGCCAATGAGGCGATTCGGGCAGCCATGATTTACTCCTGAAGGTGCGAAAACGGAGGTTCTAGCCTTCGAAAATGCACAGTGCACCACGCCGCGTTCGCTTTCGTCGCCGACTTTCCTCTGATCGAGTAGGACGCGCCGATTCACCATGTCCGATGGATGCGACGAGGCAAGGCGCGCTTTCGGCGCTGCCCATTCCCATGAGCGATCTCTGACAGCCAAACAGGACATCAACGGACCGAACTGCCCGCAGAAGTGCCTTATGTTCCGTTCGTCCCCTCTGGACGTCATCCACGGTAGCGCTGCAGGCATTATCGTTTTGCAGGAGGAAACATGCGTATCCGATATTCAGCGGTTCTTTGTTTGACCGTGTTGGCATTCGCAAGCGGGTGTAACCGTCAATCCCCGGCGGATGAAGCGGCCTCTTCGACAGCTAGCGCACCCCCGGAGGTGTCTTCCGCCCCGCCGGATCAAACTTCATCCCCCGCCCCGCAGTCCTCACCGCAATAGCGAATGGACTCCATGAAAACCGAGCCAAGCAAAGCGAAACAGCCACCTGGTCGTCCCCCCGGCAGTGAAGGCTCCGAATCGGGGAGCGGCACTGAGGCGCAGAAGAAGGGCGGCATAGAGCCGGCCAAGCGCCAAGCCGAACGCGACTGGCAGGACAGCGCGAAGGAATCGGGCGACTAAAAGCCCGGTGATAACGTCAGGCTGGCCTCAGCCGCGCGCGGTCGCGAACGTCGACCGCCCGAATGCCGATTGGGGTGCCCAATCTATTTAGGCGCGCTGGAGCCGGAAGGCGGCCGAGTTTTTCTTTGGACGTTGTGCTTTTTGACCGTCGGGCTCGAACTCTTGGGAGCCGCGGATGAGGCACGTTCGTTCGCATTCGGCGCCGAAATCAGGGGCGGGTGCACGTAGTCATGCAAGCTTGGGTTGGGGCCGCCGCCCGGTGTGGTCGATTGGCTCCAGACCGGGAAGCTGAAGCTGATGGAAACAAGTAGCGCTATCGCGGCCGGCGCGGTGATTCGTAACGCCATGAACGCTCTCCTACACCTGAATGACGATCATAGACGCGCACCTTCCGCTATGTTGCGGTCCAAAACAGTCATCGGCATACCTTCGGACCTGTAGGACATGCAGCCACGCGCGTCCTCGGCGAGGCAGCCAAGCGACACAGCAAATCAACCTGGCTGAGCGCGAGCGCGGCGGATCAATCTTCCGTACCGGCGTTCGATATGGAACACTGAGTGCCAATCGCCGGGGACCCGAGAGACGTACGGTTGCGGCCCGATAGTTTTAGTTGGTTGAAAGAACTCGCCCTGTGGTCCGTAACAATTCTGATCTGCTCACTTCACCACCAGCGCAGGATGTCGCCATCGCGCTCATCGTGGCCTGCGCCATGTTCATGGCCCAACTGGACGGGGCCGTGGTGGTACTGGCCATGCCCAGCATGGGCGCGAGCTTCCACGTGTCGGCGGTGGCCGTCACCGCCGGCATCACTTCTTATCTGATGGTGCAGGTCGCCGTCATTCCTGCAAGTGGCTGGATCGCCGATCGATGGGGTGCCAGGCGCGTATTCGCCGCATCCATCGTGCTGTTTGCGCTGACCTCCGTACTGTGTGCCGCGTGCACCTCCGTCGCGCAGTTCACGGCGGCTCGGGCCCTGCAGGGCGCGGCGGCCGCCATCATGACGCCCGTCTCCAGAATCGTGCTTTTGCGGGCGACGCCACGGCATCTGCTGCTGCGTGCCAATACGATCAGCAGCACCTCGATGCTGCTGGCACCGACCCTGGGTCCGGCGCTGGGTGGGTTGATCACCCAATATGCCTCGTGGCGGTGGATCTTTCTGCTCAACGTTCCGGTCGCCGTGATCGGCGCTGCGGCGGTTGCGAAATTCATTCCCGTCACTGCGGCGGTCCGCACCAAGCCGTTCGATTTTCGCGGCTATGGCCTGTTTGCGCTGGCCACCATACCCATCCTCTACGCGACCGTGCTGCTGGGCGGGGATCCGCTGAAATGGCCGCTGCCCGTGGCCCTACTGGCAGCGGGACTCCTCATCGGCGTCCTGACCCTACGGCACCTGCGTGCCCATCCGCACCCCATCATTCCCCTGGATGTCGTCGCGATCGCAAGCTATCGCATCTCGACCATCACCGGCGGTGCCCTGGTGCGACTGCCCATACGGGCGATGTCCTTCGTCCTGCCGCTGATGTTCCAGCTGGCCTTGGGCTACAGCGCGGTGGGCGCAGGACTGATGCTCCTTGCGCTGAATGGCGGAGATCTGGTCTTCAAGGGAATGGTCGCACGCATCTTGCAGGCGGGCGGTTACCGCCGGGTCTTGATCATCACCACCGTCTTGATGAGCGTTGCGCTCTTTGCCTGCATGGGGCTCAGCACCCGAACTTCCCTCACGGTTGCCGCCGGGCTGCTCATATTCGGGGGAATGTGCCGCTCGGTACTTTTCAGCAGCCTCTCCACGCTCGCCTTCGCCGACGTGCCCACCCAGCAGCTCAGCTCCGCTTCGGTGCTGTGGAACATCGTGCAGCAGGCCAGCAACGGTCTTGGAGTCTCCATTGCCTCCATCCTGTTGGCGGTGGGGCAATGGGGTTCCTCGGGGTCGGCCAGCCGGGTCCCCGCGCTGTGGGAGTTCAGGCTGACGCTCGGCGTCATGGCAGTGATCGCCTTGGCCTCCATCGCCTCCTTTCGTCGGTTGAGTTCAGATGCGGGAACCTCGCTGCGTGCGCCGGCCGCGAATGACGCGGGTGCGGATCCGGATGGCTGATCGCCATGCGGCGCGGCAGGCGGCTCATTGACTCTGCACGCCCGGGACGACGCGAAGGAATTGGCGGATCTCAGAGGGTCGGCAAATGAAAACTCTTCTGGTACTCGTTTGCATGTCCTTCTGCGGCGCGTTGGTCCTTGCCTCTCAAACCGCAACGGCCACAGAGCAAACCTCCGGAGCAGCGAGTTCCGCGCCCGGTCAATCCAAACAAGAGGTAATCATATCGGCGCATCGCGAAAAGCTGCGAGACCTGACACGCGAGCTAGCCACGGCCGAGGACTCGTTTTTCAATGCCTACAATCGCGTGAACACCATTCGAGAATTCGACGTGCATTGCAATGTCGTAACGCCAACTGGAACTCTGTTCTCAAGTCGGGAGTGCACTCCGAGATTTGCGCAGGATGCGAAAGGGGACGAGGCGAAGGTCACGTTAGAAGCCTTTACCGGAGGTATTACCGGAGGGCGGGTTGCAATCCCGCACGGCATGGCAGCCAACGAAGTTATCACCATGAAGTACAGCGACTACAAAAAGCATCTGGTAGAGGTTGTTACCAAGGATCCTGAACTTCGAAAGATGCTTCATGACTACACTGTGCTCAAAAGGCAGCACGACGTAACTTCGAAGGAAGAGACAGCCGTAAAGTGAGGCTCAATCTGGGCTGGTCACGGGGCCCCCATCACCGCGAACAACAAGTCCCGTCAAGAGACAACGTGACCAATGGATTTCGATGCTGTGGATTCTGTCTTTGCCCACACCGAATTTGCCATTTTGACGCCTACTTTAGCCCCGCCTCGAACCCATTCGCCTGGGTCGCGAACTGGTCGTTCGCGGCCGCGCGAACTTCAGGCGGTGTGCCGTCCGGCCGGAATGGCGCAGATTCAAAGAGGGCCAGGATACGGACATCGATCTTCGTGTATTTGCGCGCGCCATTGGAAATGGCCGCGCTGGTTCGGGATTGCGGCGGGGCTGATGCACCCGCCGGGTCGGCGGGTTCGGCCTTGAGTGCCGCCTGCGTCGCCACCCCGCCCGCATTCTGCGGTCATCAGTAAGGCGAGAGAGCTGGAGATTTCGACGGCAAAGCTCATGTGCCTTCAGCCTGCAGGCACAGCCTTTATGGGTCCTTGGGAATCCCATCCGGAGCCGGCAGTCGCGGATGCCATGTGAAGGATGGCGTTCACGGCGTGGAGCTGACCGCCGTAGACCTTGAATGCTTCAAAGGTGACGAGCGCGCGGCCGGGACCGTATTGCGTGGTGTTGCCGAAATCGAGATACAGCAGAACGATGCCGAGGTGATCGTCAACTGCCGCGACCCGCGCGCGTACATCCGGATGCTCGATGATCTTCTGGGTCTTGATGTTCTCGCAACCCGCGCGCGTGCAGCCGGCGCCAGCGGTATGGACGCCATTTTCGATGCGATAGGCGTCCGTCGCAAAGGGTGCGTCAACCTGCACGAAGCTGCCTACTCTCAACCCTTCCGGATATTTCATGGCGATCCTGACCGCCTCGGCCCGCGGATTGATTTCAGAAGGCGGTGGGACGTACGCCATCTGGGCATTACCCTTGTCGAATCCGGCGGGATCGAACAGCACCGAGTCTTTGTCGGACCGCACGACCATCGTTTCTATCTCGCTGATCCTGCCGCCACGCTCTTTCAGCCGCAGTGCAAACAGCACTGGCTTGTTTCCCTCTTCGCGCACGATTGCCTGCACGGCAGCCGTATGTCCCGGCACGTCGAGTATTTCCTGCTCGTACGCGCCGATGCCCGAGGCGGTAAGCCACAGGCCGGCGCCGAGCTTCATGACTTCACCATTCTGAGTGAATCTGACGTGCGGGCTAACCGGCAGTGAGCCTGCATCATGCGCGACCATGCCTTTCATGTACTGAGCGATCAGATTGCCGAGGCAGGCACGGCTGCAGTTTGTTGGACTGGCGGCGTGAGCGGCTGGCGGCAACCAGGCCGCATTGAGCGCGAGGCAGAGCAGCAGCCGTTGGAATTGCAGCTTTTGGATACGCATACGAAACAAAATCATGGTTGCGAACCTCAGGCGTTAAACACTGTGCCTATCGGTACATAGCCTACACGCAAGCCGAACGCAACTTTAACCGTAGGTCGAAGGCGGGACCCCGAAACATTGCTTGAACGCGGTGCTGACCGCCGGTGCACTCTCACCGGGCGGCCATCCTTCGGCTCCGCCGCGAAATAGTCGGCCAGTTGCAGAACCTCCTCGAGCATTGCCAGCGCATGGGCATGGCGTGCGCCATGCTTCGAGGGCTGTGGAGCACGCACCAGGATATCGAATCCCACGAGCTGCGGATGCGCGTCAGTCCCATGCCCTGCTGTATCTCTCACCTCAGCCTATTCACGCGAATGAGATCGCTGAAGCGCTTGGCATTGCACGATCGAATGTCAGCGTCGGTCCGGGGGAATTGGTCACGTGGAAGCTGGCGCATGTTACTCAGACGCTAGGCGATCAGCGGGGCTTCTTTGTTGCACAGCGGGATCCTTGAGAGGTTGTGCGTGTCATCGTCGCCGGACGCAAGCAACGCGAACTCGATCCTACTGTGGCATTTTTGAAGGAATGCGCTCTGGAACTCAAGTCGGACACAGAAACGCCCCGCCATGTCCGCGATCAGATACTCGGACAGCTCGAATTCATGGAGACTTTGATGGGTTGGTACACCTCGTTCGTGGGACTGCCCCAGAAGACACTCATGAAAATGATGCGCATGGGTCAGAAGATCGCCAAGTTCATTGGTGATTGACAGGATGAATGCCAATCATGGGGCACGCCAATGCAGTGCAAAACCGATCCCTGGCTGACATTGTTCCCCTGCCAGCCGTTGATTGACTTCGAGGAGCCACTGACCCAGGGCCGCAGGATCTCAAGGACCTGCTCGGTGCTGCCGCTTGGGCGAGGCTGCCGGCAGCGGTCCAGGGACGTTTCTGCGACTCGGCTCAAGCCGTCGACTATTCGGGTGAATTTGAGGTCGTTCACACCAGTTCACTCGGTCGCTTGATCGCTTGGCTCTGCTGGCTCATTGGAACACCGGTAGCGCCCATTGTTGGAGAGAGCGTTCCCGCGATCGTGCGGGTTCGCCCAACAGACAGAGGCGTCGAATGGGTACGTCAATACCTTTGGCCGGATCGCCGCGCTTCAATCGTGCGCTCCACCAAGGTCATTGCGGACGGTACGCTAGTGGAGGAGTTGCCGGCGGCCCTGTGTATGTCACTTAAGCTGTATGAGGCGTCCGCTGTCCTTCATTTCGTCAGCCAGCACTACTACTTCCGATTCCCCTTGCCTCGGCTAGGTCCCATCCGTTTGCGGCTCCCGGATTGGCTTTCACCCGGCACAGTCCATGTCGAGCACGCAGACCTGGATAGTGGCTGGTTTCGCTTCACCATGACCGTCACGCATCCCGTTTTCGGAGAGCTGTTCCGCCAAACCGGATGCTTCACTTCGTCAGGAGATTGACACGGGTACCGCGTTCACGCTGATTACCATCCAGGCGCACTAATGCGCCCCATCCTTGAACTGGCAGTACAAATTCGTGCAATCTTGATTATGACAAACAGCCATGTTCTGTCTGCACGTCGCTTGTGTCGCGTCGCATCACCTAACAACTGCCTTTCATGTGCCGATGTAGCCCGTCTTTGTCCCGCCCACATCTGCCGTCCCGGTGAACGTATCCCCGGACAAGGCACCGCCGCATCCTCCGGGGCTGGCACGACGGAAAGACCGGCGCGCGATTCCTGCAGCTTCGCACCCAAGAAATGGGGTTTCGTCGGCTCGTGCAGGCAATGCCACGAGAGCCGCATGATGATCAGCATCCGACACCGCAGATGAGCGGTGCAGAAATCGAAACAACCAACCTATCAGGGATGCCCATCATGAACAAAACGCTCATTGGAACCGCCGTCGTTGCGGCGCTCGCCATCTTCGCCCTGCCTGCACAGGCTAATTGTTCGGACCCGCGGGCTCCGAGTCCGCAATCGCAGATACCGCTCCTGCACGATGGGCACTTCGCGCCCCATGAAGGCATTGTCGGAACCTGGCTCGTCACCTACCCGGGCAATGGCCAAGCGTTCATTCAGTGGCACAGCGACGGTACCGAGTGGGAAAACATCACCCACCCGACAATCGGCGGGAACATCTGCATGGGCTCCTGGATCGCGATTGGCCCCTGGACCTACTATCGCAACCACTTCGGCTGGCTATTTGATTCGACCGGAAATAATAACGGCTATTTCCATGAAACCGAGACCGACACCCTTTCGAAGGATGGGAACGCGTACACCGGAAGCAATGTCACTACGCTCTACAATCTTGACAATAGTGTGATGGCCGGCCCGTTCCCGGGTACGTCAACCGCGACTCGAATCGATCCGTAGCTTCGGAAGTCCCGCAAGGTCTTCGCTCCGGCCGCTGCGAACCTTCCGGCGGCAGGAGCTTTCTATGAAGTCGCATGGATTATCCACTCTCGGGTGCTTTGGTGGTGCGCAACCGCGGCGGACGTACGTCGCGGTTGCCGCCCCGGATGCATTCGCGACTCCCGAGGCATAACATCGATTCATGACCGCCACGGCAATGTCCGCGAATCGAATTAAGTCCCGGATCGTTCGTATCGGGGGCGTGCTGGACGGCACCCTGTTTGCGCTGGGCATGATGCTCGTCTGGTTGATGGCCTACGTAGCGGAGTTCTTCTTCCACCTCCTGCCATTGGTCTCCGTCAGATGGGATTTTCACCTCGCATTCGGATTCGCGGGCGAGGCGCTCGCTGACATGCTGCCAATGGTGCCGTTGTTTGTAATCATTGCCAACCGGACACCGCCCGCGAGTTTTGCTCGGTACGTGTGGTTGTCAGCGGTGATGGCGGCAATGTCGGTCTATTGGGCCGCATTGGCGTGGCTTTGGGGTGACACCAAGACTTTGCAATTATGGGATTCCGGTCTCCCGGCATGCGCATTCGAATCTGTCATGGTATTCGCGGCGGTTTGCTTTCGCACCTCGGCGCGCACGGCAACCAATGAGCTGGCAGAGCGCCGGAAAGATAATGCGGCACTCGAGCGGGAGCTCAATCGTGCACGATTGCAGTTGCTACGCGCACAGATTGAGCCACACTTTCTGTTCAACACGCTGGCGACTGTCCGCGCGCTCGTTCGCCTCGACCGCGCCGGCGCCATCGACATGCTGGACAATCTGATGCGCTACCTGGCCGAAGCATTGCCCACGCTACGGCGGGATGAATCGTTGGTCTCCGAAGAGCTGCAACTTGTCGGGGCGTATCTGCGCATCCACCAGGTTCGCATGGGCCCTAGGCTTTCATTCGAAGTCCTGGCACCCGATGACCTGGGGACCGAGCGGATCCCCACGATGCTGTTGCTGACACTGGTCGAGAATGCCCTCAAGCACGGCATACAACCGGCGGTTTCTGGTGGGTCGATCCGGGTCAGCGTGACGCGCAGCCAGACAGATCTGGTTCTCAAAGTCACCGACAGCGGTCAAGGGTTGACCGTGACTCAGGGGCATGGCATGGGGCTCGCTAACATCCGCCGTCGGCTCTCCCTCCTGTATGGCGAAAGCGCTATCTTCTCACTGGCCCCCGCACCCTCACGGGGAATGATCGCCACCGTTTCGATTCCCATGGCTGCCACATCGTGAGCTTCGTCCACGCGGTGCTGTCTTCGCTGCGTTGGCGCACGCTGGCTGCAATGCTTGCATTGAGCTTTTCGATGCCCGTGCTTGCTCTGGTACTCGACGGTGTCCCCATTCCTGCGGGGCGTGCGATGACGCTCGCCCTCAGTGCGATCGCAAGCTTGCTGATAGTTTTGGGTGCTGACGAGGCGGTCAAACGCGGCGCGCGCCTGCGCCACGTGAATATCCTCGCGACCTTGAGTCTGCTATTCGGCAATCTCCTCATAGCGGATATTGCGCTGCAATACTTTGCAGTCGAGTTTACGAAGCTCCCTGTACCGCCCACGATGCGATGGATTGCGATCATTCCTTTCGCGATGGACCAAAGCCTGTGGGGCGTTCTAGCGCTGTTTGTCTACCTGAACCGCCATATCGCAGAACGGATGCTGCAGGGAGTGCACGACGCGGAATCGCGACGTGTTCGCCAGGAGACGGAGCTTGTCGAATTCCGGCTCGCCGCAACCCGGGCCCAGGTGGATCCGAAGCTGCTGTTTGTGGATCTTGCAGAAATCCGCGACAAACTCAAGATTGATGCCGCCGACGCCGATGAACGGCTTGACGCCCTCATCCTACGCCTGCGCAGCGCGCTGGCTTGCACGGACTTAGGTGGCGGACCAGAGGTGGACAGGTCGTGAACCCACTGACGGCCATCATCGCAGAGGATGAGCCGTTGCAGCGACTGGAGGTGCGCCAGTCGCTGAACAGGCATTGGCCACAACTGCAAATCAGTGCCGAGGTCGGCGATGGAGTCGAAGCGATTCGGGCATTGGAGCGCTACGCGCCCACGATTGCCTTTCTGGATATCCAGATGCCAGGCGCCAGCGGTCTGGAGGTTGCGCGGCATGCCAGTGGCAAATCACATGTCGTCTTCATTACTGCCTACGATCAATACGCCCTGCAGGCCTTCGAACACGGTGCGATCGACTATATCCTAAAGCCGATCGACAGCCAGCGAATGGCAGTCACGGTCGCACGCCTGCAGCGCGGATCGCTCGAACGCCCAGCAGATCTGGGCAGTCTCATCGAACTGCTCAAGCGCGGGGGAAGTGCCGGACCGCAGTACCTTCGGTGGCTCACCGTCCCCAAGGGTTCTGAATTGCATGTTCTGGCCGTATCCGATATCTACTATCTGCGCGTCGACAACAAGTACACGACTATCGCCACGCGCAGCACGACATTCCTGCTGAATACACCGTTGAAGGACATGCAGGAAAGCCTCGATCCCGCGATTTTTTGGCGAATCCACCGCAGTATTATCGTCAATGTGGGCGTAATCGACACGATCTACCGCTCGTTCCAGGGCGGCCTGGAAGTCAAGGTGAAGGACCGGGGGGAAATTCTTCCTGTAAGTGCCACGCACGCCCATCTGTTCAAGCAGGCCTGAAATGTGCCCATGGAAATGCGAATCAGCGCCCATCGCTGGGATGGCCTTTCGATCGTCGTTTGCCTCGCTTCGTGACTTGAGCCCGTCGCAGGATATCAGCCGGCGGATCGGAGTTCTCGACAATGATGCCTTGACGATCATTCGGCAGCCCAGCCAGGAATTCGTAGAAGCGCTCGTTAAGATCCTTTCCACGAAGGTCATCTTCTGTACCATCTGGCTCTCTGTAGGCCAACAGCGGTGAATCCAATACTACGAAACCGGGATGCGGCGTCTTTTGCGCCTTACCAAGGCGGCTTGCATATCATCACCATCGGGGATTGTCGGATAAGGTCAGACGGTCCAGGTCCAGTCGATCGCGTAGTTGAAAATCGGGGTGAACGTCACGCCGGCTGCCTCCATATCCCTGCGTCCATTGACGACCATCTCTTTTAGTCGGTCCAAACTTGCACGATCGAGCCCTTCGGCGAGACGCCCGCATAAAAGTGAATGAGTCCCGGCAGTCGCCTGGCGGCGGGGATTATGTACTCCGCGGTCTTCTTGCTCTTCGCGTCGACCTCGGCGAACCGGCTCGGGTCGTAGCTGGCGCGCGAGACGCGCACGACAGCGGTTGTCGGTAATGACTCGGCCGCGGTGATTCTTTCGGTCATGGTGGATCTTTCCCTTGGTAATTTTCCATTGAGGCCCCTACGGTGCAAGAACGACACCCCAAAGTACACTCCTGCACCGGAATCCGCCAAATGCGCGCGGCGGCTTTCGGGCGCTCTGAATGAGTTGCGCCCACTATGGGATTGTCTCTATTGCCAGATTGCTACGGCTGGAATAGCCGCATTGGACCGCTCAGGTTATTGAGGTGCAGCGGCGCTGAGGATCACAGCGCAAGGGTGATTCGCGGATTAGAAGAACGAACGCGGTTCGGCGACGACGCCTTGGGGGACGCTATTGCGCTTTGTCGGCGCGACTTAGCCTCTGTGGGGAAACCACATTCGGCGGACTCGCCGAAAAGTAGGGACCCAGAAAAGCATGTCGAAAATTGCGCCAAGCACTACGCCGACAACGAGGAACGCGACCGCGCCGCCGCTCCCGAAAACGATGTAACAGATCACGGAGCCGACGAGCAACGCGAAAATGCCCCACCGCTGGGATGGAACTCGTTCTTGGCCAGCTAACCGCTGTTGAATCATAATGTCACTACATCACGACGAATGGTGTTCTTCAAATGCACCGGCGGGGATCCAAATAAATTTCGGATTCCGGGAAACATTGCAATGATACATGTCGCGAGCCGCCACGGTGACTCACGAACGACCGCTTTAGCGGCTCGCAATGCAACAGGCGACGGCACGGGGCTTTTGTCGAGCGGAACCGTTAAGCTTCGGTGTCGTGGCAGCCAACAAGAAGCCTCGCCCCATCCGCACCCGACTGCGTCCCAAGTGGCTCTATGCTTTGGGGCTGGTGATCGCCTATGCCCTGTACTGGCCCTTCATACAGTTGCTGACGCTGTTTGGGCAGTGGCCGCGCGCCATGACCCGGCTGATGACGAAGGTACTGGGGAAGTTTCCGGACTATGTGCCAACGGCGGCCGATGTGTTCGTCTGCTCATACTACAAGAGCGGCACCAACTGGGCGTTGCAGATCTGCCAGCAGATTGCCTGGCGTGGCCAGGCGCAGTTCGCACACATTCACGATGTGGTGCCGTGGCCCGATGTACCGCAAAGATTCCACTACGGGGCATCCCTTGAGGATCCGATCAGTGCGTCATCGCCGACCGGCCTGCTCGTTATCAAAACGCATCTACCTGCCAGCAAGGTGCCCTATTCCGCAACTGCCCGCTATCTGTGCATCGTACGCGATCCGAAGGACGTGTTTGTCTCAAGCTATCACTTTACGCAGCAGACCGTTGCTGGGCCGTTGATGCCCTCGGTCGAGCGCTGGCTGGACTGCTTTCTTTCGGAAGATGCGATGTTCGGTCCCTGGGCCGAGCATGCTGCCGGCTATTGGGAATGGCGCGCGCGGCCCAATGTGCTGTTCCTGACCTACGAGGACATGCAGCGGGATCCGGCGAAGGCCGTGACGCAGATTGCAGGCTTCATGAGCGTGAGCCTTTCGCCCCAGGAGCTGGCCGCGGTGGTTCACAAGTCATCGTTCCCGTATATGAAGTCGATAGAGCACTGCTTTGAAGCCAACGTGGCCAGCCAGCCCCTGTGGGTGCGATCCAAAGGGGCCATGATCCGACGGGGCGAGGTCGGCAAGAGCGACGACATGCTTTCGGCGGCCCAGCGTGACCGCATCGATGAGTATTGTCGACGGGATCTCGCACGACTGCATTCAACGTTTCCGGGCGCCGGCTAGGTTGCGGCCGCTCAAGTCATCGCATCGACGCTTCACGGCAGAACAAAGGCCGATGTTCCGCTCCACGGTCGCCGTTCCCTGAATTTGACGGTGCGAAAGTCGACGCTGTCTGTCACGACGGTCTGCTTTCAGGGATTAGAAAGCGTCGGAATTCAACCGTGCGACGCCTCAATGGCACTCGAAATCGTCTTTGCCGACAGGCTTGCAGTAGTCACCCCAATTTCCGGAAGTTCACCAGTAGTCCATCAGTCCCAGATCGCGCAGGGTCTTCTTGAACCGGGGATCTGAACGCATGCTCTTGAATATCGGAAACCAGAGGTCCCCGGCGTTGTTGCCTTGGAGATCCACGTATGTACGACGCTGCGCCGCCAGCGCCGTATCCGTATCGCCAAGTAACGCAGCGATAGTCCCTATACCCTCCATGCGACCGGAATCCTGATATTCCGGATCGACCAGCATCTTCCTTAATTCGACCCGCATCGCGGTTGGATCGTTTAAATGGCCATTAAGGTGTTCATAGCCAAAATGCGCGATACCGGGCACGCCATTCTTGAATGCGTCTGCGAGTGTCTTTGCGCCCGTGCCCTCTCGCTGCGCGAGGCACGTCCCAGTCAATGCGTCGACTTCGATGTGATCCCCCTTCAGTGCCCTGCCGCGCAGATTTTCCTTCACGAGTTCGACGTAGCGTTCAGTCCAGCACAACGAGATCTGATAGATGAATGAGGCTCGGAGTGATGGCGGATCGGCCTGCCGTACGGCCGTCCACAAGTCCGCTGCCTCCCGGCTGCGTCCGACGGGCCAGGTGAAGGCGGTGTACGCAAGCGTTGCATCGGTATTGAATGCCGGTGCGGCAGCCAGAGTTGCCTTGGCGGCGATTTCCGCCTCGGCCCATTTGTGCTGCGTCGTCAGCTCATTGGCGCGTGTGGCCAGGGCCCACCACGCACCGGGCGCGAGCGCCACGGCCTGGGCACTTGCCTTGGCCATCTCTGCCCGGACTGCGACCGAATTCTCCTGGACAAAGATTAGTGTGTCCGAAAGCGAGTCATACAACCCACTCCAGGCGCGCCCAAATTTCGGATCGATGGCTAACGTATCCCGAAATAATTGATCCACCTCCAGAAGGTCCGCCTTCCCGACGCCGCGATCCCGCTTCGCCTTCGCCTGTAGGTACTTGTCGTAGGCCTCGAGATTGGTCGTCCCGCCCCTGGCTCTCGACATCTCGCCCACATTCAGCTTGATGCTCAGCGCCTCTGAGACATCTTTCGCGATCTCCTCCTGGACCGCAAAAACACCGCTGAGCTCACGGTCGTAGGTCTGCGACCAAATGTGTATGCCGTCTTTGGCGTTGATCAACTGCGCGGTGATCCGCAAGTGATTGCCATCCTTGCGGACACTACCCTCGAGGAGATTTCCGACTCCGAGTTGCTCGCCGATAACTCTCATATCTTCGTTTTTCCCCTTGAACGAGAAACTCGAAGTGCGTCCCGCAACTCGCAGTTCATTGATCTGTGCCAGCTGGTTCAGCAGCTCCTCAGATAGTCCGTCAGAGAAATATTCCTGATTGTGCTCGGGCGACATATCCACGAACGGCAGTACCGCCAGCGAGACACTCGTAGGTGCGCCCGCGGCTGGTGTGGGGAGCTGAGAGGCCACCTCCGGAGCCGTTCGGAGTTCTGTGTCGGGCTATGCTCGCTGCTGTTACGAGTAACGGACCACAGAATGCCGCCCGCGATGATCACCACCGCGGCCAGGATTCCAACCGACTTCGCACTGAACCGCTGTCCGCGGTCCGAGCCGCTGGCCGCTGGTATCGCAGTCTGGGTTGTCTCGCCTTTGTCTACGAACCGGCGCAGCCCGGCGAGGTAAGACTGCCATGCCTTGTCGTTCGGATCTCCTGTCCAGTGCGACCAAGGAGTGCTATTCGATTGGCTGACAGCAAAGTTTCCCAATGCTGGATCGCGATGGAGATCATAGATTTCACGAAGCGATTCCTGCTGTCTGAGAGGTTTTCGGCAGACTCCGCCGTATCAGCGCCACTGACCGGTATGGAGTGATCTCTCCGTTAGCTTGGGATGGCTGCACGTGTTAAGGATTGTCCGACGCCGGCCCACGTGCGCACTCTTGGGCAGACCCGGGAAGTCTGGACGGGCCGGGGTTGGACAATCCTCAAGGGAGGAAACCGCGGGATCAGGCTGGTGAGATCAGAGTGGGCGCGGCGCTATGG
>DATAVA010000033.1:0-48065 GCA_036267975.1 Steroidobacteraceae bacterium | reverse complement strand
CGCGGTGGACGCGAACGTGCTGATCTACGAGCGCATCCGCGAAGAGCTGCGCAACGGCGTGTCGCCACAGGCCGCGATCCGCGCCGGCTTCGACAAGGCGTTCTCGGCCATCGCGGACTCCAACGTCACCACCATCATCGCCGGCCTGGTGCTGTGGGTGTTCGGCACCGGTGCCATCCGCGGTTTTGCGGTGGTGCTGGTGCTGGGCATCATCACCTCGATGTTCACCTCGCTGATGGGCAGCCGGGCACTGATTACTCTCATGTACGGCGGACGGCGCAAGCTGACCCGCCTTCCGATCTGAGCGCGGGTCGCTTCGAGGATTCAACGTGGAATTTTTTCACAAGCCGACCAATTTCCCGTTCATGGCCACACGCAAGGTGTACTACGGACTGTCGATCTTCATGGTCATTGCTTCCATCGCGCTGTTTGCCACCCGCGGCCTGAATCTCGCCATTGATTTCACGGGTGGCGTGAACATTTCGGCGACCTTCCCGACGGCGGCCAACGTGGATGCGGTGCGCGTGGCCATGGCCAAGGCCGGCTATCCCGACCCGCAGGTGCAAAGCTTCGGCACGGCCCGTGATGTTTCCATCCGCCTGCCCCCTCTGGGGGTGAAGCAGGACGCGCAGGCTATCCGCACGCAGGTGACGAAGGTGCTGCAGGCTGTGGATCCGGGGGTTCAGGTCGGGGCACCGGATGTCGTGGGTCCGCAGGTGGGCGGGGAGCTGCGGCGCAGCGCCGCCTGGGCCCTGGTCTTCACGCTCATCGGCATCGCGATCTATATCGCCTTTCGCTTCCATACCTGGCGGCTGTCTCTCGGCGCCATCCTGGCCGTGATTCATGACCCGATCCTGGTCCTCGGCATTTTCTCACTGACGCAGACATCCTTCGACCTGCCAGCCGTCGCCGCCATTCTGGCCGTCATCGGGTATTCATTGAACGACACCGTCGTGGTGTTCGACCGGATCCGCGAACGTTTCGGCGCCAACCGGCGGCTGGCGTCGGCGCTGGTGCTCGATCAGTCGATCAATCAGACGCTGTCGCGAACCATCATGACGAAGGTCGTGACGGCCATCGTGGTGCTGGCGCTGCTGTTCATTGGCGGATCGGCGCTGCGCGGGTTCTCCGAGGCGCTGATGATCGGCATCCTCGCCGGCACTTATTCATCGATCTACATCTCCAGTGCCATCGCGCTGGATTTCGGACTGACTTCGGAACATATCTTCCCGACGGCAAAGAAGACCGCCATAGACGCCATGCCTTGACCCCCGGGGAGTAGCGATGACGGCGCTGCTGTCTGATCCGCAAGCCTGGCTGGCGTTTGCCACGCTGGCGGTGCTCGAGATCGTCCTGGGCGTCGACAACATCATCTTCCTCACCATTCTGGTGGCGAAGCTGCCGCCGGCGCAGCAGCGCTCGGCACGCATCACCGGCCTGGCGCTGGCGATGTGCACGCGCATCGGCTTGCTGTATTCCATTGTGTGGCTGACGCGCCTCACCAAACCCCTGCTAGAAGTGTGGTCGCAGCAGCTGTCCGGCCGCGACCTGATTTTGCTGGGCGGCGGCCTGTTGCTGCTCGCCAAGAGCGTCATTGAAATCCATCACGCGCTGGAGGGCGCGGCCCGCGCCAATCAGCCGCGTCTGCTGGCCGGTTTCGCGCTGACCGTGATCCAGATTGCGCTCATCGACATCATCTTTTCGCTGGATTCGGTGTTTGTGGCGGTCGGCCTCGCCAAGGACCTGGCCATCATGGTGGCGGCCATCATCGCCGCGATATGCGTGATGATGTGGGTGGCCGCGGCCATCGGCGGCTTCGTCGAGCGTCACCCCACCATCAAGATGCTGGCGCTGGCCTTTCTGATCCTGATCGGCGCAAGCCTGGTCGCCGAAGCCCTGCACTACGAGATGCCGAAGAAGTACCTGTACTTCGCCATGGCCTTCGCGGCGGCCGTGGAGCTGATCAACCTGCGCGTGCGCGCGCTGCCGCAGGCGAATCAGCAGCAGAAGCCTAGATAGCCCGGTTGCGCAGCCGGCTGTGCTTGTAGCTGTAGGCGAAGTAGATCACGACGCCGATTGCGGTCCACAGCACCAGCCGCAGCCAGGTGCTCACCGGCAGAAAGCCGATCATCAGCGCGCACATCGCGACGCCGGCCGGCGCCACGAACCACACGCCCTTGACGCGGAACGGGCGCGGCAGATCGGGGCGGGTCTTGCGCAGCACCAGCACCCCGATGCACACCACGATGAAGGCGAACAAGGTACCGATGGAGACCAGCTCCCCCAGCAGGTCCACCGGCAACAGGCCGCCGACGATGGCAGCAGAAATGCCGGTGATCAGTGTCGCGACGTGCGGGGTGCGGAATTTGGGATGGATCTTGCCGATCACTGGCGGGAGCAAGCCATGCCGGGCCATGGCCAGGAAGATGCGCGCCTGGGCGAGCATCATCACCAGGATAACGGAGGTGAGTCCTGCCAGCGCCCCGATGGTGACCCAGGGAACGAGCCAAGCCAGTTGCGCATGTGCGGCCAGCGCCACCGCGACGGGCGCCGCGTCATTGAGCAGCGGGTAGGGCAGCAGCCCTGTCAGCACGGCGGACATCAGGATGTACAGCACCGTGCAGATCAGCAAACTGCCGAGAATGCCGATGGGCATGTTGCGGGCCGGATTCTTGGCTTCCTGCGCGGCAGTGGAAA
Organism: Steroidobacteraceae bacterium; assembly: GCA_036267975.1. GTDB lineage: Bacteria > Pseudomonadota > Gammaproteobacteria > Steroidobacterales > Steroidobacteraceae > DAIDKA01. The sequence continues at coordinate 45,368 of DATAVA010000033.1, read as the reverse complement.
CGGCATCAAATCCGATGTAGGAGAAGAACACGACCCCCGCGGCGCGCAGCACCCCCGACCAGCCATAGACCCCGAAGGTGCCGGTATTGCGCGGGATAAACGGGTGCCAGTTGGACGGGTTCACATAGAAGGCGCCGAAGCCGATGACAACCAGCACGATGGCGACCTTGATGATCACCACCAGGGTGTTCACGAATGCGGACTGGCGAATGCCGATGTAGCAGATCCACGCGACCCCGAGGGCGACGAATATGGCCGGCAGGTTCAGCAGTCCGCCGCTTGAGGTGACGGTCACCCCATCGGTGGCCATCTTCAATGGGGATGCCGACAGCACCGCGGGCACAAAATTGATATGGAAGTACTTGAGCAAGGTCATGCAGTAACGCGACCACCCCACCGCCACGGTGGCGGCGGCGAACAGGTATTCCAGCACCAGGTTCCAGCCGACGAACCAAGCGGTGAACTCGCCAAGGGTTGCGTAGCTGTACGCATAGGCACTGCCCGCGACCGGCACCATAGAGGCGAACTCGGCGTAGCACAGGCCCGCAAATATGCAGCCTAAGCCGGCAATGATGAAGGAGAGGACCACCGCGGGTCCGGCATGTTCGGCGGCAGCGATACCGGTCAACACAAAGATGCCGGTGCCAATGATGCCGCCGATGCCCAGCGCAGTGAGGGCGACCGGGCCCAGGGAACGGTTGAGCGAGGCATGCGCGGCATCGGCCTCGAGATCGGCCACCGGAATCGTGGCGAACATCCCCGGTTTGCTCATCAGTGACTCCGTGATTGTTTGGCCGACTGTACTACAGCCGGCGGGAGTGCAGCAGTCGATCAGCCCTCGCGCAACCCCGCGGGCAGATGCGGGGCCAGAAGTTCGACCATCGCCTCATACACCTTCGGCGTTCCGCACAGTATGTTGCCGCCCTGGGTGTACTCCCCGCCGCTGAGGGTGCCGATGCGGCCGCCGGCCTCCTGGATCAGCAAGGTGCCCGCGGCCGTATCCCAGGCCTTGAGGCCGATCTCCCAGAATGCGTCGAGGCGGCCCGCCGCCACATAGGCCAGGTCAAGGGATGCGGCGCCGGGACGGCGCACGCCGGCGGTGTTCTGAATCACCGCCTTCATCATGTTCAGGTATTCGTCGAGATACCCGATGTTGTCCCGATACGGAAATCCGGTACCGACCAGGGCGCCCTCCAGCGTCTTGTGTGCGCTGACGTGCAGACGGCGATTGTCCACATGCGCCCCACCGCCACGCGAGGCGGAGAAAATCTCCTGGCGCATGGGGTCGTAGACGACGGCGTGCTCCAGCCGCCCGCGGATCTGGCAGGCGATCGACACCGCGAAAATCGGCATGGCGTGGATGAAATTCGTGGTGCCATCCAGCGGATCGATGATCCACACGGTGTCGCTGTTGCCGCTGACACCGCTTTCTTCCGCCAAAAAAGCGTGATCCGGGTAGAACTTGCGGATACTGGCGATGATTTCCCGCTCCGCGGCCTGATCCACCTCGGTCACGAAGTCATTGCGCCCCTTGGCGGTGATCGTGAGCGTGTCGACCCGCTCGAGGCTGCGCACGATGATCTCCCCGGCACGGCGGGCGGCACGAATGGCTATATTGAGAAGTGGCTGCACGGCAAATAAGCTGGCGAGGAAACCTGCGCATTGGGGGGGAAGGGGTGCAAGATTAGCAGACCGCATGGGAACCGATTCAAGAACTGACATCCGCATCGTGCTGGTCGAGCCGTCCCATCCGGGCAATATCGGCGCGGTGGCGCGTGCCATGATGAACATGGACTTAAGACAGCTGGTGCTGGTGCGACCGCGGGAATTCCCGCATCCCGAAGCGACCGCGCGGGCCGCAGGCGCGGAAGTCGTGCTGGCCGGTGCCCGGGTCGTCGACACGCTCGAGGCGGCGATCGCGGACTGCGGTTTCGTGGCCGCGACCACCTCACGGAATCGCGACCAGAATTACCGGGTGCTGGACGTGCAGGAGGCGGCTGTGCGCGTGGTCGCCGAAGCACGCCACGCGCCGGTGGCGCTGCTGTTCGGGGCCGAGCGCACCGGATTGATGAACGAGCACCTGGAAGCCAGCCACGTGCTGCTGCGGATTCCGGCCAGCCGCGACTATGCCTCGCTGAATCTCGCCATGGCGGTGCAGCTGGTGAGCTATGAGATCTTCCGCGCCCGCGGCATCCACGGCAGTGCCGGAGAAAGGCGCGAGATGGGTGATGCGCCGCTGGCGAGTCCGCCGCAGATGCACCAGCTTTACGCGCACCTCGAGCAGGTGCTGCAGGAGATCGACTTCAAGGACCGGACCAAGGCCGGCACGCATCTCATGAGCCGCATCCGCCGCTTCCTGCAGCGCGCGGAACTGGATCTGAATGAGGTGAACATTCTGCGCGGTATCCTTACCGCCATTCAGCATCGGCGGCGCGTGGCGGGTGCGGTCCATGTGCCGAAGGCGGAGCCCTGATCACCCCGGTGCGCCAGCACTACCTGGACAATGCGGCGACTACGCCGGTGGATCCGGCGGTGATCACGCAGATGCGCACGTGTCTCGAGGCGGATGGCTGGTTCGCAAACCCCTCCTCAAGTGCACATGAGGCCGGACGCGCCGCGGCGCGGTGCGTCGAGCTGGCGCGGGAGCAGGTCGCCAGCCTGATCGGCGCGCACGCCGAGCAGATCGTGTTCACCTCTGGCGCCACCGAAGCGGACAACCTGGCGGTGCTGGGCACCGCACGCGCACTGGCGCCGCAGCGGCGCCACATCATCAGTGCGCACACCGAACACAAGGCCGTGCTCGATGCCGTACGGCAGCTCGCCCGTGAGGGGTTCGGTGTCACGTGGCTGCAGCCGGATGTGGATGGTCGAGTCGATGCGCGGGCAGTGGCGGCGGCCGTGCGTCCCGATACGGCGCTGGTATCGCTGATGCACGTCAACAACGAAACCGGCGTCATCCAGGACATCCAGGCGATCGGCGCGGTCTGTCGGGAACGATCGGTGGTGTTCCACGTGGATGCCGCACAGAGCGTCGGGCGCGAGCCGCTCGAGATGTCGCGACTGCCGGTAGACCTGCTGTCACTGTCGGCGCACAAGATCTACGGTCCGAAGGGCATCGGTGCGCTGTACGTCCGGGCAGGAAGCAAGGCACCGCTGCGGCCGCTCATGTTCGGCGGCGGTCAGCAATCGGGGCTGCGCCCCGGAACTCTGCCCACCCACCAGATCGCGGGGTTCGGCGTGGCCTGCGAGCTCGCGGGCACCGCCCTGGCGGCCGACCGCGCGCGAATCATGCAATGGCGGGATCGGCTGTGGTCGCGCCTTGAATCCTTGGGGGGCGTGACCATCAATGGGGAGCGGGCGCCACGGGTGCCCCATATCCTGAATGTCAGCTTCGATGGAGTGGAGGGTGAAAGTCTGGTGAGCGCGCTGCCAGGCCTGGCGGTATCCACCGGCGCGGCGTGCAACTCTGCCCTGGGTGAGCCGTCTTATGTGCTGCGGGCCCTGGGCCGCACGGTGCGCCAGGCGGAAAGTGCACTGCGCTTCAGTTTTGGTCGCTTCAATACCGACGCGGATATCGAGGCCGCCGCGAAGCTGGTGCGCGCCGCGGTGCAGCGGCTGCGGGCGGTCTCACCCGCAGCCAACGCGCCGGTGTTGCCGGCCACACTGGCGGTGCAGGGCGAGACGCTGGACCCGCAGGTGCGGGAGCTGTTCGCGCGGCTGGACGGGGCCGGGTCGCTGGCTGCGCCACCGGGAAGCGTGCTGCGCGGGGAGGCGGGCCAGCCATCCGGTGAGGCATGGGTGCGCCTGCATTTGCGGGTGGACGCTGACACTGTGATCGAGGCACGTTTCCAGGCCCTGGGCTGCCCGCATACTTTGGCTGCGGCCAGCTGGCTGACGCTGCAGCTGGCCGGGCGCAGGCGGGGCGAGGCGCAACCGGGTTCGCCGCACACCTGGGCTCGTACGCTGCAGGTTCCGGTGGAAAAGTTGGGTCGACTGCTGCTGATCGAGGACGCGTTGCATGCTGCACTTGCGCAGTGGCCTTGAATTGGCCTTAAGATGGGACACGCAATGGCTATTTCACTGACTGAATCGGCTGCTGACCGGGTTCGCACCTTCCTGGCCTCCCGCGGTCGGGGGTTGGGGCTGCGCCTCGCGGTGCGCAAGACCGGCTGCTCAGGTTTCGCCTATGTCGTTAATTACGCTGATGATTCCAACCCGGACGATGTGGTGTTCGAGGACCAGGGAGTAAAGGTTTTCGTAGACCGCGAGAGCCTGTCGCTGGTCAACGGGACGGTCGTCGACTTCGTGAAGCAGGGCCTCAACGAAGCCTTCAAGTTCAGCAATCCGAACGTCAAGGGCGAATGCGGCTGCGGTGAGAGTTTCAGCGTCTGAGGGGTGGCGCTACGCCCCTCGCTGGCGTTCCTAAAAAGCCTTAACTTACCGCGACTTCCGCGTCAGGCGCGGGTGGCCAATTGCAGCCTTCCGATGTAGACTGCGCGCCCCGGAAGATGGGCCGCTGCTACCAGCAACCTCGAATCCTGGGCATTATATTCCAATGATTTCAATGACCTGGCTGGGGCGGCTTCGCGGAAGCCCGACTCGCGCAGGCCAGATCCACAGCCTGCAGGAGATTCTCTCGAATGGCGCTCGAACGCACCCTGTCCATCGTCAAGCCCGACGGCGTGTCCCGCAATCTGATCGGCGAGGTCTATCGCCGCTTCGAAGCAGCCGGATTGCGCATCATCGCAGCGCGCATGATGCATTTGTCCTTGCTCGAGGCCGAGGGCTTCTATGCGGTGCATCGTGCACGGCCATTCTTCAAGGATCTGGTCAGCTACATGACATCCGGTCCCGTCGTCGTTCAGGTTCTCGAGGGTGAGAACGCCATCGCCAAGAACCGCGAGCTGATGGGCGCGACCGATCCGAAGAAGGCGGCCCCCGGCACGATCCGGGCAGATCTGGCACTGAGCATCGAACAGAACGTGGTGCATGGCTCGGATGGTGCGGAAACCGCCGCCCAGGAGATCGGGTACTTCTTCGCCGGCACCCAGGTGTTCCCGCGCACCTGACATGTCAGCCCCGACCGAAACCTGCCGCACGAATCTGCTGGGACTGACGCGTCCGCAGCTCGAGGAGTACATCGCAGGCTTAGGCAGCAAGCCGTTCCGCGCCCGCCAGTTGATGAACTGGATCTACAAGCGCGGCGAGGGCCGGATCGGGGAAATGACGGATCTCGGCAAGGACTTCCGCGCGCAGCTGATGCAGTGCGCGGAAATTCGCGTGCCGCGCATCACGGGCCTGCAGGTCTCGGCGGACGGTACGCGCAAGTGGAAGCTCGAAGCGGACTCCTCACAGGCCTTCGAGATGGTCTACATCCCGGAACCGGGCCGCGGCACCCTGTGCATCTCCTCGCAGGTCGGCTGTGCCCTGGACTGTTCGTTCTGTTCCACCGCGCAGCAGGGATTCAATCGCAATCTCACGACGGCCGAGATCGTCGGTCAGGTATGGCTCGCCGCGCGCGAGCTGGAAGCCGCCGTGGGCATCGGACCGGAGGATGATGCGGATGTCGGCGAGCCGACGCCCGAGGCGGCCTTCGACACTCAGGTGGTCACCCCGCTCAGCGGTCGCATCATCAGCAATGTCGTGCTGATGGGCATGGGCGAGCCGCTCGCCAATTTTCGCAATGTGGTGCCGGCATTGTCGATCATGCTGGATGACTTTGGGTTTGATCTGTCGCGTCGCCGGGTCACGCTGTCGACCTCGGGCCTGGTGCCACAGATGTACAAGCTGGCCGAGGAAACCAATGTCGCCCTGGCCGTTTCGCTGCATGCGCCCAACGATGCGCTGCGCAACGAGCTGGTGCCGATCAATCGCAAGCATCCGATCAGCGAGCTGCTGAGCGCCTGCTGGCATTATCTGGATGAGCAGAATGGCCGCAGCGTCACCTTCGAGTATGTGATGCTGGACGGCGTCAATGACTCACCGAGCCAGGCGCGCGAGCTGGTACGGCTGCTGCGCGGTCATCCGGCCAAGCTCAATCTGATTCCCTTCAACCCCTTCCCCGGCACCCGCTATCAGCGCTCCCCCGCGGTGGTGATCCAGCGCTTCCGCGATGAACTCATTCGCGGCGGCGTGCTCGCCACCATCCGGCGCACCCGGGGTGAGGATATCGATGCGGCCTGCGGCCAATTGGCCGGACGGGTCATCGACCGGACCACGGTTCGTTTGGGCAACAAGACCATCGGTCTTACGGTGCAATCATGAACAGCAGGCGTCGCATTGCGGTCCTGATGAGCGTCATGGGCCTGCTCGTGATCGTGAGCGGCTGTGTGACCACCAAGTCACCGCGGCTGAGCGAAGGGCACGTCAAGGCCGACGCGGCTGCGGACAATGCACAGCTGGCCATGGCCTACATGCAGGAAGGTAATCTCGCACGCGCCAAGGAAAAGCTTGATCGGGGCCTGCAGGAGGATCCGAGCAATCCCAATCTGCACAGCGTCTATGCGATGTTCTACGAACGCATCAACGATCAGAAGAAGGCCGAGAGCGAATTGCGCGAAGCCATGCGTCTTGCGCCCGGCGATCCGGGGCAATTGAATTTCTACGGGGTGTACCTGTGCCGCCAGCACCGGGTGGATGAGGGCATCACCAAGTTGCTGCAGGTGGCCACCAATCCGCTGTATCGCACGCCCGAAGCGGCCTACGACAACATCGGCGTGTGCCTGCTCACCGCGCACCGGGACCAGGAAGCCGAATCTGCGTTCAAGCGCGCCTTGAACGCGCGCGCGGACTACCCGGAAGGGGCTTACCAGCTGGCCCAGCTGGAACTGGCGCACGGTCGTGCCCTCGAGGCCCTGACGCGCGTCAACAAGTTCATTGCACAGTACAATCCGACGCCCGAACTGCTGTTGACCGGGATTCAGGCCGCACGCACTCTCGACGATGCGGGCAGCGCCGCGCAGTTGATCAAGATCCTGCGCGTCGATTTCCCGGATTCCGAGCAGGCGCGCTCCCTTGGCGCTGACGTTCAGCGCAAGCCTGACTGATGCCGATGAGTGAGGGGGGCAATGACAGCGGTGCGCGCAAGAGCGGCATCGGGGCGCGACTGCAGGCGGGGCGCGAACGGGCCGACCTGTCATTGGTGCAGGCCGCCGAGCTGCTGCATCTGGATCCGAACGTGATCCACGCGCTGGAGACCGAGAACTTCAGCGAACTGGGCGCAGCGGTGTATGCGCGCGGCCATTTGCGGCATTACGCCGAGCTGGTGAAGGAGTCGGTTCCGGAGCTGCTCGGGCTGTACGCGGCGAGTGTGCACGCGGGAGCGCCGCCGGATCTGACGCGGATGCCGCACGCAACGCAGACGAGTCCGTGGCGCGGCGCGGTGGTCATGACCGGGGTCGCGCTGGTGATCGGTATTGGTCTGATCGGCAGCATCCACTGGCTTTACCTCGATCTGCATCCGGGCAGCCCCGCGCCCAAGGTGGCGCCCGTGGCGGCCCCGGCAGTGGCGATTCCAGCTGCTACGGTCTCGGCGCCGGGCCCCGCGGCCGCGGCCAGTAATTCTTGAGCAGGGGTTTTCCGTGACGGGCGAGATTCAGCCTATCCGTGGCATGAACGATGTGCTGCCGGCGGAAAGCGTGCTGTGGCAGCACCTCGAAGGCACGGTCCGTGAGCTGCTTGCGGCCTACGGGTATGAGGAGATCCGGGTACCCGTGGTTGAGCACACGGAACTCTTCCAGCGCGCCATCGGCGAATTCACCGATGTGGTCGAGAAGGAGATGTACACCTTCACCGATCAGGGTGGCGAGAGCCTCACGCTGCGCCCCGAGGCCACCGCCGGGGTGGTGCGCGCCATGATTTCAAATGGGCTGCTGCGCGGAGCGCGCCACAAGCTGTGGTGCATGGGGCCGATGTTCCGGCACGAGAAGCCGCAGAAGGGGCGTTATCGGCAGTTCTACCAGGTCGATGTGGAAGCGGTGGGCTTTGCCGGCCCCGATGTCGATGCGGAACTCATCGCACTGACGGCGCGCCTGTGGCGCAGGTTAGGCATCACGCGGGTGACGCTGCAGATCAACTCCCTGGGCACCGTCGAGTCGCGCCGGCTCTATCGCGAGAAACTCGTCGAGTACTTCGCCGCGCACCACGCGCGCCTGGATGAGGACAGCCGCCGGCGTCTGCACGGCAACCCACTGCGCATCCTGGACACCAAGAATCCGGACCTGCAGCAGCTGGTCGCCGCGGCGCCGCTGCTGACGGACTACCTGGATGCGCAGTCGCAGGCACACTTTGCGGCACTGCAGGCGGCGCTGGCCGCGATGGGCGTGGCTTTCACCGTGAACCCGCGCCTGGTGCGCGGGCTCGACTATTACAGCCGCACGGTGTTTGAATGGATCACCGATGCACTGGGCGCCCAGGACGCAGTTTGCTCGGGCGGCCGTTATGATGGCCTGATCACCCAGCTCGGGGGTGATGCGACCCCCGCCATTGGCTTCGCGATGGGTGTCGAGCGGGTGGTCGAGCTGCTGCGGCAGCTGCCATCCCAGCCCCAGCCCGCCGCGGCCGATGTGTATATCGTGCTCCACGGCGAGCGGGCCGCGATTGCCGGCAGTCGCATGGTCGAAAACCTGCGTGACGCGCTGCCACAGCGTCGGTTCGAAATGAACCTGGGCGGGGGCAATTTCAAGGCCCAGTTCCGTCGGGCCGATCGCAGCCGGGCCGCCCTGGCTGTGATCATCGGCGAAGATGAGCTGGCGCGGGGCGTGGTGGGATTGAAACCTTTGCGCCTCGAGGCGGGTCAGAGTGAGTGCCCAATAGCTGAGTTGCCGGTCCGGATCGAGGCAGCGCTGCGGGCGATGGACAAGCAGGAGTAGGGTGGGTGGAAGAGTACCTTTCAGAACAAGAACAACTGGAGCGGCTGACCGGGTGGCTGCGCGCCAATGTCCCCTGGATTGTCGTCGGTCTGGCCATTGGTGGCCTGATTGTCGGCGGCTTACGCTGGTGGCACGCCCGGGCCGATCGCAATGGCGTCGAGGCCGCGAGCGGCTACTCGCAGGTCCTGGATGCGTTTGACCGCGGTGACCGCACGCGGGGGCTTGACCTGGTCGAGCAGCTGCGGCACGCCCATCCCGACAGCCCGTACGTGGACCAGGCGGATCTGGCTGCGGCCCGGCTGTTGGTGGAGACCAGCCAGCCCGAGCGCGCCGTGACCTATCTGCAGGCGGTAATCGGCCATTCCCGTGACGCGGAACTGGTGCTGATCGCGCGCGTGCGCCTGGCGCGGGTGCAATTGGCGCAGAAGCAGCCCGATGCGGCGCTGGCGACCCTGGGCACTGCCAATCAGGGAGCATTTGAGGGCCGCTTCGCGGAAGTGCGCGGCGATGCCTATTTCGCCAAGGGCGACAAGGCGCAGGCATTGCGCGAGTATCGCGCCGCGCGTGCGGCCATCGGCCTGCCTCAGAGCGCCAACGATCTGTTGGACCTGAAGATCAACGACCTTGCCGGCGCCGCCACCAGCGCGCCGGTGCCTGCCATTCCCAAGGGGAACTGATCCATCATGCGTCGCATCCTGCCGATCCTGCTGCTGGCCCTCGTGGCCGCCTGTACAAAGAACAAGGACCCGGACCGTCCGGCCAAGCTCGTCGCCTTCCCGGAAACGGTCAAGATCGAGAAGGTCTGGAGCGCCAGTGTCGGGGGTACGAAGGTGCCACTGCGGCTGGGGCTGGCGCTCGACATCGAAGGGGACACTGTCTATGCCGCGGGCGATCGCGGTGAGATCGCAGCCTTCGACCTGCACAACGGCCATACCGAGTGGCAGACCCGCACCAAGCTGCCGCTGGGGGGCGCGGTGGGCTTCGGCGACGGCAAGGTCGTCGTCGGCTCAACCGATGGCGATGTGGTCACGCTGGATGCCCGCAGCGGCAAGCAGCTGTGGTCCACCAATGTGGCGGCCGAGATCCTCGCGGCACCCGCAGTTTCGCCGAAAATGGTGCTGGTCCGGGGCGTGGACGGCAAGTTGCATGGTCTGTCGATGAGCGATGGGCATGAACTGTGGGTGCAGCAGCAGACGGTACCGAAGCTGTCACTGCGCGGGACGGCTTCACCGACCATCGCGGGGGACGTTGCCGTGACCGGTTTCGACAACGGTCGCGTGATCGCCTCGTCCTTGAGTGATGGCGCCAGCGTGTGGGAAACCCAGCTGCAGTTGCCGTCCGGCAAGACGGATATCGACCGCCTGGTCGACATCGATACCCGTGCGCGGGTCATGGGCAATGATGTCTACGTGGTGGGCTTCCAGGGGAAGGTCGCCATGATGGCACTGGATTCGGGCCAGATCTGGTGGTCGCACGATACCTCGAGCTACCGTGGCGTCGCGGTCGATGATGAGAATGTTTACGTGTCCTCGGCAGACGGCGAGATCTTCGCGCTGAAGCGCCGCACCGGGATTGAGGTGTGGCGCCAGAAGGCTCTCGCGCACCGCGGTCTGTCCGGCCCGGCGGTGGCGGACGATGCCATTGTCGTGGCGGATTACCAAGGCTACGTCCACTGGCTGTCCAAGTCGACCGGAGCCCTGATCGGGCGCGTTCGCGCGGGCAAGGTGCGTTACAGCAACCCGCCGGCCTATGCCGACGGTGTGCTGGTGCTGCTGAATGATCGCGGACGACTTGACGCCTTTCGCGCCACGCCGGTGGCCGCGCAGGCTGCACACTAGGCGCGATTCACCGTGCTGCCGATCGTCGCGCTGGTCGGCCGACCCAACGTCGGTAAATCGACGCTCTTCAATACTCTGACGCGCACGCGCGATGCCATTGTGGCCGACGTGCCGGGGGTCACGCGCGATCGGCAATATGGCTACGGCCAGTTCGGATCGGGTGCATATGTGGTCATCGACACCGGTGGCCTAGTGATCGAGAACCCGTCGGTCATCGAAAGCCAGATGCGTATCCAGACCGAGCGTGCGGTGGCCGAGGCAGATCGACTGGTATTCATCGTCGATGCGCGCGCCGGCCTGACTCCTCAGGATGAAATCATTGCGCGCGAACTGCGCCGCTCCGGCAAGCCAATCGTCCTCACCGTCAACAAGATCGAGAGCCTGGATGCGCAAGTGGCGCTCAGTGAGTTCCACAAGCTCGGGCTCGGTGAGCCGGTTCCGATTGCCGCGACCCACGGCCAGGGCATCCGCGAACTGATGTCGGTGGTGCTCGCCGGCTGCGAAGAGAATGCGCGCGAGGACTCGATTGACGATGCGATACGCATCGCCGTCATCGGACGGCCGAATGTCGGCAAGTCCACCCTCATCAACCGGCTGCTGGGCGAGGAGCGCGTCATCGCCAGCGAGGAGCCCGGCACGACGCGCGACAGCATTCTGGTGCCGTTTAAACGCGATGCGCGCGACTTCGTATTGATCGATACGGCGGGCATCCGCCGGCGCTCGAAGGTCGATGATCTGATCGAGAAGGTCAGTGTCGCCAAGACCTTGCAAGCCATGGACCACGCGCATGTCGTGGTCATGGTGCTGGATGCTCATGACCTGATCGGAGAACAGGACGCCAGCGTGCTCGGCATGGCGCTGCAGCGCGGCCGCGCCCTGCTCATCGCGATCAACAAATGGGACGGTATCCCCATGGAGCAGCGCGATGAGATCCGCCGCCAATTGGCCTTGAAGCTGGATTTCGTGCCCTACGCACCGTTGCATTTCATTTCGGCGCGGCACGGCACGGGGGTGGGCGAACTGATGCAGTCGGCAGTGCGTGGATTCGAGTCCGCCATGCGCGAAATGCCCACCAGGATGTTGAACAAGGGACTGGAAAGCGCGCTCGAAGCGCATCAGCCGCCACTGGTACACGGCCGGCGCATCAAACTGCGCTATGTTCACCAGGGCGGCCGCAATCCGCCGCGCATCATTGTGCACGGCAACCAGGCGGAGCGTGTGCCGGACGCGTACGCCCGCTATCTCGGCAATTTCTTTCGCAAGGCCTTTGATCTGTACGCGACCCCGATCGTCGTCGAATTCAGATCGGATTCGAACCCCTTCAGCGAGCGCAAGACCGAACACAAGGTCGGCCATCGGCCGCGCCGTAAGGGCACTGCCGGCATCGGTCACCGCGGCGCTGCCCTGGCGAAAATTGCCGGCATGAAGGTCGCCCGCAAGAAAAAGGCGGTAGCCGCAAATGAAGGTCCGCGTCCGGCCCGCGCGCGGCCTGCTGCCGCGAAGCGCGGCGGCAAGGGTCGCAGCGGCGCCGCCGGTCGAGGCACGAAGCGCCGGTAGCCGCGCCGGCGGCGCCCTCAGCGCGTGCGGATGAGCGGGTGGACCGGGGGCAGGAACAGCGCCGGGTCCACGAACTCCTGATTGAGCACCACCGCGAAATGCAGGTGCGGGCCGGTCACACGCCCCGTCTTGCCCACCTTGCCGATGACTTCGCCGCGCTGGACCGCAGCGCCGATGTGAACCCCGATCGCACTCAAGTGGCAATACACCGTCAGCAGTCCCTGACCATGATCAATGATCACAGTGTTGCCGTTGAAGAAATAGTTGCCGGTGTCGACAACCGCGCCAGCCGCGGCGGCGCGTATCGGTGTGCCAACCGGCGCCGCGATGTCCATGCCGGTGTGGGGATTGCGCGCCTCGCCATTGAACACGCGACGCAGGCCAAATGAACTGGAACGGATGCCCGGTACGGGCTGCAGCAGGGCGAGGCTACCCGCCTGCGGGCTGAACGTTGCGATGGCGGCGTGAATGCGGGTGCGTTCCTGCGCGGCCCGGCTGGCATCCTGCGCCGACAGGTCGACCTGGCTCGGGGCCACCGTGAGGCGTTGCACGGTGTAAATTTTCGGACCGATCGGAAAGGTATGGGCTGCGGAACCGCGCACATCGAGCGTCGCCGTTCCAAGCTTCGCGTCCAGCGGAATACCGACCACGGCCAGCCATTTGTCGTCGCGGCGTATCACCATCACGCGATGCTGCCCAAATGTCGCGCTGGGGGGGGAATCGGCCGGGGCGGACAGTGCAATGATACGCACGCCGCCGGGCACGCTTTCGCTGTGCGGCAGATCCGTGGTCGCAGCGCCGGCGGCACTCGCCGCGATGCCGATGACCAGCGCCATCGCGGCGCCGCCGAGCTGCCGCGGGGTGGGGCGCAGATTCATGCGTCGTTCCCGGAGTCGTGCCCGGTGACCCGGGCACGCAGCGCGCCGCGCAGAAGCAGCGCCCGGATCTCCTCGCCCACCGCCACGGTGCCGGCATCGGTGACGAGACTGCCATCGGCCCGCGTGACTACGGAGAAACCGCGGCCCAAGATCGCCAGCGGGCTGACCGCGTCGAGTTTGTGCTGTGCGAGATTCAGGCGATGGACGCTGGCCTCGAGCCGGCGCTGCAGCGCATGTTGCAGTCGCATGCGCAGTTGCACGTTGCGCGCATCGAGTGCGGCCACGCGGCGCGCGGGAGTGGCCTGCAGCAGCGACGCCAGGGCATGGCTCAGGCGGATATTCTGCTGCTGCACGCGCGCCTGCAGCGCCTTGCGCATTCTTTGTTCGAGCTCATCCAGGCGCTGCACGCCGTGACTTAAGCGAATACCCGGATGCATGCGTTGCAGTCGATGGCGCAGGTGCGCCAGCAGCTGACTGGCGGTGCGCAGCTCGCGCCGCCCCGACTGAATCAGTCGCTCACCCATGCGCCGCAGCGTGCCGAGCAGCTCCTGGCGGTCGGGAACCACCAGTTCGGCGGCGCCGGAGGGGGTCGGCGCGCGCACATCGGCGACAAAGTCGGCGATCGTGAAGTCAATTTCATGGCCGATGCCACTGATGACCGGTATGGCGCAGGCGCGGATGGCCCGCGCCACGCCTTCGTCATTGAACGCCCACAGATCTTCGAGCGAACCGCCGCCGCGCGCCAGAATGATGACGTCGCATTCCGCGCGCGCCGCGGCCAGCTCGAGCGCCTGGATCAGGGCCGGAACGGCTGCAGCGCCCTGTACGGGGGTGGGGTAGATCAGCACCTGCGCCGGGGGATAGCGGCGCCTGAGGATATGCAGTATGTCGCGGATTGCGGCGCCGCTCGGCGAGGTGATCACCCCGATGCGGCGCGGAAAGCCGGGCAGCGGCTGCTTCAGTTCAGGTGCAAACAGGCCTTCGGCGGCCAACCGCGATTTAAGACGCTCGAATTCGCGCTTCAGCGCCCCGACCCCGGCCTCTTCCATGTGCTCGAGGATCATCTGGTAGTCGCCGCGCGGCTCGTACAGGCTGACGCGACCGCGGACCAGCACCAGCTGCCCGGATTTGGGGGTGAAGCCCAGGTTCATATTGCGCTGGCGGAACATGGCCCCGCGGATCTGCGCTTCCTTGTCCTTCAGGGTGAAATACCAGTGGCCGGAGGCCGGCTGGGTGAAATTCGACAGCTCCGCCTCCAGCCAGATGACGGCCAGGCCCCGTTCCAGCAGCAACCGGACTTCGCGGTTCAGCCGGGAGACGGTGTAGACACTGCGTTGCGGGATTTCGGACATATCCCATGGTATCGCGCTTTGCGGGTTTACCCGACCCCGGCGAGTGCGTAGAATGGGACATGCGAATCCTCGAAGAAGCCCTCACTTTCGACGACGTCCTGCTGGTGCCCGCGCATTCCACGGTGCTGCCACGGGAGGTCGACCTTTCCACCACGCTCACCCGCAGCATCCGGCTGGGACTGCCCGTCCTGTCGGCCGCCATGGATACCGTGACCGAGGCGCGCCTCGCCATCACGATTGCCCAGGAAGGCGGTCTGGGCATCATCCACAAGAACATGCCCATCGAGAGTCAGGCGCGTGAAGTCGCCCGGGTCAAGAAATTCGAGAGCGGCGTGATTCGTGATCCGATCACCGTTCCTCCCGGCATGAGCATCCGCGAAGTGCTGCAGCTGACGCGTTCGCGCGGCATCTCCGGTGTTCCGGTCGTGGACGGCAGCAGGGTCGTGGGTATCGTGACGCATCGCGACCTGCGCTTTGAAGAGAAGCTCGATGCGCCGGTGTCATCGGTCATGACCCCGCAGCATCGGCTGATCACCGTACGCGAGAATGCCCCGAAGGAAGAAGTCCTGACCCTGCTGCACAAGCATCGCATTGAGAAGGTGCTGGTGGTGGGCGAGGATTCGGAGCTCAAGGGCATGATCACGGTGAAGGACTTCCAGAAAGCCACCGATTACCCGCGCGCCAGCAAGGATGATACCGGCCGGCTACGCGTCGGCGCAGCGGTGGGTACCGCAGCAGATACTCTCGAGCGCGTGGCGGCTTTGAGCGGCGCCGGGGCGGATGTCGTGGTCGTGGATACCAGCCACGGGCACCACCAGGGAGTGATCGACATGGTCCGCCAGATCAAGCAGCGCTGGCCGCAGCTGCAGGTGATCGCCGGCAATATCGTGACCGCGGAGGCGGCCCGTGACCTGGCCGAGGCCGGCGCGGATGCCGTGAAGGTCGGCATCGGTCCGGGGTCGATCTGCACGACGCGCATCGTCGCCGGCGTCGGCGTGCCACAGATCAGTGCGGTCTCCAATGTGGCGCGGGCCCTGGAGGGCACCGGCGTGCCGGTGATTGCTGACGGCGGCATCCGCTTCTCCGGTGATCTGGCCAAGGCGATCGCCGCGGGCGCGCATGCCGTGATGATCGGCGGCATGTTCGCCGGTACCGAAGAGTCCCCCGGTGAGGTGGAGCTGTATCAGGGTGCTTCCTACAAGGCCTATCGCGGCATGGGATCGCTGGGTGCCATGGCGGACAAGCACGGCAGTGCCGACCGCTACTTCCAGGATGCCGCCAGCGAGCTTGAGAAGCTCGTGCCCGAAGGTATCGAAGGCCGGGTCGCCTACAAGGGCAGCCTGGTGTCGATCCTGTACCAGCTCGCCGGTGGTCTGCGCGCCGCGATGGGATATACCGGCAGTGCATCCATC
The DNA here is from genome assembly GCA_036267975.1 of Steroidobacteraceae bacterium. Lineage (GTDB taxonomy): Bacteria > Pseudomonadota > Gammaproteobacteria > Steroidobacterales > Steroidobacteraceae > DAIDKA01. The sequence continues at coordinate 29,461 of DATAVA010000033.1, read as the reverse complement.
GAGATCATGCGCACGCGGCCGAAGTTCGTGCGCATCACCAACGCGGGTGTTCGCGAAAGCCACGTGCATGATGTGACCATCACCAAGGAAGCGCCGAACTATCGTGTTTCCTGAGATCCACGCGCACCGGATTCTTATTCTCGATTTCGGCGCGCAATACACCCAGCTCATCGCCCGCCGGGTGCGCGAGAGTGGTGTGTACTGCGAAATCCACCCCTGGGACATCTCCGATGCAGCCGTGCGGGCGTTTGCGCCGCGTGGCGTCATCCTTTCGGGCGGCCCCGAGTCCGTCACCGATTCACGGCCGCCACGTGCACCGGGCGCGGTGTTTGAGCTCGGGGTGCCGGTACTGGGCATCTGCTACGGCATGCAGACCATGGCCCAGCAGCTGGGCGGGCAGGTGATCGTGGGTCTTGCGCGCGAGTTCGGTTACGCCGAAGTCACGGTCACCGCCCCATGCCGGCTGCTCAATGAGCTGCAGGACCGGGCCGATGCCGAAGGGCGCGCCGTGCTGGATGTGTGGATGAGCCACGGCGACCGGGTCGCCGAGCTGCCCGACGGTTTTGCTGCCACGGCCGCATCGGCGAACGCGCCCTTTGCCGCCATGAGTGATGAGCGACGCCGCTATTACGGTGTGCAGTTCCATCCCGAAGTCACGCACACCCTGCAGGGCGCGCGCATGCTGGAGCGCTTCGTGCGCGAGATCTGTGCCTGCGATGCACTGTGGAGCGTGGGTAATATCATCGAAGATGCCGTCGAGCGCGTGCGCACCCAAACCGGCGCTGGCAAGGTGCTGCTGGGCCTGTCGGGGGGCGTGGATTCGAGCGTCGTGGCCGCGCTGCTGCACCTGGCGATCGGTGATCGCCTGATCTGCGTGTTCGTCGATCATGGTCTGATGCGCCTGGGAGAGGGTGATCAGGTCATGCGCACATTCGCGCAGAACCTGGGCGTAACGGTCATTCGCGTGGATGCCGCAGAGCGATTCCTGGCGGCACTCAAAGGTGTCACGGACCCGGAAGCCAAGCGCAAGATCATCGGCGGCCTGTTCGTCGACATCTTCGAGGAAGAATCAAACAAGCTCAAGGATGTGGGCTTTCTGGCCCAGGGAACCATCTATCCGGATGTGATTGAGTCTGCCGGCGGCAAGACCGGCAAAGCGCACGTCATCAAGTCCCATCACAATGTGGGTGGACTGCCGGCGCATATGCGCCTGCAGCTCGTCGAACCGTTGCGGGAACTGTTCAAGGACGAGGTGCGGCGCCTCGGCACGGAGCTGGGACTGCCGCATGCCATGGTGTACCGGCATCCCTTTCCAGGACCGGGCCTGGGAGTGCGCATCCTGGGCGAGGTGCGCAAGGAATTCGCAGATCTGCTGCGGCACGCCGACGCCATCTTCATCGAAGAACTGCGACGGCATGATCTGTACGATCGCACCAGCCAGGCATTTGCAGTGTTCCTGCCGGTGCGCTCGGTGGGCGTCATGGGTGATGGTCGCCGCTACGACTATGTCGTCGCGCTGCGTGCCGTCGAGACCGTCGATTTCATGACGGCGCACTGGGCCCGACTACCGTACGATTTCCTGGCCGAAGTGTCGCGACGCATCGTCAATGAAGTGCCCGGCATCTCGCGCGTGGTCTACGACATTTCGGGGAAGCCGCCGGCGACCATCGAGTGGGAGTGAATTGGGCTTTCGGGATCTGCCTGCCGTTCTCCACTCAGCGGGCCTCAGTGTGCACGCGCGATCGACAGAAGCGCATCGCCCGGCCGGCGGCACTGGAGGCTTAGGCCGCCCGGGGGCGAGCTACCTCGAGCTCGTCGAGTTGTTGCAGTCGCGCGACGTGGATACGCATGGCGATTGTGTGGAGCTCTTCCGAAGGGTCGTGTTCAATATTCTGATACATAACACTGAGGATCACTTGCGCAATCACGGCTTTTTCATTTCTCAGGACGGTATTTCTCTCGCGCCGGCGGTTTCTCTAAGAATTCCTAAAGCCGAGCGGGAGTTCATGGCGGGGGCCTTTGAATGAGGAGACCAAGACAACTCAGAGCGGTCATCCACAGTAGAACACCCTTGTACGAGGGATTTCTTCGCGTATGCCGATACGAAATCGATGTCGAGAAACACGGCGGAGGAATCCGACGGCTCACCTGGGAAATGATGGAGCGCGGCAATGCGGTTGCCGTGCTGGGCCATGACCCGCGCCGCGATGAGGTCGTGCTCGCAAACGAGTTCCGTCCGGGTGCAATCGTAGCCGGCGACTACCCGTATCGGGACAACCTCGTGGCAGGCGCCATCGAAATCAACGAGACGGCGCTGGAGGCCGCGGTTCGAGAGATGCAGGAAGAGGCCGGTCTAGTTCTGAGTAGTCCGGTACTCATTCATCCGGGCGCCTACGTCAGCTCGGGGGGTACATCCGAGAAAATCTCCATCGTGTACGGTACCGTGGATACGGCTCGCGCGGGGGGCGTTCATGGCAATGCGACAGAGCATGAGGACATTCTGACGGTTGTTCTGCCAGCAAAAGTATTCATCGATCGGGTGCGCAGCGGCGCTATCAACGATCTCAAGACCCTCGTCGCGGGCTACTGGTTCGCCGAACGTCACGCTGAAAGTAAGTTCTAAGACCGTCGAAGCTGAGAACGAATAGAGATTCCGGGATGAACTCAGCGACGCGCCTCGATCATTTTCCACCCGTTGCCCGAGGGGTCGCGGAAACCCGCGTCCACATTGCCGTAGCGGCTCGTCGGCTCCTGCGTGAACTCAACGCCCGCAGCACGCATGCGCTCGTAGGCGGCGCGGCAGTCATCCACACCCAGTACGAGTGGCGGCATCGCCCCTTTGGCCACAAGCGCGTGCAGCGTTTGCGCAGTCGCCTCGTCGTGCACCGGCGGCCCCGGTTTGAACAGGCCGAGCTGCAACGAGGGCTGATCCGGGTGCTGCACTGTGAGCCAGCGATAGGGGCCGTTGCGCACATCCGTGTGGATGCGAAATCCAAGTTTTTCGACGTAGAACGCGAGCGCTTCGTCCTGGTCTCGCACGTATAGACCGACTTGCTGGACAGATTGGCTCATGGGGTCTCCTTTGTTTCAGACCCAATTGTATCGGCAGCCTCGCGGCGTCGCTTCTCCGAAACTGCGATCGTGAGGTCGGGGCGGTGCGCGGCGCTGACGAAGCAGGCGGGTACGCCGCCGAGCTCGTGTGCTGCGACCTGCGCGCGCGCCCGGACCGCACGCGGACTCTCACCGGTGACATCGCGGAACGTGCGTCCGAACGTTCCCAGACTCTCCCAGCCGGTGTCGAATGCAATCTCGGCGATGGGGCGATCGGTTTCACGCAGCAGCGCTGCCGCCCGCTCGATGCGCCGAGTGAGCAGGTAGCGATGCGGCGGTACACCAAAGGCCTGCTTGAACGAGCGCGCGAAATGCGCCGCAGAGACTCGGCTCACGCGCGCCAGGCGCCGCACTGGCCACGCTTCGTGTGAGGCGGCGTCCATGCGGTCCTTCGCGCGCAGCAGGCGGCGTAACAGTTCGGGGTCCTGGCTTGCCGGATCGACACTCATGATCGAGGAGCTCGAAATCAAGACCGTGCGAATTCTGAGCAAGGGCGTCGACATTATCAAGTTCAGCGACGCTCGCGACCGCCCGCGCCGCATATACAATGGCATGTGCCCACAGGAATTAAGTCGAAACTCATGACCTTGGAACTTTCCGCCTATTTGCAGCGCATAGGTTTTGATGGCGCCGTGCGGCCGGATATGGCGACACTCAAGGCCATACATCGAGCGCATCAGTACGCGATCCCGTTCGAAAATCTCGATGTGTTGCTGCAGCGCCCCGTTTCGCTGAACCTCGAGGCGATCTATGAAAAGTTGGTTCGCCAGCGACGTGGCGGATGGTGCTATGAAATGAACGGCGTGATGGAATGGGCGCTGACAGAGATGGGCTTCGATGTGATGCGCGTGGGCGCCGGTGTCATGCGCGTGCAGAGCGGCGATGCGCAGCTGGGTAATCACCTGTGCCTGTTGGTGCGGCTCGATGAGCCCTTTCTCGTCGACGTTGGGTTTGGCGGAAGTCTGGCGGAACCGCTGCCGCTGAAGACATTGGAACGCGACGATCCCCCGTACCGTCTCGGGCTGAGCGAGCTGGGTGATGGCTACTGGCGCTTTTCGGAAACGGCACACGGCCAACGCGAGCCATTCACGTTCGATTTTCGCGGCATTCGGGCCGATGAGGCGCTGCTCGCTCGACAGTGTCAGTTCCTGCAGACGGATCCAGCTTCCTCGTTCACGCAGAATCTTGTCGTCCAGCGTCGCACCTGCGACCGCCACCTGTCGCTGCGCGGCCGTGTGCTGACGGCTGTGCATGCGTCCGGTGTCGACAAGAGACTGCTGAACGGCGCGGATGAACTGGTCGCGGCCCTGCGCGACATTTTCGATCTCGACGTGCCCGAAGCAGCAACTTTGTGGGCCTCAGTGTGCGCCCGGCACGAGGCGCTATTCGCAGGTTCCTCGTGAGCAACTCGCACCGCCCCTCACTGGCGAAGCCGCTGACGCTTGCCGCGATGAGCCTGGGCTATGGCATCGTCCAGCTGGACGTCACCATCGTGAACACTGCCCTGAACAGCATCGGTGGTTCCCTCGGAGGCGGGGTAGCCGGGCTGCAGTGGGTCGTCAGCGCCTATACGATAGCGTTTGCGGCCTTTATTCTGACCGCGGGTGCGCTGGGGGATCGCCTGGGGGCGAAGAAGATCTTCATCATCGGATTCGCAGTCTTCACCAGTGCATCGCTTGCCTGTGCGTTGGCGCCCACGGCACTGACATTGATTGCAGCCCGGGCCGTGCAGGGCGCGGGCGCGGCTATCCTCGTGCCGAACTCGCTCGCCTTGCTCAATCATGCGTACCCGGACGCACGGGAGCGCGGCCGCGCAGTCGGCATCTGGGCGGCGGGCGCAAGTCTTGCACTCACCACCGGTCCGCTGGCTGGCGGCGCGCTCATCTTCCTGGTCGGCTGGCGCAGCATATTTCTGGTGAACCTGCCCATCGGTCTGGCAGGTCTAGCGCTGACCTGGTGCTATGCCACCGAGACGCCGCGATCGTCGCATCGTGAGCTCGATCTTGCGGGTCAGGCCGGTGCCATTGGGGCGCTGGCCTGCCTGGCCGGCGCGATCATCGAAGGCGGAGCGCTGGGGTGGGGCAATCCCTGGGTACTCGCCGGCTTTGCCGTGTCAGCCGCTTTGGTTGGGCTGTTCATATTCCAGGCGCGGCGGGTGCGCCAGCCGATGCTTCCGCTTTCGCTCTTCAGCCACCGGTTGTTTACCCTGACCGCCACCTCGGGGCTGCTCGTAAACGTAGCGTTCTATGGGCTCATCTTCGTGCTCAGTCTGTATTTGCAGCGCATCGCCGGTTTGTCACCCTTTGCCACCGGGTTGGCGTTTCTGCCGATGATGGGGGCGGTGCTGCCGATGAATCTGCTGGCCGCCCGCGTGACCGAGCGGTTCGGCGCGAGCGCGACGATCGCCGCCGGCGCGCTGATCGCGGCGGCGGGCTGCGTCGCGCTGGTCGGCATCGGGCGTGGCACGAGCTACTGGGCAATGTGTGCGCAGCTCGTTGCCCTGGGTGGTGGTTTGGGACTGCTCGTTCCACCTCTCACCTCCGCGCTCCTGGGGAGCGTGGAAAAGTCGCGCTCGGGTATCGCCGCAGGCGTGCTGAATGCAACGCGGCAAACCGGCAGCGTCATCGGCGTCGCCCTTTTCGGTTCGCTCATAGGTCCGACGAATGCCCTGGTCGCAGGTGCGCGTGCGGCGGTCGTCATTTCCACGGTACTGTTGCTGGGCTGCGCTTTGGTCATCACGGTTGGTCGGCACGGGGCGCAGCCACGGATTCAGGCCCGCCAATAAAGCTGCGCCAGGCCGATCGGGCTGGCCGGCAATCCCCGATGTCACATCGCGCGGTCCTGTCTCGTCATGCCATCAGGACTTACCGATGGAGCTGTACGATGACCGCAAGACTCGATCCCTTCGCCGCGGCCCCGGCCCAGATGAAGGAGTGGCTGGGTTTCTCACAAGCCATGAACAAAGGCCTGGAAGCGGAGCTCGTTCACCTGGTGCATATCCGCGCCTCGCAGATCAATGCCTGTGCGAACTGCATCAACATGCACACGGCGGAAGCGCGTGCGGGCGGGGAGACTGAACAGCGGATTTACCTGCTTTCGGCCTGGCGCGACGCCCCTTGCTACACTGCGCGGGAGCGCGCGGCACTGGGTTGGACGGAGGCGCTGACTCGTCAGTCAGAAGGACATGCCCACGAGGCCGCAATCGGTGCGCTCAAGGCCCAGTTCACTGCGGAGGAGCAGGTTATTCTGACACTGGTGATCAATGTCATATGCGGCTGGAATCGCCTGGCGGTTGGCTTCGGCCTGTGGGCCGATCGCGCGGCCGCCAAAGCGGTAGCCTGATGGGCGGTGGCGCTTCGGACGATGCGACGGCTGAGTTCGATCCGCTGCGGCCCAAGCTGGCACGGGTGGCCTATCGGATGCTGGGCTCGGTAGCCGACGCGGAGGATGTGCTCCAGGAGGCTTTCATCCGCTGGATGGGCGTCGATCGTGCTCGCGTGCGCGAGCCCGAAGCGTTCTTGCGCCGTGTGGTTACGCGCCTTTGCCTCGACGTACTCAACTCGGCGCGGCACCGGCGCGAGACCTATGTAGGACCGTGGCTTCCCGATCCCGTCATTGAAGAGGAGCCAGACCAGGATGTCACTTTGCCGCTGCTTCTGGCCCTGGAGCGTCTGTCCCCGCTCGAACGGGCCGCCTTCCTGCTGCACGATGTTTTCGGGCTGACCTTCGAAGAAGTGGCGGCGACGGTCGAGCGGGACAGCGCCGCATGCCGTCAACTGGCGGGCCGCGCCCGGGTGCATATCCGCGAAGCGCGGCCACGTTTTCGCGTGGAGAAGGAGCACGCGCTTGAAATGGCGCGCGCCTTTTTTGCCGCGTCCCGCAACGGCGACATGATTGCACTGCGCGCGCTACTTGCCGATGACGTCAGCGTCTATGCGGACGGCGGCGGCAAACGCTCCGCGGCCACGCGGCCGTTGCTGGGCCTGGATCTGGTCATGAAGCTGCACACGGCTTTGGCGAAGCTGTATGTGCGGCACGGATCGGCACTCGTGCATATCGGATTCGTCAATGGCCTGCCCGGTTTCATCACGCGGGAAGCGGACGGGGAGTTGCAGTCGACTGCGCTCGGGATCGAAGATGGCAGAATTGTGGTGATCTACGTCGTGCGCAATCCCGAGAAGCTGCGGCATTTGCACTAGCAGCGGCGCCATGAGCGGATCCTCGATGGCCGCGAACCTGCCAGGGCCTTCTGCTGCGCGCCCGAGCCGCGTAATGTATCGGCTATCCGATCCCATTCAGTGGAGAGCTCCCCATGTCCATTCGCATCAACGACATCGCGCCGAACTTCAAGGCAAAGACCACGCAGGGCCCTATCGATTTCCACGAATGGATCGGTAACAGCTGGGCGATCCTGTTTTCACATCCGAAGGATTTCACGCCGGTGTGCACCACCGAGCTAGGCTACATGGCAAAGATCGAGCCCGAGTTCACCAAGCGCAACACGAAGCTGATCGGGCTGTCGGTCGACCCTGTCGACAGCCACAGCAAGTGGGTGGCGGACATCGAGGAGACGCAGGGTGCCAAAGTCAAGTACCCGATGATCGGCGATACGGATCTGCACGTGGCAAAACTCTACAACATGCTTCCCGCCGAAGAGGGCGGCAGCTCCGAGGGGCGCACGGCTGCAACCAATGCGACGGTGCGTTCAGTCTTTGTCATCGGGCCTGATAAGAAGGTCAAACTGATGCTGACCTATCCGATGAGCACCGGCCGCAACTTCGACGAAATCCTGCGCGCGCTGGATTCGATGCAGTTGACGGCACGCGAGAACGTATCCACCCCTGCGAACTGGAAGCCGGGCGAGGACGTCATCATTCCGGCTTCACTATCTGATGATGCGGCCAAGCAAAAATACCCGCAGGGCTTCAAGACTTACAAGCCTTACCTGCGGACCGTCTCGCAAGTGAAGTGAGCGCCGAGGGGCGCCTCGGCGCCCTATGGCACGGCAACTGCCGGGTAAGGTTCCTCATATGATTCGCCCGCGTATCCGAAGTACGTGACCACGCGCTGCGTAAAGTCCACTTCGTAACGGATGATACCCGCCTGCCAGGTGGCGGCCAGAAACTGTGGGAAGGTGCTGTCCCCCGCCTGGTTCATACGCAGGGCGGCAAGCAGCGCCTCCCGGTCAAAGCGGGGCACGTCAACTGTGCCGGCCATGAGCGGCGCGCCTTGCATCATGACCGGTCCATCCTGCGTCAGATAAAGGCATTGGCATGCGGGCAGGAACCAGACGCTGCGCGCCACCCCCGCGCGCCGCAAAGTCTCCGCCAGATAGGGAAACCCGGCAACCTTCGGGCGTCCGGCCATGGCCCGGTGCTGCGCATCTTCAAGATTGGTTATGGCCTTGCTCGTAGCATGCATTGACGTTTGTCCAACTCAGGTCAGGCGCCGCCATCGGCGGCGCGTTCAATGGCGGCGATGTCGATGCGCTTCATTTTCATCATGGCCGCGAATGCGCGTTGCGCTCGGTGAGGATCGCTGCCGCCGATCAAGCTGGTGAGCTGGCGCGGCACGATCTGCCAGGAAACGCCGTACCGGTCCTTCACCCAGCCGCACTGTTCGGCCTCCGGGACGGCGGAGAGCGTGTTGCTGTAATGATCGACCTGTATCTGAGTTTCAACCGGTATCTGAAATGAAATGGCCTCGTTGAACCGGAACTGCGGACCTCCGTTCAGGCCGACAAAGGCTTGATCCATCAAGGTGAACTCGACGGTGAGAACGTCGCCTGCCTTGCCGGATGGATAGTCCCGCGGGGCGCGGTGAACGGCGTCGAGGCGCGAGTTCGGGAATACTGTGACGTAGAACTTGGCCGCCTCTTCGGCTTTGCCGTCGAACCAGAGACAGGGAGTAATCTTGGACATCGCCGCTCTCCTTTTGCTATTGGGCGCTGCGCTGCAACTTTGAGAATGCATTTCGTGTGGGCCGCTAAATGTCAGAATGTGCCGATGATAAATGTCGCCGGGATGCTGACATCGTCTTTGAAACATTTTCCGCGAGCACAAAGACGGTGTCGCGAGTATTCTTCACCTGGGCAGCGCAGCGTTGTGAGGCAGGGTCACCGGGAGCAGGAGCATGAAATTTGCGGGAATGTACTTTATCGGATTTGCCATCCTGGTTGCTGGTGTCCTGGCCGCGCTGTGGAAGCTGGGGATCCTGGCCCGTATCGGCACGACATGGACCCTGATTGGGCTCGCGATCATCCTCGGCCTCGGCATTATGATCGCCGTTGCCAATAGCGGTGCCAAGGAGAACATCCAGATCGATCGAAAGTAGCGGCCGTCGCGGCTGCGGATAAGCGATCTGCGGATATATTTTGCCGTCCATGGCCGAGAATACCAACAGCCCGGTGCCGCAGTTTGCAACCGCCGAATATGCCGGCCAGTCTAGTGCCCCGACCTGCAAGGTGTGCGGAAAAGTGCTCGGCAGCAGTCATTACCAGGTGAACGGCGTCGTGACTTGCCCGCAGTGCGTCGCGCGCATCCGGGAAGAGTTACCTGAAGATTCCCATGCGGCGTTTGTGCGCGGCATCATCTTCGGGGTGGCGGGCGGCCTGCTGGGTCTCATTCTTTATGTGGCCTTTGCGCTCGCCACCGGCCTGGAGATCGGTTTCGTCTCCCTGGCCGTGGGCTACATCGTCGGCAAGGCGATCGCCGTCGGATCAAAAGGACAGGGCGGTCGCCGCTACCAGATCGCGGCGGTGTTGTTGACTTACATGGCCGTATCTTTGTCCGCGGTTGCCATTGCCCTCTATCAGCACACTGCACAAAGCGGCTTGCCGAGCTTCGATATCGCCAGACTTGGCGAACTTGTGCTGCTGGGTCTTGCTTCGCCGTTTCGCGAGCTCTCGGATCTGACACACGGGGTGATTGGGCTGATCATCCTGTTTGTCGGAATCCGCATCGCCTGGCGGATGACCGCGGCCAGAGCGGTGAATATCGTCGGCCCACTCCCTGACCCGGCCGCGTCCGGCTGAACGCCCGGACGCTGCGGATCGCGATTCATGGACTCTTCACCTCCTGGCCTGAACCGGGAATGCATCCGTTGCCATGCCGTGCTCGCACCGGGAGCATTGGTGTGCGGCAGCTGCCATGCCCTCGTGCACTCCGTGGTTCTGGAGCAACTGGCGGCGGCGGCTCGCTTGCACGAAGCGCGTCGCGAATTCACGGCTGCACGTGAAGTGTGGCTGAAGGCCCTGGGGTTGCTGCCGCCTGAGTCGTCACAGGCCGAATGGGTCCGCGGCAATGTTCAACGTCTTGCGCCTGCCCGCAATGCCTGGATCAGCAGGCTGGGTCCGCTCGCTCCCCTGGTGCTGCTGCTGATCAAGGGAAAATTTCTGCTCACGCTCTTCAAGCTGAAATTCATTCTGAGCCTCGGGGCGTTTGTCGCCGTCTACTGGGGTCTGTACGGCCTGCGCTTCGGGGTCGGCTTTGCGATTTTGATCCTGGTGCACGAGCTGGGCCACTACATTGAGATCAGACGGCGCGGACTGCCCGCCGAGATGCCGGTGTTTCTACCGGGACTGGGCGCATACGTTCGCTGGACCACGCTGGGAGTGTCCGCACCGACCCGATCGCTGATCAGTCTTGCGGGTCCGATGGCGGGACTGATTGGCGCCGCGGTGTGCGTGGTGCTGTGGATGCGAAGCGGTGATTCCTTCTGGATGGGGCTTGCCAGCCTGTCGGCGATGCTCAACGTGTTGAACCTGATTCCCGTTTGGATATTGGACGGCGGACAGGCCATTGCCGCGCTCGATAAGAATGAGCGTTTCATGCTGGCCGCAGTAGCCGTGATACTGGCGGCGTATTTTGCCCAGCCGCTGTTTGTGCTGGTTGCGGCCGGCGCCGTGTATCGCGCTTTCACTAAGGATCTGCCGGCGGTCTCCAGCCACGCCACGACGGCGTACTATCTGGCGATATTGGCAGGGCTGGGATTTGTCATTGGCCTCGCGCCCGTTCCGGTTCCGGGTATGTAGATCATTCCAGGCAGGGCAGCTTCTCATGGAAAAACGCAGGCTGGGTCAGTCGCAAATTCATACGTCACCCTTGTGCCTGGGCGGCAATGTGTTCGGTTGGACGCTGGATGAGGCCGCTTCATTTCGGATCCTCGACGAGTTTGTAGCCGCGGGATTCGATTTCATCGATACGGCGGACGTGTATTCGACCTGGGTGCCGGGACATGTCGGTGGTGAGTCCGAGTCCGTCATCGGCAGGTGGCTGCGCCTGCGCGGCAATCGCTCGAAGATTATCCTTGCCACGAAGGTCGGCTGGCTGATGCCGCCTGACGGCAAAGGGCTGTCCAGGGCCTATATCCTGCGCGCGGTGGAGGACTCATTGCGGCGGCTGCAGACCGACTACATCGATCTGTATCAGGCGCACGTGGATGATGCCGATACCCCGTTGGCGGAGACGCTCGGCGCTTTTGGCGAGCTGATCCGCCAGGGCAAGGTGCGCACTGTCGGCGCCTCAAACTACAGCGCCGCGCGATTGTCCGCGGCCTTGGATCTCGCGCACCGCCAGGGTCTGCCGCGCTATGAATGCCTGCAGCCCCTGTACAACCTGTACGACCGGGCTGAGTACGAGAAAGAACTGGCACCGCTGTGTGTGCAGCACGACGTTGGGGTCATCAGTTATTTTTCCCTGGCCAGCGGTTTTCTCACCGGCAAGTATCGTTCGCAGCAGGACCTCGCCGGTCGCGCCCGTGGACAGCGAGTGGGGGAGCAGTATCTGAACCCGCGCGGCACCGCGATTCTGTCGGCACTGGATGCGGTGGCTGCAGCACACGCCAGTACACCGGCCAGTGTCGCGCTGGCCTGGTTGATGACCCGTCCGGGTGTTACCGCCCCGATCGCCAGCGCCACGAGTATCGAGCAGCTCAAAGCCCTGGTCGCCGCCGCGAGCCTGAAACTCGATGCGGCGCAGATTGAGCATCTGGAGCAGGCTAGCCGCTGATCGTCTAAAGCTTCTCGGTTGCCATCGGTTTGCCGGTCTCCAGCAGGGTTTTGAGGTTCGACAGAATCTTCGGCCAGCCTCCGGAGACGGCGACGATCAGCTTTGAGTCCGCCTTCACGCTGCTGTGGGTAATGGTGAGCTTGACGACATCGCCGCTCGGTTCCAGATCGAACGTGCACTGTGCGGGGCCCTCGGCCTTCAGCTCGGGGCGGAATTCATTGTGCCAACGGATCACCAATCGGCGCGGCGGCTCGATTTCAAGCACCTCGCCCATGTCCCCGACGCGCCCGTCCGCAAAAACCAGTTTCCAGGAAGCCCCCGGCTTCCAGTCCGAAATCATCTCCATGCCGTACCAGTACTGCTTGGTGAATTCGGGCTTGAGCAGCGCCGACCACAGCGTTTCGGCGCTCGTACGGATATAGGTCACATAGACGAATGTGCTTCGGGCGGCTTCACTCATGATCTTCTTCCTCCAGGGCTTTCTTCAGCGCTGACAGCGCGCGTAGATGATGGCGCTGGAATTTGCTGATCCAGCGTTCGGCAATATCGTTGATGGGGACAGGATTGATGAAGTGCAGCTTCGCGCGTCCCTGACGCTGTACGGCGATGAGGTTGGCGCTCTGCAGTATTGCCAGGTGCTTGGTCACGGCCTGACGGGTCATCGCGAGTCCTGCGCACAATTCGTTGAGGGTTTGACCATCGCGACGTTGCAGGCGGTCCAGCAGCGTGCGCCGGCTGGCGTCGGCCAGAGCCCGAAAAACGTCGTCGTCCTGCATGCGGATATTATGCAACCAAATGGTTGCCTGTCAAGACCGGAAAAAGGGCCCTGCGCCGGCGGGGCCCTTTAGTGAAATCAACCGTGATGGAAGGCGTTGAGCTTGTTGCCGTCAGGATCCCGGAAGTAGGCCGCATAGAAACCACCGCCGCGGTCTCCCGGCGCTCCCTCGTCCCTGCAGCCGTGGCTCATGGCAATCTTATGGATCCGATCCACCTGCGCCGCATCCTTGGCAACAAGCGCTGCCATGACACCATTGCCGACCGTTGCGGGCTTGCCGTCCGCGGGCTTGATCAGGAACACCATCGCCGAGTTCGGCGCGCCCCAGGCGATGAATTTTTCGGTTTCCATGGTACGGCTGGCGCCCATTTCCTGGGCCAGCGCGTCGTAAAAAGCAGAAGCCTTGGCGAGATTGTTGGTACCAAGCGTCACGTATCCGAGCATGTGCATTCCCCCTATGTGTAAACGAGCCGAAAACGGTAGCACCGCGACCCGGTGCGGACAAGCCGGCTTCTGCGCGGCCTGCCCGATTACTGCCCGCGAATGTCGGCGGCCGCCTGCCGCACAATCGCTGCGATCCGCAGCTGCTCATCACGCGGCGCATCGGCCTTCGCTGCCAGTGCCAGCTTCAAGTCAAAACGGGCCACCTGCAATTCCGGCGCGGACGCATCCGCGGCGTCGCCGGCAACGGCTTCGGGTTGCAGCGCGCGCCGGAACTTCTGCATACGCTGCCCGATCTGTTGCAGCTGCATCAGCAGTGTCTCGAGGGCAGCTCGGTTATCGGCCAGATGTTTGTGACCCGTCTCGGTGGCGCTGTAGAGTTTGCGCGCGCCCTCGGGCGCGACGCTGGCGTAGCCGATCTCCTCCAGGTAGGTCAGAGCGGGGTAAACCATGCCGGGGCTGGGTGAGTAGTAGCCGTTCGAGCGCTCCTCGATCGCTTTGATGAGTTCGTAGCCGTGGCTGGGTTTCTCCGCCAATAGCGCCAGCAGCAGCAGCTGCAGGTCGGCTGAGCCGAGCTTGCGTCCGGGCCCGAAGCCGCCGCGGCCGGCGCCGTGGGGGCCAAACCCTTCGCCGAAATGATGTCCGAAGCCGAAGAAGCCGCCGCCATGGCCGCCGTGGCGGATGCTGTGATGGTGGACAGCGCCGTGGCCGTGGTCTGGATGATGGAAAAAGCGCATGATGACTCCCTGAGCCAGTCTTAAGTCGCATTGTGCGACCTATCTAAGATATATCTTAGCCTGCCTTTGGCTGCTGGGCAAGTGTCTGCACAAAGCCTGGGCTAATGTGCGGCCATGCCGCCTACCGATGCCGATTACATGCGTTTGTGTCTCGCGCTTGCCGCCCAGGCGCAGCAGCGCGCCGAGGTGCCGGTGGGCGCGGTACTGGTGCTGGGCGAGCGCGTCATTGCTCAAGGCAGCAACTGCCCGATCGCAAGTCATGATCCGACCGCGCACGCGGAAATCGAAGCGCTACGCGCGGGCGGCAAGGCCTTGGGCAGCTATCGGCTGACCGATACCACGCTCTACGTGACGCTGGAGCCGTGCGCGATGTGCGCGGCGGCGATAGTGCATGCGCGGGTGCGCCGAATGGTGTTCGGTGCGTGGGACCCGCGCGCCGGCGCGGCGGGCAGCACCATCGATATCTTCCGGCTGCCCGGCCTCAATCACCGCGTCGATGTGTTCGGAGGTGTGCTGAGCGCGGAGTGCGCAGCACAGCTGCAGCAGTTTTTTGCGCCGCGCCGCTGACCTAAGCCGCGGGTCGCCCGACCCAGGTGGCGTCCGGATTTGCTTCGGCCGGCTGGACCTTCAGTGCATCCTGCGGCTGCCACTCCAGCAGCTTCAGGAAGCGCTGGATGCGGTCGACGAATTGTGCCGGTTCAGCGCCGCGTGCGAAGCCGTGTTTGAGTCGGTCATACCAGCTCTCATCGGCCAGCAGCGGCAGCTGCTCGCGCACGTCCTGCCACGAGTCCGGATTCTTGCCGCGCATCTGTGCGAGCCGGCGCGCATCTTCGACATGTCCATAGCCGACATTGTAGGCCGCGATCGCGAGCCAGGTCCGATCCGGTTCCGGAATGCGCGCCGGGACTTTCGCGCGCACTTCCTGGAAGTAACGCGCGCCGGCGAGGATGCTCTCGTGGGCGTCCGAGCGGTCCTCCACGCCCAGCGAATCGGCCGTGTCGGAGGTCAGCATCATCACGCCCGAAGCACCCATCGAGGACTGCGCCGTGGGGTCCCACTTGGACTCCTGGTAACCGATGGCCGCCAGCAGGCGCCAGTCGACCCCGGTCTGTTCCGAGGCTTCCTCGAACCAGGCGCGATACTGCGGTAGCCGTGCGGCAAGATCCTGATGAAACTGGCGCGAGTCTTCGTACGCCAGCACCCGCCGATCCTGCGGCGGAGGCGCCAGGAGCGAGGCCAGCAGGCCGCTGCGCTGCGCGGTATCGATGAAGCGGTTCACGGCCGCGTACAGGTCCGGGTCGGTATGCCGCACCACCCATTGCACCGGTCGGGACTCGGGCAGGGTGAACGCGGGGACCACGTCCGGGTACAGGTGCCGGGCGTAGGCGTATTCACTGGCATCGACCACGGCGTAGTCACCGACGCCGTTTTGGATATCCTGCAGGGGATCCACGCCGTACGGTGAAATGGCGGTCCATCCCAGTTTCGGGAACAGCCGGACCTTCAACCGCAGCAGCATCCGCTCCTGCGGGCTGCCGGCCCGGACCAGCAGCTGCAGCGACTCGAGGTCGGCCACCGCCGGCCGGTCGTCGCCGCGGCGGTAGATGACCAATTGCGGGATGTGGTCATACACCTCCGCGCCATCCCCCACCATTGCCCAGGACCTGTCCGCCGTTAGTTGCGCTGCAGCAATGTCGGCCCGCCCGGCCGCAAGTTCGGCGCGCATCAGCGCCGGGGTCGCGACGGGGTACATATAAAGGTTGAGGCCCTGCTCCCGCGCAAACTCCTGCGCCAGCCGGAACTCCAGCCCTTCGGTCCCGCGCGTGCCCTTGGTATAGGTGGTGGGTCCCTCAAGGGTGACCACCCGCAGCTCGCCTTTCCTCTGCACCGGATTGACCGACCGCGGGGGAGGCGAATAGCTGGCTGCTACCAGGAACGTCAGCGCCACGGTCGCCATGACGCAGCGGGTAACCTGCCTCCCCTTATAGAACCGATAGAACGAGTCCATGGTCGACGATCGACGCATCGGGACCTCACTTCAAGCCTTCAGGTTCGGCTAGAATACCGCACCGAAGCCCAGCGCAGGCCCACGGTGCTACAGAACGCGGATGGATTATGTCCGGCGGCGTTTCTGGCGCACAAGTGATTGTTTTTGAAAGTAAAATTCCGCGCAGGGTTTTGGCAGTCCGGAGAGGTACCGAAGTGGTCACAACGGCGCCGACTCGAAATCGGATGGCCGGGTAATTCCGGCACGTGGGTTCGAATCCCACCCTCTCCGCCACTTATGTGAAAATCGTGACCAGCAGCGCCACGCTTTCGGAGTAATCGATGCTCGACGATGCCGTGACCCGGCTGGCGACGACACCGGCAATCGCGCCCCAGCCCTGTGATTTGCGGCGCGTCGGCGCACACCCGGACTTCTGGTATCCGCTGGCCTGGGGCGATGAGCTCAAGAAAGGTCGCACCCTGGGGCGCCGTTTCGCCGGCGAACCCATCGTTCTGTACCGCGGCCAGAACGGCCAAGCGTATGCACTGGAGGATCGCTGCGCGCACCGGCAGGTACCGCTGCATCTGGGGGTCGTGTGCGCGAACCAGCTCAAATGCCACTATCACGGCTGGTCCTACAACGGTGCCGGGCAGTGCGTCGATGTGCCTTACCTCGGCAAGGAGCGATTGCCGAATGGGGTGCGCAGCTATCCGGTACACGAGATCGATAACCTCATTTTCGTGTTCCCCGGGGATGCGGCGTTGGCCGACAGCCGCAGGCCGGCGGCGCTGGGCGCCTTCGCGAACCCGGCCTACAAGACACGGCAACTGAACCGTGAGGTGGCCTGCCACTACACCTTCATGCATGAAAACCTGTTCGACATGAATCATCAGTTCATGCACCGCAAGCAGATGGGGTCGATTACGGCCAAGTGCCTGGGACGCGATCACGGCGAGGATTGGGCGCAGGTCGAGTACAGTTTCAGCCGCGCCGGCGGCGGCAAGTCCGCCGGTGAGCGCGTGATCGTCGAACTGACCCGCAACCGGCGTACGCAAAAGAAGGCCGACTTCGGCGATCACATGCGCATCCGCACGGACTACCCGTATCAGACCTTGCGGGTGTGGCTGGGCCGCAGTACTGATTACGACAACTCCAATCCGGTGCTCTCCGTATGGCTCGGTTACACGCCGCTGGATGCCGCGCAGCGCACCAACCGCACGTTCGGCTACCTGTCGGTGAAGAAGCCTCCGGTGCCGGGGCTGATACACGCGGTGTGGCCGTTCGTCACACACTTCACGGAAAATATCTTCCGGGAGGACAAGGAAATCGTGGAGTTCGAGCAGCGTGCCTATGATGACCAAGGCGCGGACTGGAACAATGAGGTATTTCCACCGATCCGCGATCTGCGCACGGTGCTGGCCCGCTGCGGCAAACCGCAGCTGTGATGACTTGCTACTTGGCGTGCCGCAGATTTTCTTCGTACGCGGCGCTGAAGGCATCGAGGAATACGCGGGGCAGCTGACCATCGGCTTTCGCGACGATACTGCGGTAGAACTCGTTGTACAGCTCCCAGTTGCGCGCGCCGCCGTCGGCCGCACTGCGCGCCGGCCGTCCGAAGCGTGACTCCAGTTCGGCGGGATCCAGGCGCGCCACGAAATCAACGAAAGCCGTTCGCAGCGCATCAAAGGTGGCCCGATCGTGCGTCTTGGCGCGCTCCAGTACTTCGCGCAGCCATTGGACCGCGTCGAGCCTTCGGCTTTCGTGTTGGTTCAGGATCTGCACCAGCAGATCCTCGACGCCGGCGCGTGCCAGTGACGGTCGTGGATCGTCGGTATTCGGCGCCGTCTCGATCTGCAGCGGACGCAGCGCCTCGGTGCGTGCGCGCTCCAGGTCCTTCAGACCGACCAGCGCCTCGCGAATCAGTTGGCCGGCCAGCTGCAGCAGCCGCACCTGCAACTCGGGCGCGAAATGGTCGGCAGCGATTCCCGCGCCTTTGCAGAAGGCCGACAGACCGCTGTTCGCATCGGCAGGCACCGGCGGGCTGGCGGCCGTGCGTCGGTCCTGAGCCCGGGATGCTGCGCGGGCCAGGCGCTCAATGCGCCGGGCGATGGCGCGACGTTCCGTCTCGCTGTCGGCCAGCGACGCGCTCGGGTCCACGGACGCAGGCGCCGCCGCGCGGGGCGCGACCGGCTGGCCGTAAGCATTCACGGCCAGCGCTCGTCTGGATTCGTCGCCATCTGCCTGCAGCAGATCGTCCAAGTCCAGCGCTGCGCCCAGGTCGGTCTGCGCCACCCGCCCAATGGCCGCCAATACCTCTACGCTTTGCGCCGCCGTGTGGACCGCCACGCTGCTGGTTGCTGCCGAGCCGAACGGACCGGTGAGGGCACCTGCGGGGGCGGCCGCTTCGGCGCCGGCCGAGCGGGTTTCGACCATGGCCACGACCTGGTATTCACCAAACCTCAGGATGTCACCGTTCTGCAGGACGTGGGCACCGTGCTTGGCGATCGGCCGGTCGTCATCATTGATGAAGACACCGTTGGTGCTGGTGTCCTCGAGGATGTACACCCCATCGCGAAAGTGAACGCGCGCGTGGTGCGCCGAGACGAAGCGCTGGGGATCGGGCAGCACCCAGTCGTTGTCGGTGGAGCGGCCAATATTGCCGCCCGCACTGCCGAATACCACAGAACTGCGGTCTCCGAGCAACCTGCGATGATCACTTATTATTCGAAGCTGTAGCGCCACCGGCGCCCCCGTTAGGACAAATACACCCAGTTGGCCGTTTTCGGCCGGTGGGGGGACATATAATCGCGCCCCAAAGTATCAAGTTCACCCCCCAGGACCCATGGCAGCCAGTCACATTTTCAAAGTCCTGTTCCTCAATCAGGGCAAGGTTTACGAGGTTTATGCCAAAAAGGTCACCCATGGCAGCCTCTTCGGCTTCATCGAGATGGAGGACATCGTCTTCGGCGAGCGCTCCAGCGTGGTCGTCGACCCCAACGAAGAGCGCATCAAAACCGAGTTTGACGGGGTTAAACGCAGCTTTCTGCCCATGCACTCGGTGCTGCGCATCGACGAGGTCATGAAGCAGGGAACGGCCAAAATCATGGCCCACGAGGGCACCAATGTCACGGCCTTCCCCATGCCGGTCTATTCGGCTCCGGCGGGTGAGCCGCCGTCGCGCAAGTAGGCGGTTACCCTGATGCTCGAGCTCCAGGGCAGGGCCGCCCTATCTGACTTCCGCATTGCCAAGCTTCTGTCCCAGCTGCAGGCTATCGAGCCTCGGGTTCTGACCCTGCGGTCGCGCTTTGTGCATTTCGCCGATGTTTCGGGGCCGCTGACGGTGGATCAACAGGAGCTGCTGGCGAAACTGCTGACCTATGGCCCGACACCGCAACCGCAGGCTGCCGCGACCGGCCTGACGGCCCAGCCGCTGCTGGTCGTGCCGCGGGCGGGAACCATCTCCCCATGGTCCAGCAAGGCCACCGATATTGGGCAGGTGTGCGGCCTTGGCGCCGTGCGCCGCATCGAGCGGGGCATCCGCTACGAATTGGGCGTCGCGCACGCGCTGGATCACGCCGCCCTGACCCAAGTCGCCGCGCCCCTGTTTGACCGCATGACTGAAATGATGATCGCGACCGCCGCCGAAGCCGAACAGCTGTTC
This sequence comes from Steroidobacteraceae bacterium, assembly GCA_036267975.1. GTDB lineage: Bacteria > Pseudomonadota > Gammaproteobacteria > Steroidobacterales > Steroidobacteraceae > DAIDKA01. The sequence goes on along the minus strand of DATAVA010000033.1, from coordinate 9,741 downwards.
GCGCGGCATGCGCCCGGAGCGCTGTGCCTGATCGCGCTCAACGGTGGCCGGCAGTCACTGGAAGCCGCCAATATCCAGCTCGGCTTGGCGCTCGCCGCCGATGAGATCACCTATCTGCTGGACGCCTTCGCGCGCCTCGGGCGTGATCCGACCGATGTCGAACTGATGATGTTCGCGCAGGCCAACTCCGAGCACTGCCGCCACAAGATCTTCAATGCGCAATGGACCATCGACGGCGTAGCGCAACCCAAATCGCTGTTCGCCATGATCCGCAACACCCATGAGCGGGCGCCGCAGGGGATTTCCTCGGCCTATCGAGACAATGCGGCGGTGATGGAAGGATCGACGGGCGTGCGCTATTTCCCGGACCCGGCCGGCGTGTATCGCGGGCACGCTGAACCGGTCGACATCTTGATGAAGGTTGAGACGCACAATCACCCCACGGCCATCTCGCCGTTTCCGGGCGCGTCAACGGGGTCGGGAGGCGAAATTCGCGATGAAGGGGCGACCGGCGTCGGCGCCAAGCCCAAAGCGGGCCTCGCCGGATTTTCGGTGTCGAACCTGAATATCCCCGGCTTCGAGCAGCCCTGGGAGCAGACACCCGGTAAACCCGAGCGCATCGCCTCGGCACTCGAAATCATGATCGAGGGACCGCTCGGGGCGGCCGCCTTCAACAATGAGTTCGGACGGCCGAACATCTGCGGCTACTTTCGTACCTTCGAACAGCGCGCTGCCGGTGATGGGCCGCAGCGCAGCCGCGGTTACCACAAGCCCATCATGATTGCCGGTGGCTTGGGCAATATCCGTCGAGAGCACGTTGAGAAAGGCGAAGTGCCGGTGGGCGCGCAGCTGGTCGTGCTCGGCGGTCCGGCCATGCTGATTGGGCTGGGCGGCGGCGCCGCCTCTTCCATGACCAGCGGCAGCAGCGCCGCGGACCTGGATTTCGCCTCGGTTCAGCGCGGCAATCCGGAAATCGAGCGTCGTGCCCAGGAGGTGATCGACCGCTGCTGGGCGCTCGGGGAGCGCAACCCCATCGCGCTGATTCACGATGTGGGTGCCGGCGGTCTGTCCAATGCGGTGCCCGAAGCGGTGGCGCACAGCCGGCGCGGCGCGCGGGTCGATCTGCGCGCCGTGCCGAGTGGCGACCCGGGCATGTCGCCGCTGGAGCTCTGGTGCAACGAGGCGCAGGAACGCTACGTGATTGCGTTGCAGCCGCAGGGGCTGCAGTCCTTTGCGGATATCGCCGTGCGCGAGCGCTGTCCCTATGCCGTGATTGGCGAAATCAATGATTCGGGCGTGCTGCAGGTCCGTGATCCACTGCTGGGTGGAATGCCGGTGGATATGCCGATTGAAGTGCTGCTGGGCAACGCTCCGCGCATGCACCGGGATGCGGCGACCCAGGTTGCGGCGGCCGTGGAATTTGATTCCACGAAATTGGATCTGCGCGATGCCCTGCTGCGCGTGCTGCGCTGTCCCACCGTCGCTGACAAGACGTTTCTGATTTCCATTGGCGACCGCACCGTCGGCGGCCTGATCAGCCGCGATCAGATGGTCGGCCCCTGGCAAGTTCCGGTGAGCGATGTCGCGGTGACCGTCATCGACTATCAGGGTCACGCCGGCGAGGCCATGGCGATGGGCGAGCGCACGCCGGTGGCGGTCTTGAATGCGCCTGCTTCCGGGCGCCTGGCCGTGACCGAGGCCATCACCAACATCCTGGCGGCCGATGTCGCCAGCCTTGCGGAAGTGCGCCTGTCTGCCAATTGGATGGCCGCATGTGGCGAACCGGGCGAAGATGCGGCGCTGTATGCCACGGTGCGCGCGGTCGGTGAGGAACTGTGCCCGGCGCTGGGGATTGCGATACCGGTCGGCAAGGATTCGTTGTCGATGAAAACCACCTGGCAGCAGTCGGGCGCGGCGCGCAGCGTGGTCGCGCCGGTATCGCTGATCGTTTCGGCGTTCGCCAGGGTCGGTGATGTGCGCCGCACGCTGACACCCGTCCTGCGCAAGGATCTGGGGCCATCGTCCCTGTGGCTGATCGATCTGTCCGGTGGCAAGGCGCGCCTCGGCGGCTCGGTGCTGGCGCAGGTGCATGGGCAGCTGGGCGCCGAAACCCCGGACCTGGATGATCCGAAGCTGCTGATTGCGCTAGCGCAGGCCATGCCGAAGCTGCGCGCTGCCGGATTGCTGCAGGCCTACCACGACCGCTCGGACGGCGGATTGCTGGTGACGCTGCTCGAAATGGCCTTCGCGGGACATTGCGGACTGGAAATCGATGCGGCCGCGTGCGCCCAGTCGGCAACGATTGCCGCTTTGTTCGCCGAAGAGCCTGGGGTGGTCGTGCAGGTCAGCGATGCACGCCGCGCGCAGTTCCAGCAGCTGCTGACCGAACACGGGCTGCTGCAGCATGCGCGCCGCGTGGGTGCGCCGCGCACCGACATGTTGATTCATATTGCCGGTGCCGGTGAGAACCTGGTGGCCCCGTGGAGCGAGTTGCGCCGCGCATGGTCCGAGACCTCGTTCCAGATGCGGCAGCTGCGCGATGATCCGCAGTGCGCGGCCGAGGAACTGGCGACGCAGATCGACGTGGCGGACCCGGGCCTGCACGTTGCCTTGAGCTTTGATCCGCAGGAAGATATTGCCGCGCCATGGATTGCGACGGGAGTGCGTCCGCGCGTGGCGATCCTGCGTGAGCAGGGCGTCAACAGCCAGGTCGAAACCGCGGCTGCCTGCGAGCAGGCCGGCTTCGAACCTCATGACGTGCATATGACGGACATTCTGAGCGGACGCCGCACCCTGGCGCAGTTCAAAGGCCTGGTGGCGTGCGGCGGCTTCTCGTACGGCGACGTACTCGGCGCGGGCGAGGGGTGGGCCAAATCAATCCTGTTCAACCCGGTCGCGCGCGCGCAGTTCGCGGCCTTCTTCGCGCGCCCCGACACGTTCACGCTCGGATCCTGCAATGGGTGTCAAATGCTTGCGGCGCTCAAATCCCTGATCCCGGGCACCGAACTGTGGCCGCGGTTCGTGCGCAATCGCGTAGAGCAGTTTGAGGCACGCTTCACGCTGGTTGAAGTTCTGGACTCGCCGTCGGTGCTACTGCGGGACATGGCCGGCTCGGTGTTGCCGATCGCCGTCGCACACGGGGAGGGTCGCGCCGAATTCGAATCCGCGCGGCAGCTGGCAGAATGTGAACGCAGCGGCCTGATCGCCTATCGCTACGTGACGCACGATCGGCAGCCGGCGCAGCGCTACCCGGCAAATCCGAATGGCAGTCCCTTGGCGATCGCGGCTCTGGCGAATGCGGACGGTCGGGTGACCATCACTATGCCGCACCCGGAGCGCTCCTACCGGAATGTCCAGAATTCCTGGGCGCCGGACGGGGTGGGCGAGTGGAGCGGCTGGATGCGGCTGTTCCGCAATGCGCGCCGCTTCGTCGGCTAGGCTTCCTCGTCCATCAGCACGTTTCCGCCCTGCGACCAGCGCGCCAGCATCCGTTCCAGCTGTATCTGGTCTTCGTTGGGAAACTGCTGCAGCACCTGTCCCGTGGTTGCATTGGAGATCTGCGCGACGGTGTAACCGGAGCCCGGATCTACCTTCAGCGACAACACCCGATCGACGCTGGCCAGATGGGCATTGATCTGTGCCAGGGCGGTCTGCACGGCCTGTTGGCTGGGTCGCGCGGATGACCCTGAAACAGCTGAGACCGTCTGCGGCAGGTCCGCCGGTGCCTGGGGCGAAGGCGAGTTGTCATGGGTAGAGACGTAGTCATCCATGGAGCTCATCGCTCCGACGGCGCTTATCGAACCCGATTCCTCGTTCATACTCACGCTCCATCTGCTTCAGTCGTCAAACTTCATGCAGGTCTTTGCTCAGGTGCCGCGGCGCCGAAGGGCTTCGCCTTGCGCACCGCCGCTTTATGTTGAATTCAGCAGCTGACATTGCGGCATCAGCCCTCAACACTTCAGCTAACGGCACCCGGCGCGCGAACTTTAGGGTGTGGCGCGGGCAAATGGGCGCAATCCGAATATTGTTCAATCGGATGGGCGTGGGCAGGCCGGGGAGAGCTGCCGATCAGGCGGGCGGCTTGGTCGCCTCCAGGGTCATCGTCTCCAGGCGCAGGAATCCGGATGGCAATCGCGGCTCGAATTCCAGATTGCGCAGCGCTTCGAGCGGGCTGGCATTGAGTTCCTGGCGCGTGACGTTGGTGAATCCGGCCTGTTCGAGGCTGAAGCGCAGGATCTTCTCGTCGTAGATGAACAGATGGCCCCAGTCACGGACGAAGTTGTTGATAACGAACACCGGATCGTAGCCCGGTGCATTCCTGACGAAGGTGTCGGTGGCCCACTTGATGTAGTCGTTCTGCAAAGCCGAGCGTCGGTCCCCGGCCAGATACAGATCGATCAGAAACCGCAGGTCGGGCGTCGAAATTCTGATCGTGCCGCCTGGCGCCAGCACCCGCTGACATTCCTTGAGCATGGCAGCTCCCCCGGCATAGGGCACGTGCTCGATCATGTGTTCGCTGAAGACGCAGGAGAAGATCCCGTCCTTGAATGGGAAATTCTGGGTAGCGTCGAGTTCCAGCACCTCAGGCGAGCGTGCCGGAAAATCGGAGTTCAGCCAGCCAGGGCGCAGGTTGGCACCGCAGCCGATGTGCAGCTTGGGGGCGGGATGTGTCGCGAGGTAGCTGTCGATGTCCATCAAGGTTCCAAAATTTGCGGTGGCTATTGAATGGAACTGTCATCGTTGGGAGTGACTGTCAGCGGCGGAATGCAGGCGTAGGCGTGCATGTGCTGACACAGTGCGCTCATCGCCAGATCGATCCCGTAATACCCTTTTCCGGTGCGCCGATCGATGAGCCCGGGCAGTGGACTTAAAGGAATGCAGCCGCCGATCAGCTTGCCCGCGCCCCGCGGCGACACCGTGTAACCCAAGGTACCGCAGAAGGCGAGCATCCGCACCGGTCGCGGCTGCAGCGCGAGCGCCTGAAACTGATTCAGGTTCTTGCGCAACATGTCCTGATTGCAGTGGATGGCTCCGGAGCCGACACCCGGGAGCAGCTCGATTACCAGCGGCGCATCAAAGTTCCAGCCCCACGAGATGATGTCCCAAGCCTGCGGCAGCTGTGAAATGACCTGCGGCGCCAGTGTCTGAAATCCGGCGTGCACCACGGCATCATCTTCGAATATCGTTACGGGTTTGTTGTCGGTCACGGCCCTTTGCCAAGCAACGACATGCGACAAGGCGCAGCCCAGCGCGCCCGGGGTGCATTCAAGCGTTGGCGCGATCAGTCCGACCTCAAGCATGCGGGCCCGGTTGACAGCGTGGCCATTCACGGCAGGCAGTCGTTCGGCATCGCTCAGGAAGCTGTTGACGGTGGTGAATCGTTCCAGCCGGTCCGGGCGGCTTTCCAGGTTGACGACCAGCGTCGGCATGAGCGATGTCATGGCGCTTGGCTCGGCGTCAATGGTGGCAGCCGCTGCGCGGCCGCCAGCACCATGGACACGGTGATTTGCTGCTTCATGCAGGCGAAGGAGCCGCCGTCGGGGCACCAATTGCCGAATACCTCGTTGACGCTCACGGCACCGCTATGAATCTGCTCCATGAACGGGGCCATCACCGCGTTGTCGTGCATTAGCTGGAAGCAGGGATGGAACCGGCAGCTCGGAGCGACGGCAATGGCGCGCCACGCCGGTTCGGCGTGGCGAAATGGCAGGAGGCACGAACCGCCGACCGTGGAGTACAGCGCCACGATCCCGATGTCAGTGGCTGCCGCCAACTGCACCGGTCCACCGTCGACGGAAATCAGGATGTCGGATCGGCGCATGAGCGCGACGGTCGCGGCGATGTTCAGCCGGTCCACGGCATTGAGAATCCCATCGGCTTCAATGTGGATCGCCGGTTTGGTGGGGTCGCCGGTGCTGCCGATGACGATGACCTGGTGGCCTTGCTGCAGCAGCGCCGTCGCCAGCTGCGTCCAGTTTTCCAATGGCCAGCGGCGGTTAGGATCTCCCAGCGCGGCATGCAGCAGGATGCGTGCGCGCCCGGGAGTGGGCTGGGGCCACGAGGCGAGCAGGCTTTCGACCGCGGCTTCGGCAGCGGGGTCCGCGGTCAGTTCGATGTTCTTGAGACCGGCATCGGCGCTGACACCGAAGGCCTCCAGAAACGCGTCGATCTCGGGTTTTCCGGCGATGCCGAAGCTCACCGAGTTGAGGTTGGCGTGCCGCAGGTTGGGATAGGCCTGCGCCACGACCGCGAGGTCGCTCTCAACCCGATCGACATGCGGGCAGGCGCGCACCAGCTCGTGGAAGCCAGGTGCCGTGACCACGCTTACCGGCCGTCCGGATAAATGCTTCAGTGCCTTGGCCGCGCCCAGCACCATCAGCACATCGCCCAGGCCGCCGTGACGCTCGAGGCAGACGGCGTCGGCGAGCTTCAGGGTCTCGATCGGATCCAACGCGCGCCGCACGGCGAGCAACTCAATATGGCCGGGGCGATGTGCCTGCGGAGCCATGTGCTTGATGTCGAAGCCGGATTCGCGCAGCAGCGCAATCAGCTGCTCCCGGGAGAATGCGTGGTGCCGCGTGATGTCCCGCCAGTGGTGATTGGTGTTCGTGGCTTGCAGTCTGCGCCAGCCAGTGGAAGTGGAGTCCGGGCCGCTGACGACCAGCACGCCGCCGGGCTTCAGCACGCGGCAGGCCTTGCGCAAGGCGGCGCGCGGGTCCGGTATCTCGGGCAGCACATCGAGCAGACTGAGGACGTCGGGTACGAGTTCGAACTCCGCCGTCATGAAGTCACGCGTTGTCGCGCTGAAGCCTTGCTGCCGGATGCTCTCTACCGCGCCGGCCTGGATATCCAGTCCCAACACCCCATAGCCGTAATCCAACGCGGCCATGAGCAGTGCGCCATCTCCACAGCCGACATCCACCCACACCGGGGCTGCGTTGCGGTTGCTCAAGGCGTCGAAGCCGCCCAGCAGATGGGTCACCCGGTCGGCCAGACTTGCCCAGGAGCCCTGCGCCGCTGCGGAGCTTGCAGCCGCCGGTGCCACGCGGATCAGTTCCGCTCGCCCCTTGTCACTCCAATGGTGTCGGGTATGGACGTGGGCACAGGCACTGCAACGCACCCATTCGATGGTGGGCGGCAGCGGCTCATGCCACTGCGGGTGAGCGCTGCAGTTTGCATGTCCCAGGGAAGCGCTTTCAGCGCCGCATAGCGGGCAACCCGCATAGCGGGTCTCGAGGGCCGCGACACGCCCCGGTAAAACGGGACGCTCCGTCTTCGGCGCCAAGGGCCCCTGGTCGGGAACATTGATATGGTCCGCAGCGTGGCCACTGCGGTCGCGCCCGACCATCATGGCAATGGCCGTTTCAAAGTCGCGAGTGAAGCGCGCCGTGTCGAACAGGGGCGCGGTCAGTCGACTGGCGATGATCCTGGCGCGCAACGCCGTGCGGTAGGCGGCATCGGTGCCGATGCGTCGGGCGATCCGCACCAGATCAGCGGCGTCATCGCCCACCAGTTCGGACAGTTCCATGGCATTGAGCAGGCTTTCACTGACGCGGGAAGCGAAGTGCCGGCCGCGGGCCGTTATGACTGGAACAGCGACCCATAAGGCGTCCGATGTCGTCGTGTGCCCGTTGCAGAGCAGGGTGTCGAGCACGGCATCGGCCAGTTGCAGCCGGGTCAGATGTTCGCTCGGCTGGGCGAACGGCGCGAATATGAGTCGGCTTGGGTCAATGCCGCTCTGCCGTGCATAGTGAGTCAGATTGGCGACCGCCGCGGAGCTTTGGCCCAGCAGCCACAGCACGCTATCGGGAACTTCGTTCAATACGCGCAGCCAGACAGAAAAACTGCCGCGGTCAATTTTGTAGGACTGATTGAAGGCGCCGAATACGACCTTGTCATCCGGCAGTCCGTATTGCGAGCGGGGACCGGGCGCCGGTGGCAGGAAGCGCTGCCGGTCATTGCACTGGTAACTGTGCGGAAGACGGCAGAACTTCTCCGGGTAGTACGGCGCGCTGCTGTCAGGCGTGACGAAACGGTCGCCGACAATGTAGTCGATGTCGGAACTGCCCGCGCTGCCCGGGAATCCCAGATACGCGACCTGCAAGGGGGCCGGGCGATGGGTCAGAATGCCGGCGCGGCCACCGCCGGTATACAATTTTAAATCGAAGAGAATATCGAGCCGATCATCGGCAATGCGTTCGGCAGCCTGCCGATCGGTGAACGCGTGGATCGGCACGTGGTGTTCGACCGCGTTGAGAAATCGCTGGCGGTAGGCGGACAGATCCTGATTGCTGTAGTCGTAAGCGAATACCTCGAAGCGGTTGCGGTCGTGGGCCTCCAGCAGTCCTGCCATGAGGTGCATGGTTGCGTGATTGCGGAAATCGCTCGAGAGGTAGCCGATGCGGACGCGTGAACCCTCCGGCGCGCGCGCGCGGGAAGCGCATGGAAGTCCCGTGCCGACCATGCGCGCGACGTAAGCGCGCGCCACTCCGAGATTACTCGCCTCATCGCTGCACCAGGTGATGTGCGTGAGTGGATACTCCTGTGGAGCGGCAAAATCTCCGCGCTCATAACAGGCGCTGATCTTGCTTTGGAGCAGTTCGACCCGCTCCCATTCGCACGTGAATCGCGTCGGCACGAGTGCGGAGCCGATGATGGCCGGATCATCCGGGGCAAGCGCGAGGATTGCGCCGAATGCCGCGGTGGACTCTTCGTACAGGTCGACCGACTGAAGCAGCAGCGCCGCACGCGTCAGGTAGGTCGTGTTGCTGCTGACGATGAGTTGGCGGCGCGCAAACTCGAGACCCTCGCCGTGACGGTTCGAGTTGAAAAATGTGGTGATCAGGGCATCGAGGACATCTTCGTTATCCGGCGTCTCCGCGAGGGCCCGTCGCAGGCAGGTCAGCGACTCATCGATGTTGCGCCCGTGCGCAAGCAGGATGCCGGCGATCAGCCAGTTACGCGGACCGGCACCCGACTCACCAGCGTATCTGAACGCTTCGACAGCTGCGTCGACGCGGCCCGACACGCGCAGTGCTTCGGCGCGTAAGGTGAGCAGTGCCGGGTGTCTGGGTTGTTCGACCAGCAACTGCTCGAGTTCGGCCACGGCCTGCGTTGAGCGTCCATCATTGATGTCGCCCAGTAGCGTTTCCAGGGATCGCGCCGAAATGCCCATGTGCTCGGTTACTCGTCGGGTGTTTGCACCCTGTCTTGGCGAGCAACTTTAACCATAACGATGCGTACATAATGTCTGGCATATCACAATGTTGGCGCATGTGCGGGCGGTCGCGGTGCGACCCTGCGCGCCCCGCGAGGTGGACGGGCTGAAAAGAGTGATCCACGTCACGGTCGCGGCCGGCCGTGCGTGGATCCAAGCAGTCGAATGACGGGGGCTACACCACGCTCAAATATGGGATCTGCGCGGTTGCCAATTCAGCGGTAATCAACTGGACCTGTGTGTACGTGAGGGCGTGGACCTGGGCGGAGGTCAGCAACTGCACCTGTGCGGTCACCAGGCCGCCAACCTGAGTGGAGGTCAGCACCGCGATGTCCTTGGTGCTGATGGCCTGCAGGTCAGCGGTGTTCAGTGCGTTGAGCGTTGCGGTCGACAGACCCGTGACACCAGCGGCGGAGAGTACCCCGATCTGAGCGGTCGTGATGTTGGTGCCGAGGGCGTTGACCTGTGCGGAGGTGAACACGCTCAGCGCCTGGGTGCTCAGACTCGCCAGCGGCGTGGTGCTG
>DATAVA010000032.1:0-30023 GCA_036267975.1 Steroidobacteraceae bacterium | reverse complement strand
TTCTGGGATTTCGACGCGATGGCCAAGTATGCGATCACTACGCGGATTGCGGCCCAGGTGAATGTCAATAACCTGTTCAACCGGTACTATTACGACCAGCTGCACTTTTTCCACGTCGTGCCGGGCGAGGGCCGCACGCTGCTGCTGAGCGTATCCGCAACCTATTGAGTCATGGTAATCACCATCCCGCAACTGCTCTCCGGAACCCAGGTCGCCGAATGTCAGGCGCTGCTGGGGTCCGCGCAGTGGGTTGACGGCAAGGCGACCGCCGGATACCTCTCGAGTCGGGCGAAAAACAATACCCAGACACCCGAAAATGAGCCGCTCGCCCGCCGCCTCGGTGGGGTGGTCCAGGCCGAACTGGATAAGAATCAGCTCTTCATCGCGGCGGCGCTGCCGCTGAAAGTGCTCCCGCCCCTATTCAACCGCTACACCGCGGGCCAGTCATACGGTGCGCACATCGACGGGGCCGTGCAACCTCTGGCCGGCTCCCACCACCAGGTGCGAACCGACCTGTCGGCGACGATCTTTCTCACCGACCCCGCGCAGTACGACGGTGGCGAACTGGTCATCGGCGCGGCGGGCGGGGAAAGAGCCGTGAAGCTGCCCGCTGGGGATATGGTGCTCTACAGCGGCGGCACCGTGCACCATGTCAGGCCCGTCACCCGCGGGGTGCGCCAGGCAGCCTTCTTCTGGGTGCAGAGCATGGTGCGCGATGACCGCCGGCGCGAAATTCTCTTCGACCTCGATGGCACGATTCAGCAGCTGGGTCATACCGGCGCGGATCACGACGCCTGCGTACGTCTGGCGGGCATCTATCACAATCTGCTGCGCCAGTGGGCTGATACCTAGCCCGGGCTGCTTGTCCTGCGGGGCAAACTGCCTCACCCTGCATGCCCTCGGATACAGGAGGGGCCCGGGTGCGATTTACTCCGCTTTGTCTCATGGTTGCTACACTCGCCGCCCGCGCGGCGGCGGCCGATATCGAGGCGGGCTGCCGTAGCTTCAAGGAGTTCGCCGCCACCGCCTGCCCGCTGAGCTGGCATGGCATCACCATTTTCGGCACCTACGATGCCGGCGTCGGCTGGGTCAGTCATGGCTTACCCGTCAGTCCCTACAATTATGAAGGTGAATCGCTGATCAACCGCAACGGCAATCAATCCCGATGGCTCATTGCGCCGGACAATCTGTCGCAGACAGGCGTGGGCATCAAGGGCAAGGAAGAATTTCTGCACGGCTGGTCCGTGGTGTTCAACGCCGCGACGGGCATCGATCCGCAATCAGGCCAACTCCCGAACACCTCCGCCACCAACATCGCCAACAACGGCCTTCCCCGAGCCAGCTATTCGGAAGTCACCGACGGCTCGCGCGCCGGTCAACCCTTCAATGACGAAGTCTTCGGCGGCGTATCGTCCGATGCTTTGGGCACGCTGACCTTCGGTCGGCAACGCTCGCTTGGGCTCGATGCGATGCTCGCCTACGATCCGGCCGGCGGCGCCTATGCCTTTTCGTACATCGGGTACAGCGGCACGATGGCCGGCGGCGGCGATACCGAGGACAGCCGTTGGGACACCGCCACGAAATATCGTCTCGCCTATGGTCCGGTGCATATCGGGGCGATGTATAAGTTCGCCGCCGGTACCGGCGGCTGCTACAGCGCCGCCGCAACCTGGACCGCCGCAACCTGTACGCCGGAAGAGGCGCATAACACCGCCTATGGCCTTGACTTCGGCGGCGAGTACGCCAGCTTCTCTGCCGACATCATCTACCAGCATTACAACCAGGCGATCAGCGTAGTGAATCCCCTGTTGGGCGCCCAGAGCCCGACGCAGCCCTATCAATCGACCGTCAACAGCATCAATACCCACCAGATCGCCGGGGCCAATCTGATCTCACCGGACAACACCCTATATGGCATCGTCACCGACAACAGCGCGTTGCTGTTGGCCATCAAATACCGCTGGGAGCCGTTGAAGTTCTTTGCCGGCTACGAACATATCCGCCAGACCAATCCGGCAAATCCTCTGGGCGCGGGGGCCTCGGACCAGGGTGGTTACTTCCTGAGCGGCGTCGAGGACGACAATCTTGATTCTCCGAAGATCGTGCAGATCTGGTGGACGGGTGTGAAGTATGCCTTCGACCGCCGAACCGACATCACGGCGGCCTGGTACCACCAGCTGCAGAACGACTTCCGAATTCCGTCGACCTGCTCAGCCACCGCCGGATTCCGCAGCTCCTGCGCGGGTACTCTCAACGAGATGTCGCTGTACGCCGATCATCACTTCACCCGGCGCTTCGACGTTTATGCCGGCATCGCGTATTCGGACGTGAGCGGCGGTCTGGCCATCGCCATTCCACACGTTCCCGGCGTGCCCTTCTACCACAACAACAACACGGCGCCGACGCTCGGCGGTCGCTTCACGTTCTGAGCATTTCCAAGGCGCAACCGCTCAGAACATGAGCGTGCCGCGCGCGTAGTAGAAGCCGCCATCGATGCCGATGGGTGAGTACGAAGGGTACTGCTGCACGCCGAGGTTATCACCGTACGCCGGCGTGTCGTAATGCGCGAGCAGCTCGCCGTTCAGCTTGTGCGGATACCGGTCAAACAGATTCAGCGCGCCGACATCGATGCGCACATGGCGGCCCAGCTGGTATCCCAGGTCGAGGTCCGTCACCGGCGTCACTCCCATGGCGGACTTGAACCACTGCGGATTGTTGCTCGGATTATCGCCGTCATCGTTCTCCCACTCCGAAACGGGGCCGTAGACCTTCTCGATGAGGTTGACCGATGCCTGCGCATAGGTCCACAGCGCGCCGAGATTGACGGTGTACCTGGGACTGGCCGTGCTCAGATCGGAGAGCGCCTCGGTGTTGTACAACGACAGGCCGACCAGCTCCGGCGGGGTACCCGGGATCTTCGTGATGACCGTTTGATTCAACTGCGCCCCGACGGACCAGTTGATATGCCCGAAGGCGTAGTCATCCGGGAAATTGAACACCAGGTCGGCGCCCTGCGTGCGGGTGTCGATGCCATTGGAGAAAATCGCGACTCCGGTGGTGCCGCTCGCAACCACATCCGGATCGAGGGTGTTGCCATTCGCCGCAATGGCCGCATTCACGGCCGGCGCCGAGGGTTGCAGGACACCGTTGATGGTGCCGTACAGATCGCCCGTTCCGACAATGCGGTCGGTGATGCTGATCTGGTAGATATCGAGCGTGGTGTCAAGGCCGGGGAGCGGCCGCCACACCAAGCCCATGCTCAGATTGACGGAATGCTCCGGCTGCAGCCCGCTGCCCAGCCCCAGAAGCTTGCCGCCCACCGAATTCGGGGGCAACTGCACCTGGGCAGTGGTGGTGGTGACGTTGGTCGCCGAGTAGTACTCCTCGGCCAGTGTCGGTGCACGAAAGCCATTGCTGATCGTGCCGCGCACCGCGAACTGCTGGGTCAGATCGTAGCGCGCCGTGAGCTTGCCCACGGTCGCGCTGCCGAAGTCACTGTAGTGCTCATAACGGCCGGCGGCATCGACCCGCAGGTTCGCGATCGGCTGGGTCGCCAGATCGACGTAAACGGCCTCGTTCCTGCGATCGTGCACGCCGGCATCCGTCGGTGTGAAGCCGGGGTAGGACTGGGCACCGCCGTCCTCGTAGGAAATCGGGATGCCAGCCCCGATCCCATAAGTGTCACGGCGGTATTCGGCGCCGTAGGCCACATTCAGCGGCCCCGCCAATCCCACATTGAAATCGCGGTTCACGTCCAGCGTGGTGCTCCACTGCGTCGTCTTCAGGAAGCCGTCGTAGTAGGTGAGCGGGGTCGGCACGCCGGTTGCACCATAGACGCCGTTATTGGCCGAGTTCAGCGTGTAGATGGAGGGTTTGTCGCCGCCGTAGGTGCTGCTCAAATCCCAGTTCCACTGGGAGAGCATGCCCCTGAAGCCACCGGTGACGGAAAAATCATCTTCGCGCGTCGACTCCTGGGGATCGAAGCCGAAAGGGAACGGATAGGTCGTGACGCCCGTCGCCGTGTCGGTGTAGGAGACCTTGCTCGGGACACGATAGTTCTGAAATGCCGCGGCATCCTTGTTGCCATAGCTCGCGAAGGTGTAGAACTCCTGACCATTGCCCAGATCGACTCCGCCATTCAGCGAGAAAATCTTCAGATCGTATTTGGCGTCCCCCTCCTGGCCGTTGAGGTACGGATAGCCCGGCGCGTTCACGACATTGGAATTGGGCAAGGTGGCGGAGTCGGCGGCGTTCATTACGCGCGGATCGATCGCCCCGCGGTTGCTGTCGCCGTGATGATGCACTTCGGCGGTGAGATTCAGATAGCTGTTCTCGAAGGGCGCGAAGCCCACATTCGCCGAAACGTCGCCGGTATTGCCGCCGCCGTCCATGTAGTTGCCGTACGTGCCCGTGAGGCTGCCGCCCGAGGCGCCCTTCTTCAGAATGATATTGATGACGCCCGCAATGGCATCCGTGCCGTACTGGGCCGCTGCCCCATCCGTCAACACCTCAATATGATCGATCGCATCGAGGGGAATGAAATTGAAGTCAACGCCCGCGCCGCCCTGGTACGGGTCGCCAAGGTCGACCTCAAGATTTGCGGTGGTATGGCGCCGCTTGCCATCGACCAGCACCAGCACGTCATTGGGGCTCAGCCCCCGCACTTTCGCCTGCAAGGTCTCCCCGGCCAGATCATTGCCGAAGGCCTGCATCACGAACGAGGGCACGATCTGCGACAGCGCCGTCAGCAGGTCGGGACTGCCGGCGACGGTCTTCAGAGCATCGGCGCTGATGATCTGCACCGGGGCCGGGCTGTTGGCGGCGGTGAGGCCGGACTGCCGCGAGCCGGTGACGATCACCTGATCGAGGACATCGGTTGATCCGGCAGCCGTCGCGTCGGTGCCGGCGGGCTGCGCCATGGCGGCCCCCGAGCTCAGCAGCAACAGCAGCGCGCCACTGCGCACGAAGGGTGAACGTCGCATACGTACCTCGCCTGCGTTATGTGTGGCGCAATATAACGCATGCGGGGAACGACGGCGCGATGCCATGCGCTCACCGTTACTTGAAAGGTTTGCGACAGGATCAGTGCGCGATCATTGCTGCGCGGCCTGCCCGCCGACCGCGACGTGGTCGGCGAGGCTGACGATCTGCTGCGCGGCGTTGCGCGCGTGATCGCCGATACGCTCCAGCGCCTTCAGCACAAATGCCGCTTCCACCGTCACTTCGAGATTTGCAGGATCCTCCAGCGCGCGCGTGAGCAGGCGCCGCAGTCCCGCGGCATATTCCGCATCGAGGTCCTGATCGTGATCGATGACCTGATCGGCGATTTCACTGTCCAGCTGATCCAACGCTTCCAGCGACAGCCGCAGCAGCGCCGTGGCCAGATTGGCAAGATGCCGCGCGTCACTCGACGTGCGCCGTCCCGGCCTGCCGCTCTGGTGCAGAACCGTTCGCGCGATCTTGCAGGCTTCCGCACCCGCGCGATCCAGCTCCGCCGCAATCTTCGCCAGCGCAATGATCGCGCGCAGATCGCTGGCAACCGGATTACGTCGGGCGATCAGCGTCAACTGATCATCGAAGATCCGCGAGCCGCTGGTGATGAGCACGCCTTCGCGATCGATGGCGAGCTGGGCATTGTGCAAATCCCATTCGGCATAGGCGCGCGCCGCCGCGCGCACCTGGTCCAGCGCGAGGCCGCCCATTTCGAGCACGCGGATGTGCAGCCCGGCGAGTTCACCGTCAAAGGAGCGGCTGATGTGACCTTCGAGCATGTCGGAACCGAAAAACCGATGCGAGCGAATGTGCGGTCAGCCAAAGCGGCCGGTGATGTAGTCTTCCGTCAGACGGTGGCGAGGATTGGTGAAGATCCGGTCCGTCTCGCCAACTTCGACCAGTGATCCCATGTGGAAGTACGCCGTGCGCTGCGACACACGCGCGGCCTGTTGCATGGAATGCGTGACGATGGCGATGGCGAAAGACTCCTTCAGCTCATCGATCAGGTCCTCGATGCGCGCCGTTGCGATCGGATCGAGTGCCGAGCACGGCTCGTCCATGAGGATGACGTGGGGCATCACGGCAATCGTGCGCGCGATGCACAGACGCTGCTGCTGGCCGCCGGACAGGCCGGTCCCGGATTGGGTCAGTCGATCCTTGACCTCGTTCCACAGCCCCGCGCGTTGCAGGCTGGTGCACACCAGCTCATCCAGGTCGGCGCGCCGCCGGACCAGGCCATGCAGGCGTGGCCCGAAGGCCACATTGTCGTAGATGGACTTGGGAAACGGATTCGGCTTCTGGAACACCATGCCAACGCGCGCGCGCAGCTGCACGACATCGCGCGCGGGATCATGGATATCCTGCCCATCCAGCAGGATCTGCCCGGTCACGCGCGCACCCGCAATGGTGTCGTTCATGCGGTTGAGGCAGCGCAGGAAGGTCGACTTGCCGCAGCCTGAGGGCCCGATCATCGCCAGCACCTGCTTTTTGCCCACGTCCAGGCTCACGCCCTTGATCGCGTGCTTGGCGCCGTAATACACATTGACATCGCGGCACGAAAACACCGGATCGACGACCGTAACGGTGCCGATCGTCTGCCCGACCACCGCCCCGTCGAGGCGGCTGGGGTTGCCGCGACCGGAGGGCCGCAGGTTCAGGCCAGCGTCCGGGTGGTGCTCGCCATTGGCGGCGAATACCGCCGGTCGGAGGCTCGGGGGGGCGATGGTCTGGTTGGATTCATTCATAGAACATTTGCTCCGCTCAACCGAATCGGCCGGTCACATAATCATCCGTGCGGCGGTCCTTGGGCGAGGTGAAGATCTGCTCGGCAGGCCCCACCTCCACCAGGTCACCCAGGTACATGAAGGCCGTCGTGTTTGAGACGCGTGCGGCCTGCTGCAGGTTGTGCGTGACGATGGCGATGCAATACTTCTCACGTAGGGACTGCAGCGTTTCTTCGATGCGCAGCGTTGAAATGGGATCGAGCGCCGCGGTCGGCTCATCGAACAGGATGACTTCCGGGTGCACGGCAATCGTGCGCGCGATGCACAGGCGCTGCTGCTGACCACCGGACAGGCCGCGCCCATCCTCGTGCAGCTTGTCCTTCACCTCATCCCACATGGCGGCATCGCGCAGCGCGGCCTCCACCCGGTCGGCCAGATCGCGCCGCGAAATGCGCTGCGCCAGGCGAATCCCGAACGCGACATTGTCAAAAATGGACATCGGGAACGGCGTGGGTTTCTGGAACACCATGCCGACGCGCAGCCGCAGATCCGCCACATCGACGCTCGGCTCCAGGATATTGGTGCCATCCAGCAGCACTTCGCCCTCGGCACGATGCCCCGGATACAGCGCATACATGCGATTCAGCACCCGCAGCAGCGTGGATTTGCCGCACCCCGAGGGACCGATGAAGGCGGTAATGTTGCGGTCGATCAGATCGAGGTTGATGCCCTTAAGGGCATGCGCGCTGCCATAGTAGAAGTGCAGATCGCGCACGGCGACCTTGGGCGTCGCAGTGGCCCGCGGCGGGGCCGCACTGCCCGGCGGAGGGCCGATGCCGGGCCGCAGCGTCGCGGTCCGGGTGTCGGTTGTCGGGCCGGCACTCACGTACGCCTCGCGGGCTGCAGCGCCGAGACGATAATGCGCGCGAAGATGCTCAAGGCCAGGATCGTGAGCGTAATCAGCAGCGCGCCGG
This sequence comes from Steroidobacteraceae bacterium, assembly GCA_036267975.1. GTDB lineage: Bacteria > Pseudomonadota > Gammaproteobacteria > Steroidobacterales > Steroidobacteraceae > DAIDKA01. The sequence continues at coordinate 22,333 of DATAVA010000032.1, read as the reverse complement.
ACCACGCCAGCTGCTGCCAGCGCGGATACGGGCTTTGCGCGAACAGATAAATGTCCACTGGCAGATTGGCCATTGGGGCATTCAGATCTTTGCCCCAGAAATTATTGTTCAGCACCGTGAACAGCAGTGGCGCGGTCTCACCACTTACGCGCGCAATGGCCAGCAGCAGACCCGTCAGAATGCCGCTTCGAGCGGCCGGATAAATGACACTGAGCGTTGTGCGCCACGGGTAGGCGCCGAGCGCGGTGGAGGCGTCCTTCATGCCCTGCGGCACCAGCCGCAGCATATCCTCGGTGGTGCGCACCGTCACCGGAATGGCAATAATGGCAAGCGCCACGGCGCCTGCGATGGCGGAGAAATGGCCCATGGGCACAACGACGATCTGATAGACGAACAAACCGATGATGATCGAAGGCGCACTCAGCAGGACATCATTGATGAAGCGGATCAGAGCCGCCAGTTTTGATTGACCACCGTATTCGGCCAGGTAGGTGCCGGCCAGAACGCCCACGGGAGCACCGACGGCAATGCCGATCACGGTCATGACCGCACTGCCAAAAATCGCATTCAGCAGGCCGCCGCCGGCGGTACCCGGCGGTGGGGTCATCTGCGTGAACAGCTGCAGCGACATGCCCGCGAGGCCGTTCTTCAGCAATGTCCACAGTATCGCCGCCAGGAAAAACAGACCCACCCCGGTTGCGCCCATCGACAAGGCAAGGGCTGCGCCATTGGTGATCTTGCGGATGAGGCTGCGCTTCATACGGAAGTCAGGGCCCTGCGATCCATGCGCCGCAGCATCAGGCGGGCGGCACTGATGACGATGAAGGTGATCAGGAACAGCAGCACGCCCAGGGCGATCAGCGAGGAGGTGTACAAGTCCCCCACCGCTTCGGTGAACTCATTGGCGATGGAAGCGGAGATGGTCGTGCCGGGCGCCAGCAGCGAGGTGCTGACCCGATGCGCATTGCCGATCACGAACGTGACGGCCATGGTCTCCCCGAGCGCCCGTCCGAGGCCCAGCATGATGCCGCCGACGACACCGGTGCGCGAATACGGCAGCACGACCTTCCAGATGACCTCCCAGGTGGTGGCGCCCAATCCGTACGCGGATTCACGCAGCACATCGGGCACAGTCTCGAACACGTCGCGCATCACCGAGGCGATGAAGGGCAGCACCATGATCGCCAATACCAGGGATGCCGTGAGAATACCAATGCCGAAGGGCGGTCCCTGGAACAGCAGTCCAATCCCCGGCAATGACCCGAGATGGTCAATCAGCCAGGGCTGCACGTGCCGTTGCAGAACGGGCGCGAACACGAACATTCCCCAGATACCGAATATGATGCTGGGCACTGCGGCCAGCAGCTCCACGGCAACTCCCACCGGACGCTTCAGCCAGGCCGGACACAATTCCGTGAGGAAAATCGCAATACCAAAGCTCAGTGGAATGGCCACCGCCATCGCGAGGATCGAGGTCACCAAGGTCCCGTAGATGGGCGCCAGGGCGCCGAACTTCTCGGTCACTGGGTTCCAGATCTCGCGGGTCAGGAATGCGAGCTTGAAATGCGAAAGCGCCGGCCAGGCCCCCTTCAGGAGCGCAATCGCAACTCCGCCCAGCAGCAGCAGCACCAGCACCGCGGCAGCCAGGGTCGCTCCCCGGAAGAGCCGCTCTCCGAGACGCTGACGAGCCGCATGGCGCGGCTCAATTACGAGCGCAGTTGCCTGGTCCATCGTTCCTTACCGAACACCAACGGCTTGGATGGGGCGTGGCCGATGCGCAAACAGCCCGGCGCCGGGGGCGCCGGGCTGCATTGACGCGAAAACTTACTTCCAGACCGCAGCGCCGTTCGCTTTGATGTCTGTCTTCCAGGTGGTCTGCACTTGCTTGATCAGCGCAGCGGGCAGCGGCACATAGTCCAGCCCCGCAGCCATCTGCGTACCGTTCTGGTACGCCCAGCCAAAGAACTTCAGCGCTTCGCCCGTGGCCACCGGGTCAGGCGGATTTCGGTACACAAGGATAAAGCTCGCGCCGGTGATTGGCCAGCTGTTGGCACCGGGCTGGTCCGTCAGGATCAGGTAGTAGCTGTCCGCGTGGGCCCAGTCCGCGTTGGCGGCAGCGGCCTGAAACGAGGCGGCGCTCGGGGCGACCGCACGGTGCGCCTGGTTGATCAGCAGCACATTGGCCATCTTGTTCTGCTTGGCATAGGCGAACTCGACGTAGCCGATGGCGCCGTCGGTCTGGGTGGCCTGGTTGGCCAGACCCTCGTTGCCCTTGGCACCAATGCCCACCGGCCACTGCACCGAGGTCGCCGCGCCGATTTCGTCCTTGAACTTCGGGCTTGCCTTGGACAGATAGTCGGTGAACAGGAAGTTCGTGCCCGAGCCGTCCGCACGGTAGATCGGCGCGATGGCCGTGGCGGGCAGCATCAGCTTCGGGTTCAGTTTCCGGATGGCCGGATCGTTCCAGGTCTTGATGTCGCCCATGTAGATGGCCGCCAGCGTGGCGCCATCCAGGACCATCTGGCCGGCACCAATTCCCTTGACGTGCACGACCGGCACGACGCCGCCGATGATCATCGGAAACTGCACCAGACCCGCGGCCTTAAGTTCGCCAGGCTTCAGCGGCATATCCGAGGCGCCGAACGTGACGGTCTTGGCCTCGATCTGCTTGATGCCGCCACCGGAACCAATGGACTGATAGTTCAGTCCGATCCCCGTGCTCGTCTTATACGCATCGGCCCACTTCGAATAGATTGGATAGGGGAAGGTCGCACCGGCACCGGAAATATCGGCGGCGTGCACCACCGCGGTGAGTGCAACGGCGGCCGCAGCCACCAAAACGCGTTGTACACTTGCAAGGCTCATTCTCTGCTCCTGAGGACTACGTGAAAATTCGCAAAATCGGCCGTTCCCTACCGTGCGCGCGTCCACCCGAGGCATTACATGACAGTATTGTGACGAACACGTGACACCGGCTTGCGGCGCGGACAGCTTGGGGTCGACCGATGCCTACCCGAGGCTTACGCTAGCCGCAGCATTGTGAGTACGATCCGATGTCATTCGTATGACAACTCCACGAAATCCTGAAGTTTTTTCCATAACAAACACATGTCGCGAACACTTGAACTGACGGTCGATCTGATGGGCCGCGCTTCGGTCACCCCCGCCGATGAGGGCTGCCAGAACCTCATGATGGGGCGCCTGGCGGCCGTCGGGTTCCGGATCGAGAAGCTCAATTACGGCAATGTCGAGAACTTCTGGGCACGCCGCGGCACGACCGGCCCGGTACTGTGCTTTGCCGGACACACGGATGTCGTACCGACCGGACCGCTCGAAGAATGGCGCACCAAGCCCTTTGAGCCGACCGTGCGCGACGGGGTGCTGTACGGGCGCGGCGCGGCGGACATGAAAAGCGGTCTGGCTGCCATGGTGACCGCCACCGAGGAGTTCGTGACGACGCATCCCGGACATCGCGGCACCATCGCCTTTCTGATCACGAGTGACGAGGAAGGCCCGAGCGTCGACGGCACCAAGCGGGTCGTGGAAACCCTGCTGGGACGCGGTGACCACATCGACTGGTGCATCGTCGGTGAGCCTTCCAGCGAGGCGGCGCTCGGGGACACCATCAAGATTGGGCGCCGCGGCTCACTGTCAGGACGGCTCACGGTTCACGGCACCCAGGGCCACATCGCGTATCCACACCTGGCCGTGAACCCGATCCACACCCTCGCGCCGGCGCTGGCCGAACTCACCAGTCGTGAATGGGACCAGGGCAACGAGCACTTCCAGCCGACCACTTTTCAGGTATCGAATCTGAATGCCGGCACGGGCGCGCCGAATGTGATTCCCGGAGAACTGAAGGCGCGGTTCAACCTGCGCTACTCACCGGTGCAGAGCATCGAACGACTCAAGCAGACGGTCGAGGACATTCTGCGCCGGCACGAGGTGAACTTCAGCCTCGAATGGTATGTGTCCGGCGAACCCTTCTACACCCCGCAGGGCCGCCTGTCGGATGCCGTGTGCAAGGCCGTGGCCATCGTGGCCGGCAAGCCGCCGAAACTCTCCACGGGCGGGGGCACCTCGGATGGCCGCTTCATTGCGGCCCTGGGCGCGCAGATCGTGGAGTTGGGCGTGATCAATGCCAGCATTCACAAGGTGAACGAAGAGGTGCGCGCCGTCGATATCGACGACCTGCATCGCATGTACGTGGGGGTGCTGGAGCAGCTGCTGGCGTAAGGGGGGCCCTACAGCATGCGCAGTGCGGGTGGCCGACGCGGGATATTGGCGATGACACCCGCGCCGCCGAGGATGAGGGCGCAGAACAGCACCCATCCGGGCATGCTCACACCCCAGAAGGTCCAGTTGACGACGGCGCATTCGCCCCCGGCGTGCAGCACCTTCACCACGACCTGCCACGGATTGAACATCTGCAACAGCACATTGAACGGGGCTCCGCAGGCCGGAATGCTGCCCGGCGGCTGACTTTGTATGTAGACATGCCGGCCCGCGATGCCGATCGTGAGCAGCGCGACGACGCCGATCAGCGCTGCATAGGTCCAGGCGCCCGCCGCACGCCGCGGGTTGTGGAGCGCGGCGACCAGGAAGATCACCGCCAGAACAAACACCGTGATGCGCTGGAAAATGCACAGCGGGCACGGCTCCAGGTTCAGGAATTCCTGGGTATAGAAGGCGAAGGCCAGCATGCCGAGGCACGCCGCTGCGCCCGCGAAATTGGTCAGCCTGCGGTTGAGCATGTCAGCTGGCGGCCTGGCCGCCCTGCCCGTCCTGGCCTTCCTGCAGGGCCTTCTCACCCCGCAGTTCGCGCTCCACGTCCGCCAGATCGGTATGGCGCACATCGCGGCCGTGCACCATGTAGATCACGTACTCGCCAATGTTCTTGGCATGATCACCGATGCGCTCGAGCGAGCGCACGACCCACATGACATCCAGATGCCGGCGGATCGTGCGCGGATCCTCCAGCATGAAGGTGATGGTCTGGCGCTGAATGGACTCGTACTCCTCGTCCACCGCGATGTCCTGACGCGCCACCTGCAAACCGGCTTCTGCGTCCATGCGTGCGAACGAGTCGAGCGCACTGTGCACCATGTCCTGCACGAGGCGGCCCAGATGCTTGATCTCGCGGTACTTGTCGGCGGGGCGCTCCATGGTCGCCAGGCGCGAGGCGATATAGCCGATCTTCTCGCCCTCGTCACCGATGCGTTCGAGGTCCGTGATGGTCTTGATGATCGCCACGATCACCCGCAGGTCACCGGCCGCCGGTGAGCGGGTCGCGAGGATGCGGCTGCACTCCTCGTCGATGGACACCTCCATGTTGTTGACCTTGAAGTCATCCATCGCGACCGCTTCGCCCAGTGAGCTGTCACCTTCAACCAGCGCCGAGATCGCCTTCTGCAATTGCTGTTCGACGAAGCCGCCCATGGCCAGTACGCGATTGCGGACGCGCTCCAGGTCTTCATTGAAGCGGCGCGAAATGTGATGCGAAAGATCGGCGGTTTCCATCAGCTTAGGAATCCTTGATGAGCGACGGAGCGACTACGGCGCAGGCCCGAGGCGAATCATAGCCCAATGCGGGCCATCAGGCGGCGTCGGCGAGCAGCGGCCGCATGCCGATACTCGCGACCGCACCCTGCGGCCAGCGCAGCAGCTGCATCTGCCCGGCGCGGGTCTCCACCAACGCGGAGCACGATTCGACCCAGTCGCCGGTGTTCGCGTAGAAGGTGCCGTCGATCCGGCACAGATTGGCGCGATGAATATGGCCGCAGATCACGCCGTCATAGCCCTGCTCGCGGGCCTGCGCGGCCGCGACGTTCTCGAACCTGGCGATGAAGCGGGCGCTGCTGCCCACGGCTGCCTTGAACTTTTCCGTCTGTGGCCGATAGGGCAGACCACACAGCCGGCGCAGATCATTCACCCGGTGGTTGTACAGCAACGTGCCTTCGTACAGCCGATCACCCACCCAGTACAGCCACGCCGGGCAGGCCAGCTGCGCGTCGAATTGGTCACCGTGCAGCACCAGGTAGCGCTCCCCGCCGCGGGTCCGATACACCCACTCGCGATGCACCTCGATTTGGCCCTGCAGCATCTCGACGAACACCGCGACCGCGGCGTCATGATTGCCGGGCAGATACACCAGCCGTACCCCGGCGCGGCGCCGCGCCAGCAACAACCGCAGCACCTGGGTGTGCTCGTCGGTCCAGAAGAAGCGTTTGGCGAGGCTCAGCGCATCAACAATGTCGCCGCCGAGCACAATGGTCGGCGCGTCCACCGTCCGCAGGAAGGCAAGCAATTCGCGGGTGCGCGCGCGCTTGAACCCGAGGTGGATATCCGAGAGGAACAGGGTTCGCACCTGCAGCGGGCGCTCCGTTGCGTTGCTGCTCATAAGACTTTCGCGCATGACCTCAAGACAGGTGTCAGCCTCGGAGCTCGCCATTGCCGTTGTGTGACAGCGCCGCGAAGGTTTTCTGAAGCAATCGCTCGGACTTCAGGCGGTCGCTGAGCGCTCGGCGGCCTCGCGTACCGCGTTGGAGGCGCACAGGCGCTGCGGCGGAAAGTGACAGGTAAAGGTGCTGCCGCGACCCTGGACGCTCGCTATTTCCAGGGTCGCGTCATGGCGCTGCAGTACATGCTTGACGATCGCGAGCCCCAGGCCCGAGCCGCCCGAATTGCGGGCGCGACCGGCATCGACCCGATAGAAGCGCTCGGTCAATCTCGGGATGTGGTCTGCGTGGATTCCGATGCCGGTGTCGGTCACGCAGAAGTGACCGCCTTCCTCATCGACGCGCCAGCCAATCTCGATCGAACCGCTGCTGGGCGTGTATTTGGCGGCATTGTCGACCAGGTTCGAAAATGCCGAATGGATCTGTGACTCATTGCCCGCGAGCATGGCATCGGACTCGACGCACAAGCGCACCTCACCCGGATGCTCGGTGCGCGCCAGGACGTCCTTGCGCAGCATGGCCATGAGCGCCGCGACATCCACCGGCGTGGTGTCAGTCGCATCGTCCGCCGCCTCCAGGCGTGACAGCTCCAGCAGTTCCGTGATGATGGCCGTCATCCGCTCGGCCTGGCGCCGCATCTCCCCGACCGGGGCCTGCAGGTCCACATCCAGCATCGGATCCTGGCTCAGGGTCTCCAGATACCCGGAGATCACCGTCAAGGGGGAACGCAACTCGTGCGAGGCATTGGCCACGAAGTCCTTGCGCATCGCCTCCAGGCGCATCTGCCGGGATACGTCGCGCACCAGCAGCAGCAGCTGACCTTCCCCATACGGCACGACCTGCAGTGACAGGTAGAGGTGATCGCCCTTGCCGCCGCGCAGGACCACCGGGTTGCTGAACTGATCGGAGTTCAGATAGCGCAGAAATTCGGGCTGGCGCACCAGATTGTCGATGCGCAGCCCGAGGTCCGCCGGGCGGCGCAGGAACAGCAGCTGGCCGGCCATGCGGTTGAACCACACGATTTCGCGCACGTCATTGAGAATGACGACGCCGTCGGGCAAGGCGGCCGTGGAGCGCTGGATCTGGCGGAACAGCTGCACGAAACGCTGTTTGTGGAAACGCTTGCGCCGGTGCAGGCGCACGATCTGAGTGATGATTTCGCCCCAGGGACCGCCGATGTCGGGCGGCTCGGCAAAGCCACGATGGCGCACCCACCACTCGACGCGGAACAGGGTGATCAGCTGCCAGCACAGGTAGGCACCGCAGGCGAGACTGAGGCCCGCCCACGGGCTGCCCAGCGGCCAACCCAGCAGCAGGCCCAGCGCGGCTGCCACGAGCAACCGCAGTACGATGAAGAGGCCAACTTGAAAGCCACTCGACATTCGAAAAGGCTACACCTGCATACGGTCAGGCCGTGCGCGCCGAGAATCGGTACCCCGAGCCCCTGACGGTCTGAATAAAGCGATCGTACCCGAATTCCTCGAGCGCCTTGCGCAGGCGCCGGATGTGCACGTCGATCGTGCGCTCCTCGACGTAGACGTTTCCGCCCCAGATGCGATCCAGCAGCTGATCGCGGGTGTAGACCCGCTCCGGGTGCGTCATGAAGAACTCGAGCATCCGGTACTCCGTGGGTCCAAGCGGCACCGTCATCTGTGCGACCAGCACCCGATGACTGGCCTGATCCAGTTCGAGTCCTTCGAAATCGATACGCTCACCCTCGCCGGCCGGTCCGACGCGGCGCAGCACCGCGTTGATGCGCGCCAGCAGTTCGCGGGGCGAGAACGGCTTGGTCACATAATCGTCGGCACCGCCCTCGAGGCCGGCGACTTTGTCGCCCTCCTCCGAGCGTGCCGTCAGCATGATGATCGGCACTTCGCGCGTTTCCCGGTCGCGCTTGAGCGCGCGCGTCAATTCCAGCCCGCTCATGTCCGGCAACATCCAGTCCACCAGTACCAGATCGGGGCGCCGGTCGGCCAGCAACGCACGCGCCGCGCGGCAATCTTCGGCCTCGCGGACCTCGAATCCCGCGCGTTTGAGCCCGAACGCGATCATTTCGCGAATCGGCCGCTCATCCTCGACGATCAGTACTTGTTTGGCTGGCATAGGCTTGGGTGTTTCATGACGTTAGCCATTCTGTGTCACTTACGTGACGGTTTCGCGACATCATTTCGCAAATACACCGGTTGCGCCTGATCTGCCGCAACCCCTTGTCCGGCCAGCCATTGCGGCACCGCCAGGGCGGCGATTTCGCGTGCCCGTGGCAATAATTCGCCATGCACCTCGGTGAGCCCCAGACGCTGCCGCAGATGCGGCCACACGGCAAAGCCGCGCCCCGCGCCATGCACGGGGCCCGATAGCTTGACCGATAGCTCTACCGTATCAGGAGATCCGACCTGCTCGGGGGCGGCGGCCAGCGCGAGTCCCGCGGGCCCCCGCGTCGCGCAGGTCCAGTAGACCTCCTGCATGCGCGCGTCATTGCAGACCAGCACCGTGACGGCGGTCGGTGCCAGATCGAGCGCCCGCTGCGCCACCGCCAGCAGATCCGACACCGGTACCACCGGCAGGTCCGCCCCATAGGCCAGGCCCTGGGTCACGCTGGCAGCCAGCCGGACGCCCGTGAAGCCGCCAGGCCCGCGACCGAAGGCTATGCAGTCCAATTGTCGCAAGGTCAGGGCGGCCTCGCTCAGCACCGCCTGCACGAGTGACAGGATGTGCGCCGAATGGCCCGGCCCGGGCGGCAATTCCCGCACCAGCAGTTGCGGGGAAGCCGCCTGCTGCTGCAGCAGCGCGACCGAACACACTTCGGTCGCGGTATCCAGCGCGAGGATCTTCAAGACAGCGCCTCGACCGCCGGCCGGGGCGCGTGGCGCGCCAGGAACTCCACCACCTCCTCGAGCGCGGCGGCGCGCCGCATCGGCGGCAGCGCCGCGAGCAGCTTGCGCCCGTAGGGTCGGCTCCGCAGACGCCGATCACCGATCATCACTACGCCGTAATCGGCCTCGCTGCGGATCAGACGCCCGACGCCCTGGCGCAGCGTCAGCGCGGCTTCCTGCAGCTGGTAGTCCTTGAATGGATTGCCACCCTGGCGCTGGATATGCTCCACGCGCGCCTTGACGATCGGATCCTCGGGCGAGGCGAAGGGCAGTTTTTCGATAATGACCAGCCGCAGCGCCGTCCCCTTCACGTCGACGCCTTCCCAGAAGCTCGCGGTGCCGAGCAGTACCGCATCGCCATCCTCGCGAAAACCCCGCAGCAGCTGCTCGCGCGGCGCCTCGCCCTGCACGAACAGGCGGTAGCGCCGGGGCCGCGCACTCCACAGGGCGCGCAGACGCAGCGCCGCTTCGGACAAGGCGCGATGGCTCGTGAAAAGAATGAAGGCCCCACCGCGCGCCGCATCGATCAGCGGCAGGCTCGCCTCCAGCAAGGCACTGACAAAGTCGGAGGCTGCCGGTTCGGGCAGCCCGTCCGGGAGCCACAGCAGGCTTTGGCGCTCGAAGTCAAAGGGGCTGGGGATACGGACCGTCTCAGCCTCCTCAAGCCCCAGGCGCGTGGTGAAATGGCTGAAATCCTCTCCCACCGACAGCGTGGCGGAGGTGAAAATCCAGGCACTGCGGCGCGCCCGCATCTGCCCCTGAAAACGACTGGCGACTTCAAAGGGCAGCAGGTGCAGGACGAAACCGCGTGATCCGAGCTCCACGGAGCGCGCGCCTTCGATTTCCGACACGGCGCCGATGCGCGTGAGTTGCGTGGCCATCTCGGTCACCCGTCCGCTCAGCCCCTGCGCCGTACTGCCCTCCGGCAATGCTTCCAGTTCACCGGCCAGCGCCGCCATGGCGTGCGCCAGGTCCAAGGTGCGCTCCGTCAGCTGCGGCGGGCACTGCTCCCACGGGATGCGACCGGCCTGGGTCGGCAGCGCCGCGCTCAAAGCGCCCAGACTGTCGTCGATGGCGCTCAACGCAAACTTCAGACCGCTGTCGGGTTGGGTGGCCTCGGCACGCACGGCATTGAGAACCTGCGCCAGGCCACGCGCGCTGCAATTCGCGCCAAAGAACTGCATGGCCAGGTCCGGCAGCTGATGCGCTTCATCGATCACCACGGCATCGGCAGTGCCGAGCACGTCCCCGAAGCCATCCTCCTTCAGGGTCAGGTCCGCGAGCAGCAGATGATGATTAACGATCACCACCTGCGCCTCCTGCGCTTCACGGCGCGCCTTCACCAGGTGACAGCGCGCAAAGTCCGGACAGCGCGTTCCGAGGCAGTTGTCACGCGTGGAGGTGATCTGTGGCCACAACGGATGTGAGTCGGCGAAGTCCGGCACCTCGGACAGGTCACCGGTGGTCGTGCTCGCGGCCCAGGAGAGGATCCGGTCCGTCACACGCGCCTGCTGCAGCTGCGCCTGTTCGAGCCGATGCAGGCACAGGTAGTTGCCGCGCCCCTTCAAGACCGCGACATGCACCGGCTGGCCCAAAGCTCCGCTGAGCAGGGGCAGATCCTTCTCGTACAGCTGGTCCTGCAAGGTCCGGGTGCCGGTGGAGACCAGCACGCGCAGCCCCGACAGCAGGACCGGGACCAGGTAGCCGAAGGTCTTGCCGGTGCCGGTCCCGGCCTCGATGACCAGCATGCGGCGCTGCTGGAGCGCATCGGCCACGCGCTGCGCCATATGTAACTGCTGGCGGCGCGGCACAAACCCTTTTAATGCTCGGGCAAGGCTCCCACCGGCCTCAAAAATGTATTCTAAATCAGCTTCTTGCACGAGGACTTCCGAGGCGTGTTACAGAATGGGCGGGCGGATGCTGCACTTGCGCGGCAAAAGCTGCATCATTGTCGGGAACTTCAGGCTGTGGACCCCGGCCGGCGCTCTTATACAATATGAAAGGTTAATGTATTCCGCCCGTCGCCGGCCAATCCCCCACGCCGTGGCATCTTCCGAATATCAAGAAAACCGTGCGACGCGGTGATTTGAACAAGTGACTTCATAAGGACTGAAACGCATGGCCACTGCCCCGCACGCGATCCTCCCGCTGTCGAAACTTTGCCCTCAGGTCACGGACTGGGTGGAGTCGGTCCGCAATCTGACCGAGCCCGCTGCGGTGTACTGGTGCGAGGGCTCCGATGCTGAGATCGAGCGGCTCACGCAGCAGCTGAAGGACAACGGCGAACTGTCCGCCCTGAACCAGAAGGAATTTCCGGGCTGCCACCTGGCCCGCTCCGCGCCCTCCGATGTGGCCCGCGTTGAGCATCTGACCTTCGTGTGCACACGCAACAAGGAAGACGCCGGCCCGAACAACAACTGGATGGCTCCCGCCGACGCCCACTCGAAAATGAGCAATCTGTTCGCCGGGTGCATGAAGGGCCGCACGCTCTACGTCGTGCCCTACTGCATGGGCCCGATTGACTCGCCGCTCGCCCGCTGCGGGGTTGAGATTACCGACAGCGCCTACGTCGTGCTGAACATGCACATGATGACGCGCATGGGACGCCCGGCGCTCGAGCTCATCTCCCGCACCGGCCGATTCGTCAGGGGGCTGCATTCAACCGGCGAACTGGATCCGAATCGCCGCTTCATCATGCACTTCCCGGAGGAGCTGCTCATCGAGAGTTTTGGCTCCGGTTATGGCGGCAATGCCCTGCTGGGCAAGAAATGCCATGCGCTGCGCATCGCCAGCTACCAGGCGCGCACCGAAGGTTGGCTGGCCGAACACATGCTCATCGTCGGCCTGCAGAACCCGAAGGGCGAAACTCACTACATTGCCGCGGCATTCCCGTCGGCCTGCGGCAAGACGAATCTGGCGATGCTCATTCCACCGGGCTCCATGCCCGGTTGGAAGGTGTTCACGGTGGGCGACGACATTGCCTGGCTGCATCCCGGTCCGGATGGCCGGCTGTGGGCCATCAATCCTGAGGCGGGTTACTTTGGCGTCGCACCGGGCACCAATCCGGAAACCAATCGCAACGCCTATGACATGATCCGCCACGACACGCTCTTCACCAACGTGGCGCTGACGGCGGACAATCAGCCCTGGTGGGAGGGCCTCAAGGAGGGCACGCCGGTCACCGACTGGCAGGGACGTCCCTACGACAAGGAGAAGAGCAAGGGACCGGCGGCGCATCCTAATTCGCGCTTCACGGTGTCGGCCCGCAACAACCCCGGATACTCCCCGCACGCCGAAGATGCGAAGGGAGTGCCCATTACGGCCATCGTATTCGGTGGTCGTCGGCGCACGCTCGCCCCGCTGGTCTACCAGGCCCGCGATTGGGCGCATGGCGTGCTCATCGGCGCATCGGTGGCCTCCGAGACCACCGCGGCCGCCACCGGCCAGGTCGGCGTGGTGCGCCGTGATCCCATGGCGATGCAGCCGTTCTGCGGCTACAACTACGCGGACTACTGGCAGCATTGGCTGAACGTCGGCGCAAAACTGAAGAACCCGCCGAAGATTTTTCACGTCAACTGGTTCCGCCGCGACGACCAGGGCAAGTTCCTGTGGCCTGGCTTCGGCGACAACCTGCGCGTGCTGGCCTGGATGCTGGAGCGAGTGGCCGGATCAGCCGGCGCGACCGACACGGCCATCGGCGCGCTGCCGCGTCCGCAGGATCTGAACGTGAAGGGACTGGATATCACCCCGGCGGCGCTCGATGAGCTGCTGCGCGTGGACCCGGAACAGTGGCGCCGGGAAATCGGTGAGTTCCGCAAGTACCTGGGACAGTACGGCGCACGCCTGCCGGCGGCTCTGACCCAGAACCTCGACACGGTCGAAGCGGCGCTGCGCTAGCCTTCCTCGCAGACGAAGCGAATCGTCTGCGGCGAATCCTGTTCGGGCAGTTTGCCCAGGCCGATCATGCCCGTGCCCTTGATCTGCACGCTGTCGCGGCGCACGAAGGACTCATCGCCCTCCTGGGACTGCACGAAGGTGCCATTGGTGCTCTGGTCGACCAGCACGAACTTGTGGCGGTTGATCTCGATCCGCGCATGCAGTCTGGAGATCAGATTGCCCTTCACGATGAGATCATTGTCCTCGGCCCGACCGATCGCGACCCCGGGATGACGCTCATCGAGCACGATTTCCCGGTCCTGGAACTGCAGCCGCAGTCGCAGGCGCGGCAGCTTCAGGTTACCCATGCCGATGGCCGGCACCATGCTGGTGACATCCTCGGTCTGCCAGAGCACCTCGTACAGCACCACCTCGTTGCCCTGGCCCTTGAGCGTTGCGACATCAACCTGGCGCACCGCCGCCCGCCATTGCGGGGCGAGCCGCTCGACCACCTGCGCGGTGGTCATGATCTGCATGGCCTTTGCCTGGCTGGTCATGCGATTGGCGGTGTGCACGGTGGCCCCGAACACATCCCGGTTCTCCAGCACCACCGGCCCGAAGTGGCAGCCGATGCGCAAGGCGACCGGCTGGCCTTCGACCTTCAGCTGCGAATGGCGGGAAATCTGCTGCTGCATCTGCGCGGCCGCGTTCAGCGCCTGGTCCGCGTCCGCGAAGGTCGACATGACCTCATCGCCCATCGTCTTGATGACGGTGCCCTGGTTCTGCTCGGTCGCGGTACGCATGACATCGATGCAGATGGCGACCATGTCCCGGGCCCGCAGATCACCCATCAGCTCATACAGCCGGGTGGAACCCACGACATCCGCGAACAGGATGGCCAGCTCGATATCTTTTCCCATGCACCTACTTAGACGCGGAGCCGTGCCACCGCTGACATAACGCCCGGGCACCCATGGCCGGGATTATACGCAACTGAAGCCTTATCGCTACATTGCCGGGACGACCCGGTGCAGTAGGTCGGCGCTGGCCTGCGGACCGCGCGACCCTTCACTGAGTTGGCGGCGAAACTCACGGGCGCCGGGTTCCCCGGCATACAGTCCGAGCATGTGACGGGTGATGCTCGGCAGGCGCTCACCGCGCGCGAGCTCGCGGCCGGCGTACTGCGCCATCCGGTGCAGCAGCGCCTCGCGATCGGGCACCCCACCCTCCGCGCCACCAAGGGCCGCGCGCAACTCAACCAGCAGCCACGGCCGATGATAGGCCTCGCGACCGAGCATCACGCCGTCGCACCAGGACAGCGCGTCGAGCACCGAGCCGACCTCGCGCAGCCCGCCGTTCAGGATTAGCGGCAATTGCGGGAAGCGTTCCTTCACGGTCCTCACGGCGTCGTGACGCAACGGTGGTATCTCGCGATTCTCTTTGGGCGACAGGCCGCCGAGTACGGCCTTGCGGGCGTGCACGATCACGGCCGCGGCACCTGCGTTGCGGACGGCCTCCACAAAACCCAGCAACGCCCGCGCGTCATACTCCGTGTAGCGTGAAATTGCCTCGCGCGCGACCGCGCCGTGTCCCGCCACCACCCCGATGCGCATCTTGACGGTCACCGGAATGCTTACCGCGGCGCGCATCGCAGCCACGCACTCGGCAACGCGCGCCGGCTCGAGCATCAGGCAGGCGCCAAACGCCCCGCTGTGTACGCGATCACTCGGGCAGCCGCAATTGAGGTTGATTTCGTCGTAGCCGAACTGCGCGCCGATGCGCGCCGCGCTCGCCAGATCCGCCGGATCGCTGCCCCCCAGCTGCAGCGCCAGCGGGTGTTCTGCCGCGTCGTAGGCCAGCAACCGCTCACGGTTGCCGCGCAGGATTGCGGCTGCCGTGATCATTTCGGTATAGAGCAGAAAATCTGGCGAGAACCCACGCAGGAAATACCGGCAGTGCCGGTCGGTCCAATCCATCATGGGAGCGACTGACACCCTTCGATCGAGCTTTCTTTCGGAAAAATCGGCAGAAACGCCTACCTTTATAGGCATTTTCGATTCTGGCGTTTCTGCGGGATTTTTGGGCATTCCGGGTAGTTTAGCGTTTGCGGAGGAGACATAAAGGAGACAAGATCGGCTTGTCTCCTCCAAATTCCATCATGGCAACGATCAAGGCACGCAGGCAAGCCAATGGTGCGATCCGCTACACCGCGATCGTACGGAAGCGCTTGGACAAGGTGATCGTCCATCGGGAAGCCAAGACATTCATGCACCGCGAAGTAGAGCTCGAATACCAGGCCGTACCCGGCCGCAAGCAGCACGGGCCCATCAGCCTCGCGGCCCTCATCCGCTGGTACATCGAAACCTTCGAGACGATCTCCAGATGGCAGCGAAGCAAGCAAAGTCATCTCGAGTTCCTCGAGCACCACGCGATCGGTAAAGTGAATGCCCTGGAGCTCACCGCCGCCGCGCTGATTGGCCACGTGCGCCGTCGTCGAGCGGATGGCGCAGGCCCTGCGACGGTCATGAATGATCTGATCTGGATTGGCGTCGTGCTGAGAGCCGCGAGCAACGTCAAGGAGCTCCCTGTGCGCCCTGAGGTAGCGCAGGAGGCGCGCGACGCGTGCGCAACGCTGCGTCTCATCGGCAAGGCGCGCAAGCGCGCGCGGCTGCGCGACTACTTCGCCGCGCGTGACAGACGCGCGGAGATTCCCATGCTGGCGATCATGGACTTCGCCATCGCCTCGGCGCGGCGACAGGCGGAGATCACGCGTCTTGAATGGATCGACAACGACGAAATCGGTCGGACCGGGGTCGTGCGGGATGCGAAGCATCCGCGGCACAAGGAAGGCAATCACCGGCGGTTCAAGTACACCCCCGAGGCCTGGGCGATCGTAGAACGGCAGCCGCGCACAAGCGAATACATCTTCCCCTACGACGCCAAGAGCGTCGGTACCGCTTTTACCCGTGCATGCGGTATCCTGGGCATCAAGGATCTGCACTTCCATGACCTCAGGCATGAGGCCACCAGCCGCCTGTTCGAGCGCGGCTACCAGATTCACGAGGTGGCACAGTTCACCCTTCACGACTCGTGGAACGAACTCAAGCGCTACGCGAATCTCAAGCCCGAGGACGTGCGCGAGATCACTGTGCCACGCCAGCTCGCGCCTTCGCTCGCCGAGTTCAAGGCGGATTCGGATGGAGCAAATATCTTTGAGCTTGAGCGGGGCCTTTTGCCCGACGACTTTACCTTTATTCCACGGTACGCGGCGTGCGGGTCTGATGAACGGCAACCACATAGTAGGCTCCTTGCGATGTTGAAGGAGCCGAAAGCATGGACGTCACAAGAGATGGCGGCCTATCGACTGCTCGACACTGTCAGTGGCGGAAGTAAGCGGCCGGCCCAGAGGACGGCTGCAGTTGCACCCGCAACCGTCACTCGCCACCGTCCGCTATCGGGAAGCCTGAATCGATGAACTGCCTGCACTTAGACGCGGCGCTTGAAGACCCTCCATCGCGTTATCTTCGGGAAAGCTATCGCTATTTTGCGTCGGGTGTTAGGTGTGGGTGCATTTCCACCAACTCAGATTGCAGGTCACGAAGCCACAGCCGACGCTCCGGGCAGATCAGTTCGGCTTCA
Source organism: Steroidobacteraceae bacterium (assembly GCA_036267975.1). Classification (GTDB taxonomy): domain Bacteria; phylum Pseudomonadota; class Gammaproteobacteria; order Steroidobacterales; family Steroidobacteraceae; genus DAIDKA01. The sequence continues at coordinate 5,487 of DATAVA010000032.1, read as the reverse complement.
AGCTGCAGCCCACAGCCGGGGCAGTACTGGGGCCGCGGCTCCTTTGAAGATGCGCCTCTATTCAGAGATGGCGTGTGACTGCCGTACCGGCCTGTCAATAGACGCTCTAGATTACGGGACAATCCCATCCGACCGCTTCTGCATGTAAGCTCACCATTGGCTTTACGCACAGGCTCCTTTGCGCATCTGCCTACGAGCGAGGGCGAGGTTCATGTCGCACAATCGACGAGCACTTCTCACGAGCGCAGGATCGTTGATGCTCCTGTCCGTACTGCCGGATCGTCTGCTGGCGAACGGAGCGATGGATACGAGAATCCGCCGCGCGCGGCCGTCGGATGCGGCATGGCCATCACAGACAGCGTGGAAGCGACTCAATGACGAAGTCGGCGGAAATCTGCTCCCGGTCCACTTTCCGTTCGACGTGCTCAAGTCCGCTCCAAATAGCGCCACTGCCGAGCGTCTTCTGAAGGAGCTTGCAAATGAGCTTGCAAATCCCTATCGGATCGCGGACACGCCCGCGTTGACGCAGACGCTCGGATGGGTCGATGCGTGGGTGAGCAGGCCCAGCGTGTATGCGGTTGCCGCGCGCAACGCCAGCGACATCGCGGCCGCAGTCAGGTTCGCACGTGCGAATCATTTGCGGCTGGTCGTCAAGGGCCGCGGGCACAGCTATCTGGGAGCCTCGAATGCGCCTGACTCGTTGCTGATCTGGACGCGCCACATGACCGATACTCAAGTGCATTCCGCGTTCGTGCCGCAGGGGTGTCAGGGCAAGGTCGCACCGCAACCCGCCATCACGATGGGCGCCGGCACTCATTGGATGCAGGCGTACCAGGCGGTCACAACCCAGGGTGGTAGATTCGTCCAGGGCGGCGGATGCACCACGGTCGGCGTCGCCGGGCTGATCCTTGGTGGCGGATTCGGAGGCCACTCCAAACGCTATGGCACGGCAGCATCAAGCCTATTGGAAGCCGAAGTCGTCACGGCGGACGGTTCGATCCAGATTGCGAACGCATGCGTCAATCCCGATCTGTTTTGGGCGCTCAAGGGCGGCGGAGGTGGCACTTTCGGGGTGGCCAGCAAGCTCACGGTCCGCACGCACGAGCTCCCCGAGTACTTCGGCGTCGTCATGTTCAATGTCAAAGCGCCTTCAGACGAGGCATACCGCAGCCTGCTGCGCGCCTTTGTAAGCTTCTACGCCGAGCATCTCTTCAACGAGCATTGGGGGGAGACGGCTTACGTGGGCTCGCACAATGTGATCAGGATCAGCATGGCTTCGCAGGGGCTGAACCGAGAGCAGTCACAAAGAGCCTGGCTGCCATTCCTGGATTGGGTAAAGAAGTCCCCGAACGGATATTCGATAGCGGGGCCGGGTGAGCCAATGGTTATCGCAAGCCTCCCGGCGCGACGGCTATGGGACGCTGATTGGCTCGGGGAGCACTGGCAGGAGCTCGGGTTTCCTAGTCCGGTATTGCAGCGGGACGGACGGCCCGGATCAACACCGTCGGATGTCTGGTGGAGCGGCGACGCAGGACAGGTCGGACAGTACCTCTGGGGCTACGAATCACTCTGGTTGCCATCGTCTCTGCTCGCAAGCGCCTCCCAGGCGCGCCTTGCCGACGCGCTGTTTGCTGGGTCGCGACACGCGGGCATCGGATTGCATTTCAACAAGGGCCTTGCCGGTGCCCCAGGCGAGGCGATAGCGGCTGCGAAAGACACAGCTACGAATCCGGCTGTCCTGACCGCCTTCGCGCTGGCTATCGTGGCTGACGGGCAGGGTAGCGCTTATCCGGGAATTCCGGGGCACGAGCCCGACATCACCAAGGCACGCGCCAGCGCGAAGGCAATCGATGAATGCGTGGAGCAACTTCGCGCGGTCGCCGGACGAAGCGGATCCTATGTGAACGAGACCAACTACTTCGAAAAAGACTGGCAGCGGGCCTTCTGGGGTGACAATTATCCACGGCTCGCCGAAATCAAGAAGAAGTACGACCCGAGCGGGCTCTTCTTCGTCCACAACGGAGTGGGCTCTGAGGCGTGGAGCAGGGACGGTTTCACGAGACTGTGAGCGGCGGCACTCGGTTTTCGCCGATTGGGTGAGACCTGGAGGTCCGCTTTGGAGGAGATTGGGCGAAGGACTCGGATGACCGAAAGTGGCTGGTCGCGTCGAAAGGCGGCAGGTATCTGGCGGACAAACCCGCCCTCCGCCGAACAGACTGAGCTCATCTGTTCAGCGCCGCCGCGACCCCCCAAGCTCCCGACCATCGCGAATTGCGCTACGTCAGAAATCCGTACGCGCTGTCATCCAAGGTTCACTCCTGCTCGGCTGTTGAAAGCCACCAGCCCTCTCCAACACACCAGGCAGTTTCGTCAGGATCACTGCCACGCCGTAAAGATCTGACGTTTTCCGTCGATCGAGTTTTGAGGGCCGCGGTAAGTAGTCGCGAAGATTCATCACGTCGCGCACCGATGCAGGAGATGAACCAGGCCTGGCCAAGGACTCGGGCCGCATACACGTTTTCCAACCGTCGGGTGACCTGGAGCATGACGCCAGGGCCCTCGTTGGTCGTCAGTGGCAGGACAAGACGGCCGCCAATCGCCAAGGCATCCAGCCAAATTGCGGGCACGTGCGTTGCGCCGGCACACACATAAATTACATTTGCCGAGGGGAGTATGCCTTCTAAGGCAGACTCAGGATGCACCGTGACTGTAGTCCAATGCGCGAGGTTTTCCGCGGCGCGGTGCGCAAGCTCTTCGACAACCTCATAGGCATGTACGCGTCCCGCAGGGCCTACAAGATGGGCCAGGATAGCGCTGTAATAACCCGTGCCAGCACCGACTTGAATAACTACCTCGTTCGGCTGAGGAAGGGCCGTGCCGATGCATTTGGCGTGCAGGGACGGCTGGCCATTGTTGATTTTCCGCTGTACGTCGAGGCCAACGAGGATGTCCTGGTACAGGACGGTGGGATCATCTGTTTCAGTGGATATGTAGCCATCCCCAACCCGAATGCTCCAAGGGCCCTTACCAACGAATTGCTCGCGACGAATTGCGCCGAACGCATCGATGATTCTTGGGTCTGAGATCCTCGCTTCCGCCGAGACGAAGCGTGCGTAAAAACGGCGTTGAGCTTCTAGACTGGTCATGTTTCCTTATGCGCACCTGAAGATCACTCACGGACAGCGAAAATCCCAGACGCTTGCTCATCGAATGGAAAATGCGGAACAGTAGACGCAGCCACCAGGTTCTCCACCTCGCGAATGTCCGGTATGGGCAATCGAAAATGCAACGATCGAGGACCGGTTTTGGCCGGGCCCTGCCCCCCGGTCTGCTCCAGACCTACCGTTCAGCGAACCGTTTTGGCAATTCTGTTTCAGTCCCCACGCAGAACCCCATCGCTGAACGGCCGTTATGACCGCCAGGTACCGGTCATTCTGCGACCTAACCGACCAGGATCTGCCGCCGGCGCAGTTGCGCCATTTCTCTCCAAAGCACACATTGTGCGCAACGTCGCGTATTACGGCCAAGGAACGAGACGGCCAGGTCCGCGAGCGTCGCGGGGATCCACGAAGGACTTGAATCACGCGGGCGTTGCCAGCTCGTAACCCGGGGGGCCTTTCAAGATGAGACAGAAACGTTGGCGAGTCACCATACTCGTACTCGGTATGTTTTCGGCGGCGGCCCTGGCACAACAGCCTCCGAGCAATCTGACCATAGGGATCATAGATTTCTACGGGATGAACAAGGTGCCTGTTGAATCACTAAGGAAAGCCCTGCCATTTAAGGAAGGGGACAACGTTCAACTTGTTGGTCGGCGGTGGGCCGAATCCCCGAAGCCGTTGGAGGCATTGGGCATTATCCACGCAAGTACCAATCTCGTTTGCTGCGACAGCGGCCACGCCATCGTCTATATAGGTGTGCAGGAATCAGGCGCGCCCACTTTAAAGCTGCATGAAGAACCGCACGGGACACAGCGGCTTGATGAGGAAATCTTAAAGGCCAGCTCCGATTTCGATGAGGCGCTTCCGTTGGCCGTCCGCGCTGGCCACGCGGACGAAGACGATACACAAGGACACGCGTTGACACGCGACCCAGCGATTCGTGCGGCGCAAGATCGTTTCATTGAGCTTGCCCACAAGAGTGAGAAGCAACTGCGCCTGGTGTTGCGAGAGTCCGCGGACGCGCAGCAGCGTGCTATAGCGGCGCTGCTTTTGGGCTATGTCGATGACAAGCAGGCCGTGGTGAGCGATCTGGTCTATGCCGTCAGCGACCCATCCGGAAGCGTCCGAAACAATGCAATGCGCGCCCTTTGGGTATTTACAAAAATGGTTCCCAATCGGCAGCACGCCGTAATTCGAGTTCCGTATGAGCCCTTTGTCTCCATGCTCAACTCTCCGGAATGGTCAGACCGCAATAAATCGTCCTTGGCCCTGATGGAGTTAACTCAGAACCGTGACCCGCGTCTTCTCGCTATGCTGCGACGCGACGCCATGGGCTCACTGATTCAGATGGCGCGCTGGAAAAGCGAGGGTCATGCTATGCCGGCTCGAGTGATCCTCGCTCGTATCGCCGGCTATTCGGAAGTTGGTGTACGGGACGCGCTCGCCCACCACGACCAGGAAGCTATCATCGCGGCCGCCAGCAAAGTGAAGTAGCCGGTGATGGACAGAGCGTCAAAGACTCCACGGATTTTAGGACGTCCGACCGAACTTCTCTCAGAGAACGCAGGATGTCTTGTACGCGACGAATTTGGCCAGTCGCCGCCGGCCCTATCGAGCGGTTTAACCCGGTTTTTAGCGTTGAAAGTGAACACTCTGAGCGGCCATTCTGTTCATTTCGCGTTGGCAAACGGTAATCCATGCTTGTTGACTCCCATGTACCTCGAGCGGTAGCTTTTGAAATTGGGTACGGCCTATGCAGCGGAGGCATGCTGCATGCCTCCACGTCGGAGATACTTCATTGGATAGCCGACTGCTGATGCTCATTGTCGCCGTTGGCATTGTGGCACTTGCTGCCAGCACCGCGGAGGGTGCCGACGAATCGTCATCATCCGCTCCGATTTCTAATTCCGCGGGACCGTCGTCTACGCCACCTGAGACGTTGCAGGAAGTCACGGTTACCGCTCATCGCGTTGAATTGGAGAAGAGGGTTTTAGAGTTCGTTAACCACATCGCAGCGGCCGAAAATGAAGAGGGACTTCCACGTTGGAAAGCGCCGATTTGTCCATTCGTATCGGGCCTTACGAAAGAGGAAGGCGAGTTCGTTATTCGGCGAATCTCGGAAGTCGCACGCCAAGCTGGAGCTCCGTTAGCTGGCGAGAATTGCCATCCGAGGAATTTATACATTCTAAACACAGCGTCTTAAGTAATGCAGCATAGTCTATGCAGCACCTTGTTGGGCTTGCGCCAGCGATCGAAGCAAGCACGGACGGCTTGCAGTACTTCGCCCAGCGTGGCGAAGTAGCGGTTGTGAGTGGCCAGGCGCCGC